>NZ_JACRVW010000001.1:0-464867 GCF_018812085.1 Gluconobacter sp. P5H9_a
CCGCCCCAGCCATTCCATCCACCCCAACCGGGCGTGCCCCAACCGACGAAACGCGGGCCACCCCATCCACCGCCCCAGCCACCATAGCCGGGACGGAAGCCCCAACCGGGGCCTCCACGATAGCCATAGCTACCGCCCGGACCACCTCGGAAACCACCCATACCGCCGCCGGGGCCACCGCGGAATCCACCTCCCGGGCCACCACCGTAACCGCCACCACCACGAAATCCGCCCATCCCACCACCGGGACCACCACGGCCTCCGCCTCCGCCATGGAAACCACCGCCGCCACCGCCCGGACCGCCGCCACGCTGCGCCATGGCCGAGAACGGCGCAGTGCCGATCAATGCAGCAAGAACCAAGGCTCCAGCAGATTTTTTCGTGATGTTCATGGCTTGTCTCCTTGGAAATAGCCGCTTTCAGCTTTCCATATCGTCAGAACTCTGGCCCCTGAAAAGGGCTCTTTCAGGGCATGAAACAAGTCGTTTCACGTGAAACACTTCTGTCACCGACGCCTGCGGCCACCCCGCGCTCCGATATGACCACCAAGGCGTTGCAGGGCATCCCGCAACTCGTCATCTTCAATTTCAGGAACATCAACCTGAACAGGCTTGGGCCTTGGCGGCTTGGGCCTCTCAAATGCTGTCATGTCCTGAACAATCTTCAGCCGAAGAATGAGATGCTCGCCCCTCAGACCACAGGCTGTATTGATCCGTTCAATGATCTGAGGTGCGAGATGCTGCAATTCCATGGCAATCGGCCCAGAACACGCCAGCGTCAGAGACCCTGCCGACAGCCGACGCGGCTCGGTCACACGAGACAGACGTGGGCCGATAAAATCTTCCCAATCGATGGAAAGCCGAACCAGAAGCGGAGACTTCTTCTTGAACGCCGGCTTGGTAATTCCCGGCACCAGAGCACCGATCTGCCGCGCTCCTCCCCGCTTGGGAATCCATGCGGGCTTTGGGTCCATTCCCGCTGCCCGACCACGAAGGTTCTTGTCCGGACCGTGATCCTTCGTCATATCCCTCTCCGTGACTCCTGATGCTTCCGACCTGCTCCGCTGGTACGACACTCACCGCCGCACCCTTCCCTGGCGCAGCCTCCCGGGGCAGCGGCCTAACCCCTATGCCGTCTGGCTGAGCGAAATCATGCTTCAGCAGACGACCGTAAAGGCTGTCATAGCCTATTACGAACGCTTTCTCACGCATTACCCGACCGTGCAGGATCTGGCCGCAGCCCTGCAGGAAGACGTTCTCTATCTTTGGGCCGGCCTCGGCTACTACGCCCGTGCCCGTAATCTCCACGCCTGCGCCAAACGCGTTGCAGAACTCGGGCAATTCCCGGACACAGTCGAAGACCTTCTGAAGCTTCCGGGCGTGGGCGCTTATACCGCACGCGCCATCGCCGCGATTGCCTTCGGCCGCCCCGTCGTACCGGTCGATGGGAATGTCGAGCGCGTGACATCACGCCTTTTCGCCATAGAAAACCCTCTCCCCGCCTCGCGCCCGCTTCTGGCCAAACAGGCAGCGCTCCTCAACCAGTCAGCAGAAGCACAGCAGCGCCCCTCAGACTTTGCCCAAGCCCTGTTTGATCTCGGCGCCACGGTTTGCACGCCCCGCAATCCGTCGTGCCTGACATGCCCATGGCGTCCATCCTGCCTTGGTCATACCAAAGGGATAGCATCCACACTTCCCCGCAAAGCACCCAAACAGGCACGCCCCACGCGTTACGGCGTGCACTTTGTCCTTCTGGATACAAACGGACAGGTCCTGATGAGAACCCGACCGGAAAAAGGTCTTCTCGGCGGAATGGACGAATTTCCGGGCACGGAATGGCGCGATGTACCCTGGACTGAAGCAGATGCCATGAACCATGCTCCCTCTCTGGGACCCTGGTCTCAGAGAGGGGAAGTTACACATGTCTTTACCCACTTCACACTTCGGCTCATGGTTTACGTAAAGACCCTCCCTGCGGGACATAATGCAGGGATCGACCCATCCTTCGGTGCGTTTCGATCAACGACGCGCGCAGCATTGCCGGGCGTCATGAAGAAATGCCTCGCCCTCGCAGCCACTGATATGGAGAAAATATGAGCCAGACTCTTCCCAAAACCCGGCTCTGGTTCATGGACTGGCATGGCCGCGTTCTGGATCATGATCCCATCAGTGACTATTTTTCTCCTACGCCGTTCCAGCCTGGCGTCTATCCCGGCATATCCGCAAAGATTGCCCTTCCCCTAAATCTTCCTTGCGACATCACTTTTGAAAAGCGCGTTTCGATGCCGCGGCCGTTGCCCGTATTTGAAGCTCTGGACGCTGGAAACGGTCTGATTATTTTTCAGGAGAAAGAACTTAAAACTTTCCTGATAAGTGCCCCTGTTCCCGGCACAGGCAGAATTGGCACAGACTCTACGAACCCTGGGGAATGGGAACGTTTCCTGCCCATGACGGAAGACGCCATGCGTGGCCTGTCCACTCTCCTGGTTTCTCAAGCCGCAAGCCTGATCGACGTGAAAACAGGCAAGGTTCTTTCCGCCATCAGGCCCGGCGAAGGCTTCCTGTGGGTGCTGGGAGACACGTCTATTCCCCTCACAGCCAACATCCAGAATATTGAACAGATCGGGAGGCTGCCAGCACGGCATGAAGCCGAAATCTCGTTTATTCGAAACGATGATCAGCCTCCTCTCCGGGTTCACGTCAGACGACCTGGCTGACACATCAGGACACGGATTTCACGATTGTCGTGAGGTTTTAGGATTTTGCAGACCTTTCAGGGCTGAACCTGCGTTGCTTTTCCTGAACACCCTTCAGGGAAAGCAGTGACAATGCCTCAGACTCCGTCCTCTGACCTCAAACATCTCCTCCCTTCCGAACTGGATACGGGAACAGTCGAAAAGGGCCAGATCACTTTCGGTAACTGGCGCGGAGACGCCGACGCCCCTGAAGCACAGCCCCCTCATGCGCTCCCCCCGTCCGAGCGGGTTGGGTTCGCCGTCATGGGACTGGGACGGCTGACTCTCGGAGAAATTCTTCCATCCTTCCTTCAGTGCCGCCTCGCCAAACCTGTAGCGCTTATTTCCGGTCGCAAGGAAAAGGCCAGATCCGCGGGACATGATTATGGCATCGGGGAAGAGTCACTTTTCACCTATGACGAAATCCACAAGCTGGCAGAGAGGCCCGATATTCAGGCCGTTTATGTCGTCACCCCCAACGCACTCCACGCTGGTCAGGTCGAAGCCCTCGCATCAGCAGGCAAACACGTCCTGTGCGAGAAGCCCATGGCCAACTCAAGCGAGGACGCCAGACGCATGATTGAAGCCTGCCATGCCGCAGGTGTGAAACTCATGATTGCCTATCGTTGCCATTATGAACCCTTCAACCAGCTTGTCAGAAAACTGGTTCAAAGCGGGGAACTCGGCCGCCCCAAACTCGTCGAAGCCATCAACACACAGATGCAGGGAGACGCCGATCAGTGGCGCCTCAAACCTGAACTGGCTGGCGGAGGAGCCCTTCCGGATATCGGCCTCTATTGCCTCAACGGCACGCGCGCGGTGCTCGGAGAAGAACCTGAGAGTCTGTTCGCGCAAATGGTCAGCCCCCCCGATGATCCACGCTACAGAAACCTGGATGAAACATTCTCTTTCATGCTCCGCTTCCCGTCAGGCGTCATTGCCAACTGCGCGACCAGCTATGGCGCACACGAAAGCAAAGACCTTCGTATCCAACTGGAAAAAGGATGGATCACTCTGGAAAACGCCTTCGCCTATACAGGCCACCGCCTGCGGATCGGACGACGCCAGGGCGACCATAAAGCCGTCAGCGAATGGCACATCCCGGCCGGAAACCAGTTTGCTCTGGAAATCGACCATTTTTCCGAATGCATTCTCAAGAACCAGACACCCCGGACGCCCGGTGAAGAAGGCCTGCGGGACCAGAAACTGATGGAAGCCCTCTATCAGTCCGCCAGAACGGGTCAGATGATCCATCTGCCTAAAGATGCGTTGTAAACTCACTCCCAACCACGCTCACACCTGGCATGAGATGGAACCCCTCGCCGCTCAGACAGTTAGGATATCTGCTATGTTCAAACTTTCTTCTGCCCTTTCCGTCCCGACAGCCCTGTGCCTTGCAGCATTTGGCCTTGCTGGCTGTGTCTCTGAACCGATGAGTCCGCAGGAACAGCAACTCGCTTCTGCAGGGTTTGTCAGACACCCAGCCAATTCCCCATCACGCCGGGCCGAACTTCAGCTCATGCCACAGCATGTCTTCCTGACCCGGACTACACCGGAAGGCCTGCGTTACATCTACGCAGACCGGGACATCTGTGACTGCGCTTATATCGGCACGCAGGAAGCCTTCGAGAAATATGCAGCCCAGCAGCCTCATGGCGTTCCCACACTCGGCAAAACTGCCCCAACGGCTGCAGAACAGACGCCCCTCAAGGCGGCCACTCACTGATCATGGCTCCTGAAGCGCGGAAAACATGATTTTCACCGTCGGACATTACCTTGCGGAACGTCTCACCCAGATTGGCCTGAAGCATCATTTCGCCGTAACGGGAGACTGCAATCTCGTCCTGCTGGATCAGCTTCTCGCGCACGGTGGCATGAAGCAGATTTATAGCTGCAATGAGCTGACTTGCAGCCTCTCAGCGGAGGGCTATGCCCGCGTCAACGGTGCAGCGGCCGCAGTCATCACCTTTGGCGCTGACGCCATTTCTGCCCTGAATGGCATTCGCGCAGCCTATGCCGAAAATCTGCCGGTTATTCTGATTTCAGGAACACCCAACACGCGTGACCCGAGGTCAGATCTTACCCCCCTCCGCCAGATCGGGATGGTCCGCCACATTACCGTAGCCGCAGAAATCATCACTTCGGCTGAAACGGCACCGGCACAGATCGATCACGTTATTCGAACAGCACTGCGTGAGAAAAAACCCGCATATCTGGAAATTGCCTGTCATATCGCAGACCAGCCGTGCGTAAGACCCAGTCCCGTTTCCTCACTTTGCTTCCATCCGGCGCCAGATTTGGAAAGCCTGAATGAAGCTGTGGATGAAAGTCTCTGCTTCCTCAAAAAACGGAATAGAATCGTCATTCTTGTCGGCAGCAAGCTTCCGGCAGTCGAGGCGCTTGAAAACACAATAGAACTCGCTGATAGCCTTGGGTGCAGTATTACGGTTGTAAGTGCTGGCAAAAGCCTCTTCCCTGCAGAGCATCCGGCTTTCCAGAGCATTTACTGGGACGAAATCAGCAATCCGGGGACAGAAAAGATCATTCATGAGGCGGATGGAATCATCACGCTCGCCCCAGTCTGGAATGATTATTCCTCCGTAGGCTGGCAGAACCTTATTCACGGCGAGAACGTTCTGGAGATCAACCCAGATCGTGTCACGGTCAATAATCGCACTTTCAACGGCTTCTGCCTTAAGGACTTCGTAAGGGAAATTACCCATCGCTCTCAGGGCAGGCCGGCCTCTTCAAAGGAGGACTATCAACCCTGGTTTTTTCCTTTAACGACCCCGATGACCAACGATGAAACAACACGTCAGAGCAACATACGCCGCAGATCTTTTCCAAGAGAGACTCAAGCCGAGGACGAAATGTCGTGGCAGCCGCAACCTCTAATGGCCACCACGTCCTCATAGTCGATCCGTACCGGAAGTCCTCTGGGTATAGCGTGCATCATTATTGCTCTCGCAATACTCTACGTCATCAAAACCGAAATTCACGCGACGGCTTATATAACCAGAACTACACGGGGCCCTTTGCCAAACCGGCAGAAGCCATCAGAACCGTCTGACCTACTCTGCATTGCTAATTAGCTGAGATAGGCGCGCTGCTTCCACACATTCACCCCATCACGGGAAAGCTGATCCGCCTTCCCTTCCCGAAATCACCACCAACAGACCGCTACAGATTTAGTCCGAGGGTAGAATCTTTATATCTTCGACCCCGCCGATAAAAACCTGCGTCTGATAATAAATGCTGCCAACGGTGCCATCTGCCTTGAGCCGTCCGACAGGGACTTTTTTGGCCAGACCTGAGGCCCGAACCCGACGGTGCATGAAATACTGCTCTGCCGTCTGGGACGTCCCCTGTAGCAGGTCGTTTGCCGTGCTCTCGTGAATGGCGATGATGAGCGTCGTTGGATCCCGATAATTATCGGCAGAATCCAGATAGACCATATTGTCCTGACGGCCGACGCGCTGGACAGTCATCTCAAATGTGCCAACAACACCCGTCGGGTCTGCCGCTGCCGCTGCAATAGCCGTTTTTGGCGTGTACACATCCGGTGAACATGCAGCCAGACTGACCCCCAAGGCGCCAAGAGCAATGGTCTTTTGAAAACGCGCTATCACTGTCCAGTCCCCATCATCAAGCACAGCCAAAATAACTGTATCTTTTCGTAACAGACACACAGACTAATCGCTTAAGCGACAAGACCAAGACCTTATCCCGCGAAATTTCCAAGAATTTTAACGCTGCGAAGCCTTCAGAGAAGACGTGCGAATTTCATGAACAAAAACGTCACACTCATGAAAACGAAGCAGACAAAACCGGCTTCGACAGTTCCCCACGCTCCCTGAGCCAGAAACATTCCCCCGGTATTCATTCCGAAGAAACCCGTCACGAACGTAGCGGGAAGCATCAATGTCGTTCCCACGGAAACGATATAGAGCCGTCGGTTGGTTTCTTCTGCCTGATTAGATCCCAGCTCGTCCTGCAATGACCGGGCACGATCCTGAAGCGCGATAAGATCGTCCAGAGCAGCGTGAACCTGACGTTCCGCACGATCCCGCAGTTCATCTTCCGCCCAGTCTGGGAGATCCAGATCTTCGTCTTTCAAAACGCGATCAATTGGCGTCACAACACGGCGCAACTCCGTCGCCCGACGCCGCACCTTGCCAACAATACCGCCCAGATGACCAAGATCAGAACGATGCTCGATCAGTAGAAGAGCATCTTCCGCACGATCCAGATCATCATCAAGCTGGCCAAGCTGGCGCCTGACTGTTCCCGTGAACTCGCGCAGAGCACGGTCAATGATTCCTGCAGGCGTCGGCGGAATATGGTCGGCTTTCAAAGACCGGTAAGCAGCGCCAAGAACCGGGATCGGATTACGCCGGGTTGTAATCAGGAGATCCGGCCGCATCGCAAAGCGCCATGCACAAATCTCCCTGTCATCTTCCGACAAGGCATCATCAAAAGCTGGCAGTGCGCCCCAGATCAGGTCATCTGCTGCTTCAAGCGCGATCCCGTATTCCGTTTCTGCCAGCATCCCGCACACGTCTTCAGGCAGATCTGGCAGATGTGCGACGAACGACCGTGCGGAGCTGTGGACCGTATCAAAGTGAAGCCAGAACCAGCCCTGAGACGTCAACTCATGGCCGGGCGTCAGAAGATCTTCAACCTCTTCCTGCCCCAGAGGTCGCAGGTCTTGTCCAGGCACAGCATGGACAGCCCATACCAGCCCATTCGCAAACGCAGGCTTCCCCGTCTCCTGATATGCAGGATCGATCACCGTGAAAGGAAAATTGTAGGTGGAGTTCTCTGACACGGCATCCTCCTGTTCTTCAGGGGGTATTCTGGACCTTCGTCGGCACTGAGCAACACGACAGAGGTGATCTGCCGTTCTCTGACATGGCCGCACAGCAGACGCAATATGCTCTTTATGGCAACTGTTACGCCGGCGGGGAGTTAACAGATTATTCCTGGAAGAGCCAGCTCTTCACCATCAAAGGAAATATCATCATGACTTTTCGCCTCAAAGCTTCCCTGCTTGCCACTGCTGTTCTGATGGCCGCTCCTGCAGTGTCCTCAACAGCATTCGCACAGGCCATCAGCAGCCCGAGTAACGACCAGACGCAAACGGCCAACACCGCAGCGCAGAAGGCCCAGAACTCTACCATCGATCAGCCGTCCAATCATCTGCCAACCAATCCCAACACGATTGAAGAGCAACCGGATCAGCCCGCGCCCAAGGCTCCTCATGCCATGTCGGACACCACCAAGCAGGGCAAGACAGAATATAAACACCATCTGAAGCGGACACATCAGCCGCACCTGACGGTAAAAACCAAGCCTGACACCACACAGCCGAACTGACACAGGTCAGGTGCGACGGAGCCACACTTTGCGTGGCTCCGCCAAATCTCTATACCTGCTGCCATCAAAGACGGGCAGTAAGGGCCAATCATGACCACGCAGGACTACAAGGTACACGACATCTCCCTGGCAGACTGGGGCCGTAAGGAAATTTCCATCGCTGAAGGCGAAATGCCCGGCCTGATGGCACTCCGCGAAGAGTACAAGGACTCCCAGCCTCTGAAGGGCGCCCGCATCGCTGGCTGCCTGCACATGACCATCCAAACCGCAGTTCTAATTGAGACACTGACGGCCCTTGGTGCCACGGTCCGCTGGTCGTCCTGCAACATCTTCTCCACGCAGGATCACGCCGCAGCGGCCATCGCCGCCGCTGGTATTCCGGTTTTCGCCTGGAAGGGCCTGACGGAAGAAGAATTCAACTGGTGCATTGAGCAGACCATCACGGGTCCGGACGGCTGGACGCCGAACATGATCCTTGATGACGGCGGTGACCTCACGGTCATGATGCACGACCAGTTCCCGGAACTCCTGAAGGACGTCCGCGGCCTGTCCGAAGAAACGACAACGGGTGTGCATCGCCTCTGGCAGATGGCCAAGGCTGGCACGCTGAAGGTTCCGGCCATCAACGTGAACGACAGCGTCACGAAGTCCAAGTTTGACAACCTGTATGGCTGCCGTGAGAGCCTGGTGGACGCGATCCGTCGCGGCACGGACGTCATGATGGCTGGCAAGGTTGCCGTCGTTGCCGGTTATGGCGACGTGGGCAAGGGTTCCGCTGCTTCCCTGCGCAACGCAGGCTGCCGCGTTCTCGTGACCGAAGTCGACCCGATCTGTGCCCTTCAGGCCGCCATGGAAGGCTATGAAGTCGTCACCATGGAAAACGCAGCTCCGCGCGGCGACATTTTCGTCACCTGCACGGGCAATGTGGACATCATTACGATCGACCACATGCGCGAAATGAAGGACCGTGCGATCGTCTGCAACATCGGTCACTTCGATAGCGAAATCCAGGTTGAAGCCCTGCGCAACTATCGCTGGAACAACATCAAGCCGCAGGTTGACGAAGTCGAGCTGGCCGAAGGCCGCCGCATCATCCTGCTCTCCGAAGGCCGTCTCGTGAACCTTGGCAACGCCACGGGTCACCCGTCCTTCGTGATGTCCGCTTCCTTCACCAACCAGACGCTGGCCCAGATCGAACTCTGGACCGCCAAGCCGGGCCAGTACGAGGTGAAGGTTTACACCCTGCCAAAGGCTCTGGACGAAAAGGTTGCTGCCCTGCACCTCGCAAAGGTTGGCGCCGAACTCTCCAAGATGTCCACGAAGCAGGCTGACTACATTGGCGTTCCGGTTGCCGGTCCGTTCAAGCACGAAGAATATCGTTACTGAGCGGAACAGGTGACACGGGGTAGGCGTTGTCTACCCCGACACTGTTTTTCAAACCGTCAGGAGAATTTCCTATGGGTCTTTTCAGCTCGATCATGTCCAAGATTTTCGGACATGCAGAAGCAGCCACGCCGACAACTTCCGGCACGGCTGATGCACAGGCTTCCGCTGGCGCTCCGGCTGCCGCAGCCCCAGCGACGCCTGCAACTCCAGCCGCACCAGTAGATGTGGATGCCGTTCTTTCGGATCTGGCATCCAAGGCTGGCCAGCCGCTGAACTACAAGACCTCGATTGTGGATCTTCTGAAGCTGCTCGGCCTCGACAGTTCCCTGGAATCACGCAAGCAGCTTGCAGGCGAACTGCACTACACGGGCAGCACGGACGACTCAGCAACGATGAACGTCTGGCTCATCAAGCAGGTCTATGCCGAGCTGGCCAAGAACGGTGGTAAAGTTCCTGAAGGCTGGGCTCACTAAGCCTTTCCAACAGGATCAGTTACGAAAAAGCCCGGATGTTCTCATCCGGGCTTTTTTATTTTTCACTGCGTAGAAAAAAGAATGGGCCGCGAAGGGGACAGTGTTAAGGCAGACGTCTCGATATCAGGCGCCCTCCCCTGACGCAGCTCTGCCAGAGACTGGTGGAAAACCCTGATCCTGACATCCCGTGAGCCATCTGCGTGACGCCAGCGTTCGAACGCCAGAACGGTATTCGGGGCCGTAGAATCCGGTTGATCGGGGAAAGACCAGTCGAGCCCGAACAGCGCCATCATGGCGGCCAGATTGGTATCGTGGCCAGCCAGAACAAGCACCTTTGTGGAAGGCGATATCCCGGGGATAGACAGAACCGGGCGATCAGACAAAAACGCACGAATACTTTCCGCCATCACCCCGTTTCTGGCGCGGGCATATTCGGGCAGACGCCTCAGAAGATGATTTTCTGCCTCATGCGCGGGCATAACAGCTTCCAGAACGTGCGGCGCATCTTTGTCAGCCACCT
Organism: Gluconobacter sp. P5H9_a; assembly: GCF_018812085.1. Taxonomy (NCBI): domain Bacteria; kingdom Pseudomonadati; phylum Pseudomonadota; class Alphaproteobacteria; order Acetobacterales; family Acetobacteraceae; genus Gluconobacter; species Gluconobacter sp. P5H9_a. The sequence goes on from NZ_JACRVW010000001.1 coordinate 10,490, forward strand.
CGAAGTCAGCCAGAGACAAACCTTCTGCATAAGTCAGCAACAGACTTTCTGCGGCCATGCCTGCCGTTACGAAGCCACCCTGAAGATGTGGTGCTCCTTTTTTCCACTCATTCTTCGTTGCACCTAAAAAGCATTGCGGCGACGAATTACTCTCCGAGCATGCTTCCGGCGCCATGAGCGACTGAACGGCTTTCAGAGCGTTATGAGAGGCCGGTTCGGGCAATGTCTTCGTGGCGGCTGCAAATTCTTGCTCCAAAACTCCACGATCAATCTTGCCTGCCTGAGTGCCAAGCGCATTAAAAACCGGATCGACACCTGTCGTCGCCCAATGGGCCTTTATGGCGCATCCTGGGGCTATTTCTTTGGCCCAGACGTCCCCCGTCTGTCGCGTCCGATGATCAGCCGTATCAGCCCAGACAACAGTCTCCTGCTCCAGGATCTGACACGTCTCGGCGCCCTGAAACAGAGCGCTTGCGCTATAGTTTCTCTGAACAGCCTGCACCATCGCTGCCAACGCTGCGGCACCGTGCTGTGTCATTTCTCCAGGCGCTACAGACCATGTCTGCCAGGTATGACCCGTCCGATGCTGCATTTCCTGCGGCGAGAGCGTCGGACTGCGGATCCCGTGTCGGCCGAGAAAAACGACTTTTTCGAGAACGTCTGGCTGCGCCTGAGAGGCACAGCCCCCCAAGGCGAACAGAAGAGCAAGCGAAGACAGTCTCCGCATCATGGCATCGTTGCCGTCATGTTGAAGAACACGCTCCGGCCAGCAATACGCCAGAACAGTGGGGCATCTCCATAAGACTGATTACCCGCAAAGTCGCTGATGGCGCGGTTGTCGAACAGATTGGCAATCTTGATGCTTGGGGTCACATTACTGAAAAATGAGCCAATATGATGAATACGCCAGCCCATGGCGAGATCCGCCGTCACAGTGCTTCCAATTTTGTACTGATTTTTGAAGACCGTATTATCTGCATCATCAGTCGTGCTGTCCAAGCCCCAATGCGTTCCGGCATATTTTCCCATAATCGAGAAATAGGGCCCATGTTCACTCTCATAAAGCAGCCCGAAAGACGCCAAAGCGTTTGGGCTTTTGGCAACGCGAACATTGCTGTGCTTATATTTTGCGTCATTGACGCTGTAATTTCCATAAAGGGAAAAACCGTAACCAATGACATATTGCCCTTCGAGTTCAATTCCTCGGTAAACTGCACCACCGCTATTCACATATGTCGATGTCGTACCGATGTTGGGAACCTGAATCTGCGCAGAGGCAATATAATTCGAGAAATTGATGTAATATCCATCCAGAGAAAGCATCCAGTTGCGGCCATGATATACCGATCCAACCTGATAATTCATGGTGGTTTCAGGCTTTACGTTTCCAACTGAACTAACCTGAAAAACAGACAGTGGTGGCGCGAGAAAGCCGCGCGCAACCTGAGCATAAGCGCTCCAGTTCTTCATAATACGTTGATTAATCGCAATGGATGGCTGCCATGATCCATAGCTTTGCGTGTCTTTCAGCGGGAGCTTTGTCCCCTTATTAATGCCCGCGTCATAATCTCTTTTAAAAATGGAATATTTTACGCCCGGCTTAATTGTTGCCCCTGCCCACGGATGAAAATTCAGCTCCAGATAAGGTTGAATTGTCGTGTTCAGGTCTGAAATATCATAGCTATATGCTGAACCATTTTTACCAAGAACCGGAACGGAACTCTGGCTCAGATCAATGGCATACGTGTAGCGGCGATCTTTCTGAACATCAGCCCAAACCCCCAGAAGAATATAACCGTAAGACGTATGCCCCTTCAGACGAAGGGTATCGCCATATGTCCGGTAAGCTGCATCTGCGTATTTTCCAGGAATATCGTTTTTATAGGTCGCCACCTTTTTCCCGGCGGCATTATAAAATGTCACACCGTTTGCTGCGGTATCACCCTGACTTGCGTCTGTGCTTTCAGAATAATCATGCTCAAAGCCACTGGTGTAAATTTGATTTTCTAATGTGAGCCAGGGCAGTAGCTTTGTTTTAAGGGAAATATAATCAAAATCAGATGTATAAACGCTTGGCTGATAACCATAATAACACTGCTTCGACGGGTCATTGCATAACCCGTAGTTCTTTCCATATTTTTTATAATCGTCCAGCGTGGCGCCCTGGGTCGTGTACTGCCATTCCTTGTTATACGTCGTTTCAATCGTAAGCGTTGTTTCTGGCGCCAGATCGATAACATCCTTGAACATCAGGTTGCTGCGACGCTCAGAAGAATTGGTCAGATAACCATTGGTTTCCTCGTGCTGCATATCGATAAAAGCACGGCCCATTCTGGTTTTGCCTGTATCGAATTCAATACCACCTGCGCGAGTATTGAAACTACCGTACGTCCCGTAAAGCGTTGTTCCCATCCGCGCCGCTGGGTTTTTGGACGTAAATCCCATGGTTCCGCCGAACGTCGCATTTCCAATCGTTGACGCTGTGCCAGGACCACGATCAATCTGCGCCTCCCCCAAAAAGTGAGAGATAAATAGTGAGGACGTCGTATGGCCCATATCGGAAGCATTTCCGAAAGGAATGCCGTCGAATGTCATATTATATTGGCCATCCTGAAAACCACGCAAACTCATGGTTTCAGCTTTTCCCATTCCCGGACCATTCGGGTTCTGAGAAAATACGCTTGGCTGGAATTGAATAATGTCATCAACGCTTGCGAGCGGAATAATATTATTTGCCAAAAACCCCGACTGAATTTTTGATGTCGGTTGCGTAATGTCTAGCGAAACCGTTGCGGGAGCGATACGTTCGGCGTGCCCAAGAACTGTGAGCTTTTCCACCTTCGGCTTTTCTTTGGAAGCATCCTTTTCGGTGTCAGCCTGTTTGAGCTCTGCCGCGTTGATCGTTGACCCAAAAAATATCGCCGCAGCCATAACGCCTGTCTGCAGGACGATTTTTTTTCTGGTACTGATCATTGGAATTGCGCGCTCCCGTGGAATAGAGAACGCTCATTACTGTTACTACCCAGCGCTGAGAACAGCAATTACCATCATGCAATAGAAACTTCATATGAAATACCAAAATCTGTCATAAATATTATGAAATATTTTGATATTGGAATGTATCAGGGTAGCGGTCGCTTGTCCGCGATGGGGTCAATCTTTGGCTCCGTCAATGGGCCGGAGTCCACTACAACAACCAGATCTCCTGCGATCGGGGTCGCCTCCCGGTCCTTGGGCAGAAGTGCCCCAAAGCGTGGATCATAGCTTGTCGCCTGTTCGTAAAGCGCATCTATCAGACCATAGTGATCCATGAAGCGATTCATCGTCGCAGGAATTCGGATACACCCTTCAGACGCAGAGTGACCAAGTCTCCACTCGAGAAACTGTGGGTCCGTAGCGTGAATTTCCAGCCGAATCTGCCCGGTTTCATGTTTTGGAAGCCAGCCCTTCATTGCCGTCTGCCATCCCATATCCCAAACACGGGATCCTTTGGCACCAATCCCGCGGATACCATATTTGTTTTTTGTGCCTTCAGCGCGATAGCCCAAGCGGTCGGCTGAATTTTGGAACACACCTGTCGGAGTAATGTAATAGTATTTCCGGCCTGTTGTTCCTGTTGAAACTGGTGTCCCCCCCAAAGAAATCCACGGCTCGTCAGGCAGGGCCAAAACAAAATCCAAATGCTGAACGCGCTCATTCCGATCGACCACCATGATGAGCTGCGGGCGCGAAACAGGCTGGTTCGCTTTTGCAACCTCTGCCTGTGCCAAAGACACGAATGCCTCCCGACGGTCCTGCTTATATGTGGTGAATCCCTTCACCGTCTTCGCCATCATTTTTACAAGGCGTGCGGCTTCCTTATGAGCTTCCGTATTGCTGACAACAGGAAGAGGCGGAATCTGAACTGAAGGAACCACCGGCGTCGCATCTGTCACTGGATTATCAGCTGGCGGAGGAACAGATACATCTCCGTTTTCAGTCGGCGTAGCAGGGGTTGGATCGGCATGTGCGCAGGCCGTCAACAGAGGACCGCCACCGCATAATGCGGTTGTCACGACAAGAAGTCTGGCAGAGCGATACAATGTGGAAACAGGCCGCATGGACAGGATTACCCTCGGTTCATAATGGTTCAATGAACGCGGGGGATCGGCAGAACCGTCCAGCGTTCAACGGGAGACGCCACGCCTTAACGCGCCATCTCCCAAAAAAGTCACAGGTCGAGCAACAGGCGTCTTGGATCTTCAACAAGCTGCTTCACTCTAACAAGAAAACTGACCGCTTCCCGACCATCGACAATTCGGTGATCGTAGGAAAGTGCGACATACATCATCGGTCTAACAACAATCTGACCATCCCGCACAACGGGTCGATCCTGAATGGCATGCATCCCCAGAATACCCGATTGCGGAGTATTCAGAATCGGCGTGGACAGAAGTGAGCCGAAAATGCCTCCGTTCGTTATGGAAAACGTTCCAGAAGAAAGCTCATCAAGCTTGAGAGACCCAACTCTCGCACGCTTTCCATAGTCGGCAATGCGACGCTCCAATTCGGCGAAGCTCATCTGGTCGGCTTCATGCAGAACCGGGACAACAAGCCCCCGTTCCGTGCCAACAGCAATGCCTAGATTAACGAAATCGCGATAAACAATCTCATCGCCTTCGATCTGTGCATTAAGTGCCGGATAATCCTTCAACGCTCCAACAACAGCCCGGGCGAAAAATGACATAAAGCCCAACCGGGCACCGTCATGCTTTTTTTCAAACTCTTCACGATATTCTGCCCGCAAGGCTTTTGCCGCTGACATATCGATTTCATTGAACGTCGTGAGAATGGCAGCCGTATTCTGAGCCGCTTTCAGATTCCGTGCGATAGTCTGACGAAGGCGTGACATGGGAACACGACGCTCGCGACCATCATCTGCCCTTGGCGCTGAGGGAATTGGTGCTTTAGCCGGTGCCGCAACGGGTTCCGGCTTCAGAACAGCAGCAGGCACAGGTTCGGGGGCAGGCGTGGAAACAGGCTCAGGCTTTACTGCTTCGACAGGAGCAACGGGAGCGACAGCCGGTGCTTCAGCCGTTTCGTCCACTTCTCCCAGAAGACCCCCTATTTCCACCTCTGTGCCAACCGCGATGCAATTCTCAAGACGCCCGGCGGACGGGGCCGTCACCTCAACGCTGACCTTGTCTGTCTCAAGTTCGAGAATTGTTTCATCGTGCTGAACATAGTCGCCAGACTGCTTCAGCCACCGCGCGACGATTGCGGTCGTCAGGCTTTCCCCTAGCGCCGGTACCCGGATTTCGACCGCCATCGTCACTCCTTACTTGCACAAACATCCCGATCAAGGGATGGATCTCTATAAAATTCCCGTTCCGTCGGACATACGACAGGATCACAAAAACAGGATAGTGCATCTTGCGGTCAAACGGGAGCCAGGAACTATCCCTATGCCGGGACTTTGAAAAGAAGAGCAAAGGACACCGTCATGCCCCTTCCCTCGGATTATCCCGAATTTCTTGCATCCGATCATCTTTCTGGAAGGACGCGCGACATTCTCGTCACGCGCCTTGAGGACGACCTGTTACAGGCGCCACGCGTCCTTTCCCCAAAAGCCTTTGCGGTTCTTGAGGCCCTCCTGCCGGTCTTGCTTCCTCAGGAAGATATTCTGGGAAACAGTCCCCTTAATCTGGCGGCTCGCGTAGATGCCGCACTTGCCGGACCACGCGACGGCTGGCGGTTTGCAGAACTCCCTTCGGACGTCACGGCGTGGGAGCAGGCATTACTGACTCTGGATGATCTCGCCCAAGCTCAGCACAATATGCCGTTCCCGGCGCTTAATACTTCAGCGATTGGTCAGACGCTCGATGACCTCGCGGAAGGACGCCACGGTCTAGACGCGATTAACCGCCTGACGCCTGAGCAGATGCAAAAATGGTCATTCGATCTCCGAGCAGACGCAATTGAATGCTTCCTTGCCGATGCTCGTGTTCAGGATGCACTGGGAATTTCCGCCAATCTCAACGGTGGGGATGGTGTGTTCCAAGGGTTCCAGACTGTTGATGCAAATAAGCGGGAATCCTTCGAACCCTCACCCAAAATCCCTTCAGCCAAGCCGTGAGACAAGACCCTTCCATGAAGACCTATGCCGAAACAGAGATTCTGGACGTCATTGTCATTGGCAGTGGCGCAGGCGGCGCTCCTCTTGCCGCTCGTCTGGCCGAAGCCGGAAAAAGTGTCCTGGTCCTAGAAGCTGGCCCGAGCTTTTTACCCTCCCGTTATACATCAGACGAGATTGAAGCGCGCGAAATCTACTGGCTGCATGAACGTCTGTCTGGTGGCCGCAATCCTCAACCTTTCGGTGGAAATAACAGTGGCACTGGCGTGGGCGGCTCCCTGCTACATTACGGCGCTTTTCTACCCCGTCCTCATGCTGGCGATTTTCGGCTTCATACTGAAACCGGCCGCAGTGTGGATTGGCCCTTTTCTTATGAAGAACTTCTCCCCTACATCGAAGAGGTTGAAGCCTTCATTGGTGTCTCGGGGCCATCAAACTATCCATGGGATCCTGCCCGGCGTTATGCCTACGCCCCTCCACCAGCCAATCCGGCTGCAATGAAAATGCGGGAAGCCTGCGACGCCGTTGGTATTCGTCATGCTGATGGACCAACGGCTCTCATTACGCGCGATTTCAACCAGCCTCATTTTGGAACTCGTAAAGCGTGTGCAAATTGCGGCGCATGTCATCAGGGCTGCCGCAACGGGGCCAAGTCAGGCGCAGACAATACGTGGCTTCCGCTTGCTGTCGCGCATGGTGCTGAAATTCGCTCTGGATGCCACGTCCATACAATCGAGACGAACCAAGCTGGACGCGTCACCGGCGTCGTCTATACCCGAAACGGTGAAAACGTCCGCCAACGCTGTGAGCGCCTTGTTCTGTCTGCTGGTGCTGTCGAAACGGCAAGACTGCTGCTTCACAACGAACTGGCAAACAGCTCCGGACAGGTCGGTGAAAACTACATGACCCATATCTCGACGCAGATCTGGGGAGAAATTGATGAGGAAGTACGCCCGAACCGGGGTTATCCGTCCCTCACAATCACAGAAGACATGATGCGCCCCAAAGATGCCGATTTTGCGGGGGGCTATCTGATTCAGTCCCTCGGAATGATGCCGATCACCTGGGCCTCCAACATTGCACGCGGGTCAAAGCGTCGTGGAGCAGATCTCGTAAGAACATTGGCCGGGTACAACCGCAGTATCGGCATGGGGATTCATGGTGACTGCATGCCCAGCCCTGAAAACCGGGTTGTTCTGTCAGACGAAAAGGATGCCCTGGGTCTGCCAAAGCCACTCATTACCCACAGCTACGGCCCAAACGAACTGGCAATGCACGCTCATGCATCGCGTCTGTTAACGCGCATGTGGCAAGCCATCGGAGCCAAGGATCTACGTCTTCTTGATCGGGCAGCCCATATGATGGGAACGGCACGGATGGGGACGGAGTCTGGTTCAGCCGTCGTTACCCCATACGGCCAGAGTTTTGATATCGACAACCTCTGGATCAGCGATCATTCAACCTTTCCCAGTGCGACGGCCGCCAATCCGGCCCTGACCATTATGGCCCTGTCTTTGCGCACCGCAGATGCCATGTTGAAAAACTGATTTATATCAAAGTGACACCCCGAAGCGCACGAGGCTTGACACCCCTTTATGCGCTCCGGTAATTCGAGCGTGACTTCTTGGTGGCTATCAGCTGCCCGGTCTCCTTTCCTAACCGGATGATGCCCGTTTGCGATGCCCGGCCCTTTATGGGTGTCAGACATCCCGAACCACTGCTTCCGATCCAGTTCTTGCATCAAGCAGGCACATCCTCCCCCATTAAGGTCTGCCCAACGGGCACATAAGGCGCGCCTTTCATGCATCTCGCCGAACTCAAGAAAAAATCTCCGGCCGATCTGCTGGCTTATGCAGAGGAACTGGAGATCGAGAACGTCTCGTCCATGCGCAAGCAGGACATCATGTTTGCCATCCTCAAGACCCTTGCCGAGCGCGATCAGGCGATCTACGGCGAAGGGACGCTGGAAATCCTGCCAGACGGTTTTGGATTCCTGCGCAGCCCGGAAGCAAATTACCTTCCCGGCCCTGACGACATCTACATTTCCCCGACCCAGGTTCGTCGCTTCGGCCTCCGCCCCGGCGATACCGTCGAAGGTCAGATCCGTGCACCGCGTGACGGCGAGCGTTACTTCGCTCTGCTCAAGGTCAACACCATCAACTTCGAAGACCCGGACGTTGTCCGGACGCGTATCAACTTTGACAATCTGACGCCGCTCTACCCTGAGCGCCGCCTGAAGATGGAAGTTGAGCAGTCCGAGCCAGCCGCCAGCGAGTCTTCTCCGCGTAGCAAGGGCAAAAAGGACCAGCGCGACTACACCCCGCGTGTAATCGATCTGGTAACGCCAATCGGCATGGGCCAGCGTGCCCTGATCGTTGCTCCGCCCCGCACGGGTAAGACCGTGATGCTCCAGAGCATCGCTGCGTCCATTTCAGCCAACCATCCTGAAGTCTTCCTGATCGTTCTTCTGATTGATGAGCGTCCGGAAGAAGTGACGGACATGGCGCGCTCGGTGCGTGGTGAAGTCGTGTCCTCCACCTTCGACGAACCGGCAACACGCCACGTTCAGGTGACGGAAATGGTTCTCGAAAAGGCCAAGCGCCTCGTCGAGCACAAGCGCGACGTGGTCATCCTGCTGGACTCCATTACGCGTCTTGCCCGCGCCTACAACACCGTCGTTCCTTCATCGGGTAAGGTGCTGACAGGTGGTGTGGACGCAAACGCCCTACAGCGCCCCAAGCGCTTCTTCGGTGCGGCCCGTAACATTGAAGAAGGTGGCTCACTCACCATCATCGCAACGGCCCTGATCGATACGGGCTCGCGCATGGACGAAGTGATCTTTGAAGAGTTCAAGGGCACCGGTAACGCCGAACTCATCCTGGATCGCAAGCTTGCAGACAAGCGTACCTTCCCGGCCATCGACATCACCAAGTCTGGCACACGTAAGGAAGAGCTTCTTGTTGAGCGCGGTGAGCTTTCCAAGATGTGGGTCCTGCGTCGCATCCTTGCCCCGATGGGCACGATGGATGCCATGGACTTCCTGCTGGACAAGCTCAAGTACAGCAAGTCCAATCAGGACTTCTTCGACGCGATGAACAACTGATCCTGTTGTTTGCATCACAAAAAAAGGGGAGCCATGGCTCCCCTTTTTTATTGGGCTTTCTCACTCACCCTTTTCGAGATTGAGGAGAATTCTCTTGTCTACAACACCATTCAGGCCCGAATAGCCTCCAAGCCCGTTTGTTCCCACAACACGATGACACGGGATCAGAACAGGGATCGGATTCGCGCCCATTGCTCCGCCTATGGACCGGGCTGATCCACCAGCCTGAGCCGCAATCTGGGCGTATGTTCGGGTCTCTCCGTAGGGGATTTCAAGGATTGCCTGCCAGACCTTCTGGCGATACGGCGTGCCATATGGAGAGAATGGCAGACTGGAAAAATCTACCTTTTCGCCATCGAAATACTGTTCGAGCAGATCCCGAACTTTTACGAGGAGCGGAGTCTGCTCCTGATCGCGTCCCCATCCCCAGTCGAGGGCGACAATACGCCCTTCGTCTTCACTGATGGTCAGGGCACCCAAGGGGGAATAACAGGATAGCTGTGGCATACAGTTAGGCTGCCCGATGCCTCGGAAAGCGTCAATCATGCTTCCCTAAAAGAGTCCCGGTAAAAAAAACGTATGCATGCCCTGCATATTCCGGGAGGCCGATATTCTCAAAAAACATATGGAACTATTTTCGTATCCTTTCCTGAAATACTCTGCAATCTGTTGGGAAATAGCCATTCGTGTGTCAAAAACGCGACAGGATGCCCCATATGCAGGTCATTAGTTTTTGAGAACAGTTCTCATCTACTTGTTTTCAGATTTTTGCCAGCATAACGATCACGGAAACGTCAGAAGCCCAGTTTTCTATAAACAATAAGATAAGGAGTAGTAAGTTCTCGTGATGCTGGTTTTCCAGGCAACTTGAAAAACTGATGATTCCTTACCTGTAAGGCATCTATCAGGACTTAAGCGGTCCGGAATATCAGCAATAAGAACAGTCTTTGCAAAAAGGACAGTCGGATCATGGTCTCTGGTCTACTGACGCCGATCAACGTTACGAAGAAGCGCCTTCTAGGCTGCGCAGCCGCACTGGCATTCTGCGCAGCTTCCCCTCTTGCCCTCGCTGAGGACACCGGTACCGCCATCACCAACGCCGACCAGCATCCAGGAGACTGGATGAGCTATGGCCGGACCTATTCCGAGCAGCGCTACAGCCCGCTGGACCAGATCACAAAGGACAATGCCGGCAACCTGAAGCTTGCATGGCATTATGATCTGGATACCAATCGTGGGCAGGAAGGTACGCCGCTGATCGTCGATGGCGTCATGTATGCCACGACCAACTGGAGCAAAATGAAGGCTCTGGATGCAGCAACAGGCAAACTGCTCTGGTCCTACGATCCAAAAGTTCCCGGCAATATCGCTGACCGCGGCTGCTGCGATACGGTCAACCGTGGTGCGGCTTACTGGAACGGCAAGGTCTATTTTGGCACGTTCGACGGTCGTCTGATCGCTCTGGACGCCAAGACCGGCAAGCTGGTCTGGAGCGTTTACACGGTTCCAAAGGAAGCACAGCTCGGTCACCAGCGCTCTTACACGCTTGATGGCGCCCCGCGTATTGCCAAGGGCAAGGTCATCGTCGGCAACGGTGGTGCAGAGTTCGGCGCCCGTGGCTTCGTGACAGCGTATGACGCTGAAACAGGCAAGCTGAACTGGCGCTTCTTTACCGTTCCGAACCCCGACAACAAGCCGGACGGCGCCGCTTCTGACGATGTGCTGATGTCCAAGGCTTACCCGACATGGGGTAAGGGCGGCGCATGGAAGCAGCAGGGCGGCGGCGGTACCGTCTGGGACTCGCTGATCTATGACCCGGTCACAGATCTCGTCTACTTGGGCGTCGGTAACGGCTCGCCATGGAACTACAAGTTCCGTTCTGAAGGAAAAGGAAACAACCTCTTCCTCGGCAGCATCGTGGCCATCAATCCTGATACCGGCAAATACGTCTGGCATTTCCAGGAAACGCCGATGGACCAGTGGGATTACACCTCGGTTCAGCAGATCATGGCGCTCGACATGCCGATCAATGGCGAAATGCGCCATGTGCTCGTTCATGCGCCAAAGAACGGCTTTTTCTATATCCTCGATGCCAAGACCGGTAAGTTCATTTCCGGCAAGCCTTACACCTACGAGAACTGGGCCAATGGTCTGGACCCTGTAACGGGTCGTCCGAACTATAACCCCGACGCTCTGTGGACGCTGAACGGCAAGCCCTGGTACGGCATTCCGGGCGATCTGGGTGGCCATAACTTTGCTGCCATGGCTTACAGCCCGCAGACGAAGCTGGTTTACATCCCGGCTCAGCAGGTTCCGTTCGTCTATGACCCGCAGAAGGGTGGCTTCAAAGCTCACCACGATAGCTGGAACCTTGGTCTGGACATGAACAAGATCGGCCTGCTGGATGACAACGATCCGCAGCACAAGGCTGACAAAGCCCAGTTCCTGAAAGATCTGAAGGGCTGGATCGTGGCCTGGGATCCGCAGAAGCAGCAGGCAGCGTTCACGGTTGACCACAAGGGTCCGTGGAATGGTGGCCTTCTCGCCACGGCTGGCGGCGTTCTGTTCCAGGGTCTCGCGACCGGTGAATTCCATGCTTACGACGCTACGACAGGCAAGGATCTGTTCAAGTTCCCAGCCCAGAGCGCCATCATTGCTCCTCCGGTGACCTATACGGCTCACGGTAAGCAGTATGTTGCAGTTGAAGTGGGTTGGGGCGGTATCTATCCATTCTTCCTGGGTGGCGTAGCCCGGACCTCCGGCTGGACCGTCAACCACTCACGAATCATCGCCTTCGCTCTTGATGGCAACGATAAGCTGCCTGCCAAGAACGAGCTTGGATTTGTTCCGGTGAAGCCGCCTGAGAAGTGGGACGAAGCCAAGACCAAGGACGGTTACTTCCAGTTCCAGACCTATTGTGCAGCCTGCCACGGCGACAACAGCATCTCTGGCGGCGTTCTGCCTGACCTGCGTTGGTCCGGTGCGATCCGCGGGCCTGAGAAGTTCTACAAGCTTGTCGGCAAGGGTGCTCTGACGGCCTACGGTATGGATCGTTTCGACACGTCCATGTCTCCGGCTGAAATCGAAGACATCCGCAACTTCATCGTAAAGCGCGCCAACGAGTCCTACGCAGACGAAGTCAAGGCCCGAGAGAATGAGGCAGGCGTCCCGAACGACGAATTCCTCAACGTCCCTCAGGGTTCGGTTGCGCCTGCAACGCCGGACCATCCGTGACGGGAAACCGTCACGCTGAAAGGAATGACGTGACATGCTCAAGGCATTAACTCGGGACAGACTGGTATCTGAGATGAAACAGGGATGGAAATTCGCGGCCGCAGTCGGCCTTATGGCAGTGTCTTTTGGCGCTGCCCAAGCCCAGGACGCTGATGACGCCCTGATTCAGCGCGGTGCCTACGTGGCCCGCCTGTCTGACTGCGTCGCCTGTCATACCGCACTACACGGCCAGCCTTATGCTGGTGGTCTGGAGATCAAGAGCCCGATTGGCACGATCTACTCCACCAACATTACGCCGGACCCAAAATACGGTATCGGCAGCTACACGCTGGAAGACTTCACGAAGGCGATCCGCAAAGGCATCCGTAAGGACGGCGCAACGGTCTATCCGGCCATGCCGTATCCTGAGTTCGCCCGCCTGTCCGATGACGACATCAAGGCCATGTATGCCTTCTTCATGCATGGGGTGAAGCCGGTTGCTCTTCAGAACAAGCAGCCAGGTATCTCTTGGCCGATGAACATGCGCTGGCCGCTTGCCATCTGGCGCGCAATGTTTGTTCCAACCGTCACGCCAGGCCTCGATAAGAGCATTTCCGATCCGGAAGTGGCTCGCGGCGAATATCTGGTGAATGGCCCAGGCCATTGCGGCGAGTGCCATACGCCTCGTGGTATGGCCATGCAGGTCAAGGGTTACACGGCCAAGGACGGCAACGCCTATCTGTCTGGTGGTGCACCAATCGACAACTGGATTGCTCCAAGCCTGCGCAGCAACAGCGACACAGGTCTGGGTCGCTGGTCTGAAGACGACATTGCCCAGTTCCTGAAGAGCGGCCGTATCGACCATTCTGCCGTCTTCGGTGGTATGGCTGACGTGGTGGCCTACAGCACCCAGCATTGGACGGACGACGACCTGCACGCCACAGCCAAGTACCTGAAGAGCATGCCTGCCGTGCCTGAAGGCAAGAACCTTGGTCAGGACGATGGCAAGGCAACTGCCCTGCTGGAAGCAGGTGGTAAGGGTGATGCAGGTGCAGAAGTTTACCTCCACAACTGCTCCATCTGCCACATGAACGACGGTACAGGCGTCAACCGCATGTTCCCGCCTCTGGCTGGTAACCCGGTTGTCATCACGGACGATGCAACCTCGATGGCCAACATCGTGACCTTCGGTGGCATTCTGCCTCCGACGAACACAGCACCCTCTGCTGTTGCCATGCCAGGCTTCCGCGATCATCTGTCTGACCAGCAGATCGCAGACGCCGTCAACTTCATGCGCAAGAGCTGGGGTAACCAGGCTCCAGGCACGCTGTCTGCTTCGGATATCCGCAAGCTCCGCACGACGGGCGCTGCGGTTTCCACCGCAGGCTGGAATGTCTCTTCCAAAGGCTGGATGGCTTACATGCCACAACCTTACGGCGAAGGCTGGACCTTCTCCCCGCAGACTCATACGGGCGTGGACGAGGCTCAATAAGCCTCTTCTGACCCTATCGGTCTGAAAGAAACGGGCGGTCCGGAAACGGGCCGCCCGTTTTCTTTTGTGCAGGCCGATTTCACATGACGACGTCCTGCATTACATAAAGGGGCATGAACCCCTTTTCCTCCTCGGACCCCCAGGTCATTTTTGCTCTGGCCACAGGCGCAGGCCGCGCGGCAATCGCCATCATGCGCGCCAGCGGACCGGGGAGCGCCTCTGTTCTCCAAAGCCTATGCGGGTCCTTGCCCGAGCCTCGGCGTGCCAGCCTCCGGAGCCTTCGCCATCAGGGCGAGGTGATGGATCATGCTGTGGTGCTCTGGCTGCCAGGGCCAAAATCCTACACCGGAGAAGATGGGTTCGAGCTGCACCTGCATGCAGGTCCGGCCGTTATTGCACGTGTCGCTGACGCCCTGACGGATCTGGGCGCCCGCCCTGCAGAGCCGGGAGAATTCACAAAGCGCGCCGTGCAGAAGGGCCGACTGGATCTCCTGCAGGCAGAAGCCATCGCAGACCTTGTCGATTCCGAGACTGAAAGCCAGCGCAGACAGGCTCTGCAACAGGCCGATGGGGCGCTAAGCCGCCTTTATGACGGATGGGCTCAACGGTTAAGGCTTGTTCTGGCCCATCAGGAAGCTCTGATCGACTTTCCTGATGAAGACCTTCCCCCCGAGGTGGAACACACTCTTCTGGCCGAGATGTCAGCTCTACATAACGAGATGTCCGCTCATCTTCAGGACAACCGTGGAGAACTGATGCGACAAGGGCTGACGGTCGTGATCGCAGGCTCGCCAAACGTAGGAAAATCAAGCCTTCTCAATGCGTTATCCGGATATGACGCAGCTATTGTCACTCACCGCGCAGGAACAACACGGGATGCCATTGCGGTAGACTGGGTTCTGGATGGCGTTCGTCTTCGTCTGATCGACACCGCCGGGCTGCGGGAAACTGAAGATGAGATTGAGGCGGAAGGTATTCGCCGGGCACTGTTTCACGTGAAACAGGCGGACGTTATTCTGCACCTCATTGGGCCAGATGAAGCAGAAGATGCTTTGTCTTCCAATGAAATTTCTGTCCGAACAAAAATCGACATCGCACCAGCGCCCCCGAACATGCTAGGCATCAGCACCCAGACGGGTGAAGGTCTGTCAGAACTGCGAGCCTTCCTGACCAAACGGGTCTCAGCGATGACGGCCAATGCCGGAGCGCCGCCTTTGACCCGTGCTCGCCACCGTGCAGGCATTCAGGAAGCTGTTACGCATCTGGATCTCGCCCGAGGTGCCACGTGGCCCGAGTTGCGCGGAGAAGAATTACGCCTGTCCATGCAGGCTCTGGGACGTCTGACAGGACGTGTTGATGTTGAATCCCTGCTCGATGCAATTTTCGGGCAGTTCTGTATCGGGAAGTAAGTTTTGAGCGATTTCGATGTCATCGTGATCGGCGGCGGCCATGCTGGTTGTGAAGCAGCCGCAGCGTCAGCGCGCTTTGGGGCCAAGACGCTCCTGTTGACGCACAAGCTCGAAACCATCGGGGCTATGTCTTGCAACCCAGCCATCGGCGGGATTGGCAAAGGGCATCTCGTGCGTGAGATTGATGCGCTGGATGGCCTGATGGGCAAAGCCGCTGATCGCGCTGGCATCCATTTCAAGCTGCTCAATCGCTCCAAGGGACCGGCTGTACATGGCCCGCGCGCGCAGGCAGATCGCTCCCTTTACAGAACGGCCATTCAAACCCTTCTGGCAGAAACAGCCAACCTGACCATCATGGCAGGTGCGGTTGGAGATCTGATTGAAGAGAACGGGCATATTCGTGGTGTGATCTGCGAAGATGGTCGGTCTTTCCGCGGTGGCGCCGTGGTGCTCACGACGGGCACATTCCTGCGCGGTGTCATCCATGTCGGCCACGAACAGCAGCTTGCGGGGCGCATCGGTGAAGCGCCCGCCACCAAGCTGGGAGAACGACTGGAAGCTCTGAAGCTTCGTATGGGCCGCCTCAAGACTGGCACACCACCACGCATTGCCCGAGACAGCATTGACTGGGAGAACCTGCCTGAAGATCGGGGTGATGAAGTTCCAGAGCCGTTCAGCCCTTTGACGAGCAGCATCACCAACGCCCAGGTCTCATGCCGGATCAGCCAAACCACACCTGAAACGCACCGGATCATCAACGAAAACCTGCACCGTTCAGCCATGTATGGTGGCGCGATTGCAGGCCGTGGCCCACGATATTGCCCGTCGATTGAGGACAAGGTTGTCCGTTTCGCAGAGCGGTCTTCCCATCAGGTTTTTCTTGAGCCCGAAGCGCTTCCTGGGAATCCCGGGGGTGACCTTGTTTACCCGAACGGGATCAGCACCAGCCTTCCCGCTGATGTTCAGGCCCTCATGATCGCTTCGATGCCAGGGCTGGAAAAAGCGCGGATCGTCACAGCCGGATACGCGGTGGAGTACGATTACGTCGACCCGCGAGAACTGATGCCCTCACTTCAGTTGCGCAGCCTACCTGGCCTTTACCTGGCGGGGCAGATCAACGGCACGACAGGCTATGAGGAAGCCGGCGCTCAGGGTCTTCTTGCTGGCCTGAATGCCGCTCGCGCGACCGCCGGAAACGATCCGCTCATTCTGGATCGGAGCGATGCTTATCTGGGTGTCATGATTGACGACCTGACATTGCACGGCATCAGCGAGCCCTACCGCATGTTCACGTCACGGGCCGAGTATCGCCTGAGCCTTCGGGCTGACAATGCAGACCTACGACTTACGCCAAAAGGCATGGAAGCCGGTTGCATTCTATCTGAACGCGCTGAAGCCTTTACCGACATGAAAACCCAGATTGACGCGGCCATGGCACTGGCAGCATCGACGACCTTCCTGCCCCAAGCCCTCAAGGACGTCGGGTTTGAGGTCTCTCTGGATGGGCGGCGTCGCAGCATTCTGGATGTTCTGGCCAGCAACGGCGATCATTCGAAGGTGTTGGATCTGGCGCCATGGTTTGGTGCCCTCCCTCTCCGTATCCGCCGCCACGTGGAGACGGAAGCCCGCTACGGCGGCTATCTCCAACGGCAGGATCGCGAGATCAAGCAGCTTGCATCTGAAAGCGCCATCGCTCTTCCGGACAATCTGGATTACAACGCTATCGGCGGCCTGAGCAGTGAGATGCGTGAGCGTTTTACTCAGGCACGACCAACCAGCTTTGCAGCTGCGCAACGTGTGCGAGGTGTAACCCCCGCTGCGCTGGTTGCCCTGCTGGCCCATGTAAGGACCCTGTCATGACCACCGTTTCACGTGAAACGCAGGAGAGACTGGAACGCTTCGCAGACCTGCTCGTGCAATGGAATGCGAAGATCAATCTGGTCAGCCCAAAAGATCTGGGCCAATTGTGGCCACGCCATATCCAGGACAGCCTACAACTTGCAGACATGATTCCTGCCGATGCAACCATTACTGATCTGGGCTCAGGCGGAGGCTTTCCTGGCCTTATTCTGGCAATCGCAACAGATAATCCTGTGACGTTGATTGAGTCCGACCAGCGGAAATGTGCCTTCCTCCGGGAAGCTGGTCGCATCTGCGGAGCCAAAGTCACGGTCATTCCAAAGCGGATTGAGTCAGCAACCCCGCCAGAAGCGGACATTATTACAGCCCGTGCATTGGCGCCTCTCGTCAAACTTCTCGGATGGGCACGCCCTCTGCTGAAAGAAAACGGATTTTGTCTGTTTCTCAAAGGCATAAAGGCGCAGGATGAGTTGACCGAGGCAAGCCGTGACTGGCACATGACATCTACCATTCTTCCCAGCCGCACCGACCCCGGCGGAGCCATTATCAAGGTCAGTGATTTCAAGCGTGTCGTCTAATTCCGTATCCCCCACCACCCGCATCATTGCCGTCACCAACCAGAAGGGCGGTGTCGGCAAAACCACGACCACAATCAACCTAGCCGCAGCGCTGGCACGGAAACAGCGCGTCCTGCTCGTTGATCTGGACCCTCAAGGCAATGCCTCGACCGGGTTGGGCATTGAGTATGATCAGCGGAATATTGGCACGTATGCCGCCCTGATGCAGGAAGCGGAGCCTCAGGCTCTCGCACAGCCGACAGAGTTCGAAAATCTTTCGATTATCACCGCCAATAATGAGCTGGCTGGTGCTGAGCTTGAGATGATCGCAGATGAGCGTCGTGAATATCGTCTAAGGGATGCTCTGCGCTCCCTTGAAGGCGACTACGATACCATTCTGATCGATTGCCCGCCCAGCCTTGGCCTTCTCACGCTCAATGCCCTCGTCGCTGCAGACAGCGTTCTCGTGCCGCTACAGTGTGAGTTCTTTGCGCTGGAAGGGATCAGTCAGCTCGTTCGAACCATTGACCGTGTGCGTCGTGCTTTCAATGCAGATCTGCATCTCGAAGGCATTGTGCTGACCATGTATGATCGACGGAACAATCTTTCAGAACTCGTCGCACAGGATGCGCGGGGTTTCTTCGGTGAGCAGGTTCTTGAAACGTTGATCCCAAGAAATATTCGTATTTCCGAAGCTCAGAGCCATGGCAGCCCGGTGCTGAATTATGATGCGCGCTCCACAGGCGCAGTCGCCTATGTGGCACTGGCGGACGAACTTCTGAAGCGAACCGAGAACAGGACAAAGGCGTAAGCTGCGATGGCCAAAAAGGACTCCTCCCCGCGCCTCGGTCGTGGTCTTGCCGCCCTTCTGGGCGATCAAGCTCCCCAACTTGCCCGAGCTACGCGCGCCAATGCGCCTGTTCAGCAGCATACGTCCCTGCCCGTTGACGTGCTGGAGCCCAGCCCCTTTCAGCCCCGTCAGGACATGAACCCTGAGCGACTGGAAGAACTGGCCAATTCCATTCGGTCCCGCGGCGTGCTGCAGCCCCTCCTCGTCCGACCAGACCCGGCCAACCCTGAGCGATACCAGATCATCGCAGGAGAGCGGCGGTGGCGCGCCTCTCAGCTTGCCGGGCTGCATAGTGTCCCCGTGCATGTGCGCCAACTGGATGACACGGATGCCATGGCAGCCGCGCTTGTGGAAAACCTTCAGCGCGCCGACCTGAACCCGATCGAAGAAGCCGAAGGCCTTCAGCGGCTCATCACAGATTATACCCTGACTCAGGAAGAACTGGCGGGAGCAGTCGGGAAATCCCGCCCTCACATCACCAATACAATGCGCTTGCTGAACCTGCCGCCAGAGATCCGGGCCCATGTCCGCCGTGGTGAGCTATCAGCCGGACATGCCCGTGCCCTTCTGAGCCATCCAGACCCGATAGCAGCGGCCAAAATTGTTTTGGAAAAAGGGCTGAATGTCCGCCAGACAGAAGCTCTTGTCGCTGAGAAATCAGAGAAGAAAGCCGTTCAGAAAAAGCGCCGGGACGCAGAGATTGTCCAGATTGAAGAAGATCTGGCTCTCCGGCTGGGACTCAAAGTCCACATCGCTTACGATGGAAAAAAGGGCGGCTCCTTGAAGATCGATTACCGGTCTCTGGAGCAGTTTGAGAGCCTCATGCGTCTTCTCAATCGGGAATAAGAGACAGTTATCAAAGGGCACCTCAGTTTTTTGAGTTTTTTCATATTAATCTGAAAAAAACCCCTTGCGCGCACTCCTGATTCCCCTTTATAAGGCGCCTCACCGGAAACGGAGCGACGGGCACATAGCTCAGTTGGTAGAGCAGCTGACTCTTAATCAGCGGGTCCAAGGTTCGAGCCCTTGTGTGCCCACCAAGCTCCGTTTCCGGTCTTACCCTTGAAAATATGCATCTCAAAGAGTTTTATCTGGATTTTCAAATCTGGTTACTCTCGCTTTTAGAAAACATTCGCTCGAACGTTTTCACAAAAATTAAAATAATAGCCCCTTAGAAGAGCTTTCTTTGGTGATAATGAAATATTCCTATCGTCTTTTTTGACGACAAAAAGACGATAGGAAAAAGCTTTAAGGAATTTTTGCTCGGCGCTGTTCGCAGTTCTGACATACAAACTTCTGCAAGATTACCATCACGCATCCTATATTCTGGCTGCACTCGGCGGTTGCCTGATGCAATGGATTGTTGATGTGACAAGCGCTCGCTTAAAGAAAAAGAATACCTGACCAAGACCTCCTCAGAGGCATCCCCGGTTTATCCCCGAAAATCTGGCAGTTCGTTAACAGCCACAACACGCCACAGCCCATTGATACGCTCGATAATCGAAATCGACAGATTTTGAATAGTGAAGCGCAGAGCAATGTCAGGGTGAATGGCCAGAGCATGTGAAAGTGCGGCCCGGATCGCGCCACCGTGGCTCACAACAACCATGTCCTGACCAGCATTTGCGTTAGCAAGATCTTCCAGCCCATGGGAGACGCGTGCACAAACATCCAGCATGCTTTCTCCGCCTGGCGGCAACTCACTGGCTGACAAAGACCAGAATGGATTAGGCGGCAGCCTCAGCAGAGAGAGAAACTGATCGTGCGGCGTTCCGTGCCACTCTCCGATAGATTGCTCAATAAATCTTGGATCAACCGTGACGTCAGCGTGTGTAAACGCTCCTGCGCAGCGTATCTGTGCAGCAGTGTCCCGTGCCCTTTGCAGCGGTGAGGTATACCAGACAGCATCGGACGGCAGCCTTCGGGCCAGAGCAGCGTATCCACCCTGCTGGCTCGCCATCGCATCCCTGCAAAGCGGAACGTCCATTGCGCCATACATGGTCTTGCGCGCGCTCGCCTCTACAACGGCATGTCTGATCAACCAGAAGCGGGTAATACCGCGTGGCAGTTCAGGCGTATCAAGAAAGTGTCCATGAGGGACGGCTTGGTCTGTCTGTGTCATGAGAGAGGCGCGTAACGGGGAACAGGGTTGGCGTCCAGAAGAACGTCCCAGTTTTCCAAAATGAGCTCAAGTTTGGCAAGCACCCGCTTCGCGTCTGCGCACTCCCGCTGCAAGCGCTGCTTTTCATCCAGACCTTCGTGCGATGGCTCGCCTGAGACCAGACGCGCACCGCCACACAATCTCAAAGCTCCGGCATGACCAGTCACCAAGGGATGTGGAACCGGAACAGGCTGGCCAAGAACACAGAGAAGTGCTGCCTCGCCCTCCCCTACCCATGGTGAAAGATCTGCATTGAGCCACCGGTGCAACTTACGGGCATCTTCCAGTCCGAGAGGCGCATCCGGATTTTTGGGGTCTTCCACCAGAAATGACAGAATGGTCGGCACAGCGTCCCACCGACCATCATCAATGGGTTTTCCGACTGGCAGTAACGTGCAGGTAGGACTGGCCTCTACCAGCTTAACAGCCTCAGTCATGAAATCATTGAGTCTCTGGCGAATCAGGGAGTCAGGAAGCGAGAAGAGCGCATCCATTTCAGCGAGAGCCGCATGCCAGCGGAGGGCCAGACCGATATTATGGCCCTCATTCAACGCGTGCCTGTCAGCCTGCTCAGGCCACTCGTCCCGATTTCCATAAGACTTCAAGCCTTTGGGGAGCGAAAGCGATGACATCTTCTCCAGGATTACATCTGGCAGCAGAAGAGCCCCACAGAACGGTGGTCCGGTAAAGAATTTTGACCCTGTGATCATAACTAGCAGACCATCTTTAACCCATTCTGAAACACGCGATGGGCTAAGGCGTGCCTGGCAGGCATCTACAACAACACTGAGGTGCTCTCCCAACTCAGCCTGCAACTCTGCAACCGTTTCCATATCAGGTGCTGCAAGACCCGTTTTTGACTGATCCAAACGATGCAGCAGGACGTGTCGGCCAGCCTTCACTTCTCGTTGGGCCAACTCCCTACATTCCGCATTAATGTCTTCAAGCAGACGCGAGGTTCCATCCTCATTCCGAATGGGAACGCAAAACAGTTGTGTGTCTTCGGGGAATCCCTCAATCAGTTCCCCCTTTCCGACTGTCGTAGAGCATGCGCTATCACCCGCGAAGTGACGCCCACGAGCGGCCAAGGGCACCCCACTCCCTGTCTCATCAGGAGCCAGAAGAATGGAACTGACTGGTCGATCTGTTCCAGCCGCCACAAGGGCAAGCACAGCAAGTTCACAATCCGTGCCGGATGCGGACAGAAGAACGGCATCTTCCAGCAAACCATAATGCCGCCCGATACCTGCACGCGCACTTCTGACCATGCTTTCCTGCACGAGATCCGGGTCCTGCTTTGACAGGAGCGCATTCATCATCATGCAGCGCGCAAATTCAGCGCCCCCAAAACCTCGTTCTGACAAAGAGGATGCTGTGGAAGAACCGAACGTCACGGCCCATGGGCGTGGGCGATGAGAACAAGAATACTTGTTCAGGCCAGTTTCGGGATCAACGGCCAGGCGAGAATCCCCGCCGCTACTCATCAGTGTTTCTGCCGGGGCCATAACGTGCCACAGCCGCACAAGAACGGGTCTGAGGCGCTTTGCGTCATCTTCGGTGAATTCCGGAGGGTTTGACAGGTGGTGCTTCAGGCTAGTCCAGAGTGCCAGAAGCGTTGTGCTGTCCGGAACGTCTCCCGCACAAAGAGCCAATTCCCGTGGAAGCGGATTGACCGCATTCGTATCGAGCGCATGAAACAGCGCTGCGACACGGGCAGCAGCAAAGCTCGCAAGGCGGACATCTGCCCCATTATGCAGAAGTCGAAAGAGTTCAACAGCCTGGCGAAGAAATGTCGGCGCTAAACCGGGCGTCCGCAAACATGGCTCACCTAGTTTCAGACATGCTCGCCCCGTTACTGAACTTGCTTCAGACAGGAGATTCTCACCCAACTGAAAAGACTGCTCCAGCGAAATATCGAGCTCGGGCATAAGTCCTGCAGCCACGACCCGCAGGTCCGGACGTTCCAAAACGTCTACAAGCGATCGGGTCAGTATATCAGCCAGCATACCTCTAATCTCCTGCCTAACAGGAATGTCTGGGTAGCTCATTACGGAACTCGGGGCGAGGCCTTAATGGTTACGGCAATTGGTTTCACTAAATATTACCACAAGCAAAATTTGCGCCTCTTGTACAACACTGTAAGATACTTCTTCGTGACGGGGCTGAAGCTCCTACCGTGATGTTAAGAGGTTGAAATGCGGATATTGTTGACAGGCGGTTGCGGCTTCATAGGTTCGGCCGTGGTGCGTCATATTATCAGGAACACTGAACACAGCGTTCTGAATGTGGACTGCATGACATATGCAGCGTCCGAAGACACCGTATCCGAAGTTTCTTCCGATCCGCGTTACTCTCACGCACGGTCAAACATCGTGAATGGCGTTGAAATGCAACGCCTTTTCGAAGAATACCGTCCGGATGCAGTCATGCATCTTGCTGCTGAAAGCCATGTAGACCGCTCGATTGATGGTCCAGGCGTTTTTGTCCAGACAAATATTGTCGGCACTTACTCTCTTCTGGAAGCTGCCCGGAAATACTGGAGCAATCTTGGAAATGATGAGAAAGCGGCTTTCCGCTTCCATCACATTTCAACGGATGAAGTGTTTGGCCATCTAGAGCCAAACGATCCGCCTTTCACCGAGACGACCCCTTACGATCCACGCAGCCCCTACTCCGCATCAAAAGCCTCGTCTGATCATCTGGTTCGTGCCTGGTATCATACCTACGGTCTGCCAACTTTCGTCACCAATACGACCAACAACTACGGTGTCTGGCACTTCCCGGAAAAGCTCATTCCGCTCGTGACCATCAATGCCATCGAAGGTCGTGAATTGCCGGTTTATGGCAAGGGTGAGAACATTCGCGACTGGCTGTTCGTTGAAGACCATGCTGAAGCTCTCGTCCGCGCTGTCGAAATTGGCAAACCCGGTGAGACCTATGCCATCGGTGCCCGTCAGCCGCGCACGAACCTCGAAGTCGTCAAGAAGATCTGTGCCGTTCTGGATGAACTCCTGCCAGACCCGGAAGGCCCGCGTGAGCGTCTGATCCGTTATGTGACAGACCGTCCCGGCCATGATTTCCGCTATGAAATCGACCCGTCCCATGCCGAAAAAGAGCTGGACTGGAAAGCCAAGAACGATTTCGAAACTGGCATCCGCAAAACGGTTCAGTGGTATCTCGACAACCGTGACTGGTGGGAAGGAATCCGTTCCAAGCGTTATACGGGACAGCGACTGGGAACACGCGCATGAGCACGATCGAGACGAAGCCCATGAAGGGCATTATCCTGGCTGGCGGTTCGGGCACACGCCTGTATCCCATGACGCTTGCTTCCTCAAAGCAGCTCCTGCCAGTCTATGACAAACCGATGATCTATTATCCTCTTTCCACGCTGATGCTGGCGGGAATCCGGGATATCATGATCATCACGACCCCGCACGACATGCCGCAGTTCCAGCGTCTTCTGGGCGATGGATCACAGTTTGGCGTGAAGTTTGAATACCGGGTTCAGCCGTCCCCAGACGGTCTGGCACAGGCGTTTCTGATTGCCGAGGATTGGATCCAGGGCGCTCCTTGCGCACTCGCTCTCGGCGACAATCTGATCTTCTCCGAACATCTGGGTGTGCTGCTGCGCGCAGCATCGAACCGGCCGGAAGGCGCAACCGTCTTCGCCTATCAGGTCCGTGATCCTGAGCGCTATGGCGTGGTCTCGTTTGATGAAAGCGGCCGAGCTCTAAAAGTCGAAGAAAAACCAGCTCAACCGGAATCCCATTGGGCCGTCACAGGTCTGTATTTCTATGATCACCGTGTGGTGGATTTCGCCAAGAAGGTGAAGCCCAGCCCCCGTGGCGAGCTGGAAATCACTGATCTCAACCGTATGTATCTTGAAGAAGGCACCCTGCAGGTTGACCGCCTTGGTCGTGGCTGTGCCTGGCTTGATGCTGGTATGCCAGATAGCCTGATGCAGGCTGGAACCTTCGTTCAGACCATTCAGTCCCGTCAGGGCATGCTGGTTGGCTCACCTGCTGAAGTCGCGTTCCGCAACAAGTTCATCAACGCTGACCAGCTTCGTGCCCACGCGAAAAAAATGGGCAAAACAGAACTCGGCCGCCTTCTGCTTGAACTGGCAGACCACGCTTCCTGAACTGGATGTCCAAAACGCTGTCTAAATTTCCCAGACAGCGTTTTTTCTGCCCCCTCTCTGTTTTGTCTCCGCTCCCGGACATCGTTTATAAAAAGGAATTCGTCATGAAGGTTGAACGTCTCGCCATTCCCGACGTCATTCTCGTCACGCCGCCACGTTTTAGTGACAATCGGGGTTTCTTTTCGGAGACCTACAATCTCGATCGTATGACAGAAGCGGGTATCAACCTTCCGTTCGTTCAGGACAATCAGAGCCTGTCCTGCGAAAAAGGCGTTGTGCGCGGACTTCACTGCCAGCTTGCCCCCTACGAGCAGGGAAAGCTGGTTCGTGTGACGCGCGGTGCCATCTGGGACGTTGCTGTAGATGCCCGTACAGGCTCCCCGACCTATGGTCAGTGGGTAGCTGCAGAGCTGTCTGCTGAAAACTGGTCTCAGCTCTGGGTTCCGCCGGGCTTTCTGCATGGTTTCGTGACTCTCGAAGAGAACACGGAAGTTCAGTATAAGTGCACATCGCTTTACAGCAAGGTTTCCGAGCGGGCCGTCATCTGGAACTGCCCAGACCTGAATATCGATTGGCCCATCGCCGAAGAAGAAGCTATCCTTTCCGACAAGGATAAGGTCGCTCCGCACTTCTCCGCAGCCAAGGGCTGGTTCTCTTACGAAAAGTGAGTCGCGTTATGTCCAGCACAGGTCCTATCCTCGTCACGGGCGGCAATGGCCAGCTTGCGACGTCTCTTGCGAACATCGGGGGTGATCAGATCATCCGTGTTGGGCGCCCTGAATTCGACTTTGACAAGCCGGAAACCATTTCCGCAGCTATCGAAAAATACCGCCCTGAAGCTGTCGTGAATGCAGCCGCATGGACGGCCGTTGATCTGGCAGAAACGGAAACAGCTGGAGCTGAACGCGCCAACTGCTCCGGCCCAAAGGCGCTCGCAGAAGCCTGCGCAAAGGCCGGCATTCCGTTCATCCATGTTTCAACGGACTATGTTTTCTCCGGTGACAAGGGATCTCCTTACACGGAAGAGGATCCTACCAGCCCTGAAACAGTCTATGGCAGCACAAAAGCTGACGGCGAACAGGCTGTTCTGGCGGCAAACCCAAAGAGCATCATCCTTCGGACCTCTTGGGTTTACTCCGCGCACGGCAAAAATTTCGTCAAGACCATGATCAATGCTGGCGCCAAAAATCCGGCGCTCAAGGTTGTTGGCGATCAAAGCGGCAACCCCACCAGTTCTGACGACCTGGCTGATGCTATTCTCGCTATTCTGGCCCTCATCAAAAAAGATGGCTGGAAGCCGGAATTTGCTGGCATCTATCACGCCAGCGGCACAGGCGAAACGACATGGCACGGTCTGGCTGTTGCCGCGCTCGAAGAAGCAGAAAAGCATGGTCAGACCATGCCAACAGTTAGTGCAATCCGGACGGAAGACTGGCCAACCCCAGCCAAGCGCCCGCAGGATTCCCGACTAGACTGCTCGAAACTGCATCGTATTTTCGGTGTTCGTCTGCCAGAATGGCGTGAGAGCGTGGCGCGGACAGTTCACCGGCTTTTCGCAGCAACCTGAGAATAAGGGGTCATCCCAGAAATTTCGCAGGATGGCCCTAGTTTCCTGACCCGTTTCAACCAAGGATATTATGTCTTCTCCCCACTCCGGCATCCGCCGCTGGAACCCACAGATGATACGGGGAGGAGCAAGCCAGACCGCCGACAGGACAGACCGTGTCGCCATTCTACTGTCCTTGCATAACGGCGAAACCTATCTCAACGCACAGCTCGACAGCATTCTCGCCCAGACCCACACGGATTGGGTCCTTTACTGGCGTGATGACGGATCAACTGATGCCTCCCGTGTGATCATGCTCTCATTTGAAGAGCATCGCGGTCACGGGCGTTGCATCGAAATTACATCCGTCATGGGCAATATGGGCGTGACGGGGTCTTATCTGCATCTTCTGGATTCCATTCCTCCAACGCCATTCGTAGCGTTCGCAGATCAGGATGACGTCTGGCAGCCTCAAAAGCTGGAATGGGCGCTGGAATGGCTACAGAAACAGCCGCTCGATATGCCAGCCTTATACTGTGCCCGTCAGTATCTGACAGATTCTTCGCTCAACGTGTTCAGTAAGTCGGCGTCCCTCAGCAGAGCCCCTGACTTTGCATCCGCTCTGACGCAAAACATCGCAACCGGGCACACGGTTGTTATCAACGTGGCGACATATGAGCTTTTATATGAGCGACTGCCTCCGCCCTTCATCCTGCATGACTGGTGGGCTTATCTCGTTACGATGGCCTCTGGCGGCAAAGTCTTTTTTGATGAGCGGTGTGTCAGCTATTATCGCCAGCACGCGCGCAACACCGTCGGAGCCAAACGCTCGCTTCTCAGTCGAGGCTTAAGTGCTCTTAGACGTGGACCCGGCGTCTTCATGACGATCTTTGAGTCCAATGTTCAGCACCTGCTCCAGGAACCGGATACCCTGACAGAAGACGCAAAGACCCTTCTGTCAGAACTGGCCGGAGCCCGAACGTTAAGAGCCAGAATCAAAATCCTCTGGAAGCGAAGAGAGCTTCAACGCCAGACACGTTGTGAGACCGCTATTTTCCGTCTATGGTTTCTTCTTGCAGTCCGGCAGCCTTCTCAAGGCTGAATATGTAGCTCACGTCGCATGGCATCCATGAAGGCCCCGTCATGCTCAAGACTGAACGGGCGCGCAGACGCATAATCATAAGCAATGTTGGCGGCTTTGATACGCAGGTCTTCAGGTTCTGAGGCATACCGCGGAACAATATGCGTATGAAGAGACGGTGCCAGATTGCACCATGTCTCGTAATTGATGCGGTTTGAAGCGGTAAGAGCCAGAAGAGCATCCCCGACGGCAGCAACATCCAGAAGATATTGAATCCGCTCCTCACCTTTCAGGTCATTCAGGGAAGACACGACAGGATCAGCCAGGAGTTGGCAATATCCTGCAAGAGGCTGCGTCTCACCAATAACCAGCCAACCAGATTTCATACGCCCAATGACAAACGGGTTGCTGCCACTTCGCGCGGCAACAACCCGTTTTGCAATAACATCCAACATGTATGTTTCCCTTCAAAAAGGGAAAGCTATCATGCAGCGGAGCGTGCGTCCTCTTCATCGTCTTCCGGCACAATGCGCTTGTTATCGCGAGTGGGCCGGAAACGGTTTTCCACCAAGGCGTCTTCAATATCTTCGAGAGAAGCACCGGATGTTTCTGGGACGAAGAAAAAGACAAAAATGACCGAAGCCAGATTGACGAGGGCATAAAACCACATCGTCCATGTCAGACCAATTCCCTCTGCCATCGTAAGAGCCGTGCTGGTGACGAGCAGATCAGCCCCCCACAAGGTAGCGGCATGTAGCGAGGTTGCCTGACCACGCATGGACAGCGGGAACATTTCAGCGCCCAACAGCCAGCCACAGACCTGAATGCCACCAGAATTGAACATCATGAACAACAGCAGGAACGCCACGATCAGATAAGACCCCGCGCTGCCTGCGGCCGGGTGAAGCATGAACATGATACCCAGACCAACCAGCGAGAGTGCAGCCCCCGGGCCCATGATCAGCATCAGGCGACGCCGACCGATCCGGTCTACGAAAAGACAGCCCAGAATGGTCATGATGCAATAAACGATTGCGACACCAAGCGAGGCCCAAAGCGCCGACGATGCGCCGAAACCAGCATCATTCAAAAATGTTGGGGCATAGTAGATCATCATCTCCAGGCCACCACACTGGGTGAAAAACGCCACGCCCAGTGCTGCGACCAGAGCCGGACGAACCCATGGCTGAAAAAGACCACGCCACCCTCGGTTCTCCTGCTTGATACCCTCTGCATTCTCACGAATGGCTTCGACTTCCTTGCGAACAGCCCTTTTTGTGGTACGGATACGGCTAAGATGAAGAATGGCATTCTTCATGCCTTCATTCTCAGCAGACCAGCGCGGGCTTTTCGGCATGAAGAACATGGATACGAAGACGAGGGCAGCCGGTATGGCGGCAATCCCCACCATAGGGCGCCAACCCCAGTTTGTGCGCTGGGTAAGACCGATAATGTTGGCAATCAGAATACCGAGACCGATGGCCACATTGAACATCGTCACCAGGCTTCCCCGCCGTTCTTGGGGAGCCAGTTCCGAAATATACATCGGCACAACCTGTGTGGAACCACCAACGGCAAGTCCAAGCACAAACCGTGCGGCAATGAGGCTCCATACATCCGGAGAGAAAGCACATGCGGTCGCGCCAAGGACAAAGACACCACTAACCAAACATGTTGTGGTGCGGCGCCCGAATTTCTCTGACAAAGATCCGGCTATAAAGGCCCCGAATACTGCGCCAAGGAGAATAGCCGAAGCTACACTTTCCTTCATTGTGGAGTTCAGATGAAAATCATCACCAATCAAAGGCAATGTGCCTGAGATGATGCCCGTGTCGTAACCGTAGAGACCACCACAGATTGCAGCAACCATAGCTGCAAGCATCAGGATCAATTTCGCGTTTGGTGAGACCTCAACCTGTGAGAGGTCTATCTGTTCACGAGCAGGTCGAGATGTTTTTGTATCATTTGGCATAATGACATTAACATATCGCAATCTATTCAGTTTTTCTGCATTTTTCTATTTTTTTGAAAATTAAGTGACTTTCCACTTATTCTAGCCATGAAAATCAGAACTCTATATGAATTCCAGGACTGCTCCGGAGGCCCTCGATGCTAACGCCTACACCTGATACCACCCGTGATGTCCCATACATCTCTGGCAGAGCCCTGATCATCATGCATATTGGTCTTGTGGCTTTTATCGTACTTGTGTCCTCGTGTGCAGGAACACTCAACTAGCCTTGAAACGCGTCCAAACGTTCGCCAATCCGTAAAAAACTCCTGCTCCCAACCCAATCCAGAATGGAATGGGAATATCCGTTATCCAGGATAGCATCAGACCGCCCCAGGACAGGACAAGAGCGAGCAATACCGAAACCAGTAGTCCCATCGCCGGGCATAGCCCTAGCCTCAATGCCGTAGCCGCCGGGCCAATCATGAGACTGAAGGCCAGCAATGCGCCGGAAACTTCGGCACATGCTGAACAGGCCAAAGCTGCTACAGCCATAAATCCAAGGGACGTCAGGCGCACAGGAACACCACGTGCACGCGCCACTTCTGGCGTCAGGCTCGAAAACAGAAGCGGCCGCCCAAGAAAAACCAGGCCCAACAGACAAAGAGCCGTCACTCCAGCCAGAATGAACAGCGTCGGAGTGTCAATTCCGAGCACATCCCCAAATAGCAGTGTCGTCGCCATGCTGGAGGCTCCATTAGCCTCATGCAGGAACCAGGTGCCCAGGCCAAGGCTGGCAGCAAGCACAAGGCCAATCGTACTGTCTCTCTGAGGGGGAATTTTACCGCGTCCCTCACCTTCGCTTCCTATGGCAAGGCCTGCCAGAAGGCTGAAAGCAATCATTCCGAAGAGAGGCGAAACGCCAAGCCAGACTGCCCCTGCGGCTCCACTGAAGCCAATATGGGCCAGTGCATGGGCTGCAAAAGCCTGTCGCCGCAGGCTCAGAAACCATCCCACAGTTCCTGCGAGAACAGAGACGAGCGTGCATCCCAGAAATGCATGCCGCATGAATTCAAATTCGAACATGCAACTCGCCATTTTCCAAAGCCAGAACGCGCGTTACTTTTCCTTCCAGCGCGGCAGTTTCATGAGATGTCATAAGGATTGAAACGCCAAGCGTCTGGATGAGTGATACCAGCAAGGAAACAATCTGCTGCTGCGCGTTATGGTCCAGAGCCGCAAGGGGTTCGTCCAGAAGGAGCAGACCCGGTTGACCAGCAAGTGCCTGTGCCAGACAGACACGCTGTCGCTCTCCCCCTGACAGATGTCCCAGAGGCCGTTTTGAGAAAGAGAGTGCTCCAGTCAGGGCAAGAAGCCTCTCGGCCTCCCTTTTTCTTTGACCAAAACGAACAGGCACACCCCAGCGCGCACCATCCATGGCAGCCATCACATGACTGATCGCCGGGATCATGAGAGCCGCATCGCTCAAGCCCTGCGGCATGTATCCAATGCGTTCACAGGCCATTCCGGGTGGGAGGCCATCAATCAGGATCTGTCCTTTTTCGGGCCTTACAAGATCCAGACAGGCCCGCAGAACAGTCGATTTTCCTGCACCATTTCGCCCTGACAGAAGCGTAATGCCTTCAAGAGGCACGGTCAGGGAAACCTGATTTAAAACACGTGTCTGGCCTGCACAGAGGGTAACATTCTCAAGAACAAGGTTATCGGGACTGGCCATCAAGTGCCTGCTGAACGGACTGAAGGATCGACGAGACCCAGTCTTGCCATTGCTGGCTGACAGGGAGCGTCTCTCCTATCATAACCAGCGGCAGACCGCTGCCCCTGGCCCGCTCTACCATACGGTCAATCTGTGGAGACCTGACGGCAGGATTGACGATCAGAAATCTGATCTGTCTGCTGTCGATTGCAGTTTCCAGTTGGGCCACATCCCGCGGAGACGGTTCGCTATGATGCATGACTGACAGGGCAAACCCGGGGTCAATGATCCTGAGTCCCATCGTCTGGATCAGATCAACTCCCACCGGTTCCATGACACCGATGATAGTCCCGTCGTATTTCTGCCTGATGACTGCTGTCTGGCCAGACAGAGCATCAACCTGAGTCAGAAAGCTCGTTAGGCGACCACGAATATCCGTCTGATCCAGGCCCCGCGCTATAAACGCGTCCGCCACGGCTGAGGCCACTTTACGCACGGCGCTCAGATCGAGGAACAGATGCGGATTATCCCCCGGGTGCCATCCCGCTTCTTCGGCGGCAATAATCCGTGTTGCTGATGAAGGAGAAAAATGGACTGCCCAGTCATCGTAGGTCGCGCCATTCAGAACGATGACGCTGGCATGAGCCATGTTCCGCGCCATGGATGGCGTTGGCGTCAATTCATGGGGATCGATGCCCGGAGTTGAAATTAACGACTGTGTCTGGACGGCTGGCCCACCAATCTGCGCTGCAATATTACACCAGGCTGCCTCAACGCAGACCACAGGCAGCGGAGCAGCATACGCAAAAGGCGCAGTCAGAAGCGAACCAGCCAGAAACAGGGTTCGGACACAGCGCATGAGTTTCCCCGGGCGGATGGAAAGGAAAAACGTTATAAGATAACATTCTTCATTTGGCTATCCTCGGGACGGCGGCCTTACGTAAAGTTCGGTTGCTGCGGCAAGCACCTTACGCTGATACGCCATATTCAACGGCACGGTCCGCGAATGGTAATCTCCAATGGCACGCATGAGATTCCCATGTTCATTATCCAGAGCGGTGCGAAGGATCATCGCAGCAGCAGCAACATTGAAACAAGGCTCAAGGGCCAGTCGCGTTGCAATCTGGGCAGGGCTCTGGTGCAGCATGGATGAAATAGGAAGGATCCAACGCGAATTGATCTGCATGAGACCAATATCCACTGATCCATCCTTATTCTGGCTAACCTTGCCCATTACTCCACCCTCAACCCGCTGAATTGCGGGAAGAACACGGGGAGGAATGCGATAATGCAAAGCCGAAGCAAGCATACAGGCTAGGAAACCAGCGGCCATGAAACCCTGTCATCTTTATTAAAGAAGCTCATAGTCTAGCATCCCCTGACCCTACCTGCCATCCTGACACAACAAGCCGAGAGAATAAGAGCAACAGGAATGAATACACAGGACACTTCCGCAACCCTGACCTTGGATGCTCTGTCCATTCCCTATCAGCGTCGCATTTATGACTACGATCCATCCGCTGGGAAACTTGGTATCGCCGCCGCCAAAGCCTTGGGTCTTTCCCCGGATCATGTTCTCAAAACCCTGATGGTGCAGATTGACGGGCGCCCTGCCTGTGTTGTCCTGCCTGCTGATCGCGAGTTGGATTTCACACGGGTCGCAGCAGCATTTGGGGGAAGAAAAGCCAAAATGCTCTCTCGCCCGGAGGCAGAACAGCGGACAGGGTACAAGATTGGCGGTGTAAGCCCATTCGGCCAGCGCAGTATTGTACCAACAGCGTTTGATCAGAGTGCAATGGATGGCCCCCCTGTTGTCATCAATGGCGGAGACCGCGGCCTTCTTCTGGAACTTGGACCGGAAGATGCTCTCATAGCGACGAACGGTCTGGTCGCAGACCTCGTTCGCCCACTGCCCTGAATTTGATACAGGCGTGACCTTTCATACTGAAAGGGCAAGGTCTGCGCAGGCGATACGCGCTTCGTGTGTAAAAACACAAAAATCGTAGAGCAGAAATTTCAGATTTTTTGGGAGAAACTGGTGGAGCCAATCGGGATCGAACCGACGACCTCCTGAATGCCATTCAGGCGCTCTCCCAACTGAGCTATGGCCCCACGTGTTTCATCTACAGCCCCTTTGGGGTGGAGCCGGATGAGCGCGGTATATAAGGATGTTTTCATCGTGACAAGCCATAAAAACACTTTTTCAGGCTAGAATCACGTTCTCCTGACGCAGCTTCTCAAAAAGCGAAAGCCGTGGAAGTCCAAGGATAGCATCCTGATCGCCCGAAATTTTGGAAAAGAGCTGAATACCCAAGCTTTCCAGCCGATAAGCCCCTACGCAGGACAGTATCCTGTCTCCCTCCTCTCTTAGATAGAACTCCAGAAATTCATCGGAAAAGGGGCGCATCGTCATTTGAGGAGTAGCGAGTGTCTCCCAGATTTTCTGTGAACCCCGATACAGAACGACAGCCGTCTGAAGAGTATGCATGCGGTTTCGAAGGCATTGAAGATGCGTCTTCGCCTCATTGAGATCCTGCGGCTTCGCAAAGGCTGTTCCGTCCAGATCGAGGATCTGGTCAGCCGCGATAATCAGACTGGTGTCCGGCGATACATCGGCCGCAAGCCTCGCTTTGGCATCCGCGAGAGCCAGAGCCGTGTCTCCCAGAGATTTTCCTTCACTTTCACACTGCTGGCGCAAGGCCTCTTCATCCAGATCTACTGGTCGAACCTGAATGATCAGACCACTCTCTTCCAGAAGTACTCGCCGGGCACTCGAGCCACTTGCGAGGATTATGGAATTATTGAGCAAGGTCATAAGATGCGACTCCAAACTATCGACGGCCAGCACAAGTGCCAGTACTGCGTATGACCCGGTGAAAAGATTGTGTCAGTACTGGGGTACATGGGGACAGTACTTGAAGTTTGCGGGAAGGTACCGAGTACCGTGGATTGTTGGGTACGCCCCCGAATTTTGGGGGTTGTACACAGGGGGTCTGTGAGCAAATCGGGATAGAATCCTACACCCCCTTGTCCACTGCGGGTTTTGCAGTTGTACACAGTGTGAGTAAGACGGGGTACATTTTTAGAGAGCCGGGTACCCCGGTATCCACAGGGATCATCCTATCCTCCAGGATTTCTTTCTTATTTCTTTCATGGTTAGTGAGCGGCATGAATTCGGAAAACGCACCCCTCTCCCCGTCCTCGAAACCGCTTTTAAGAGCTCTCAAGGGTGAAGCTGTCTGGCCCCCGCCGGTCTGGCTCATGCGGCAGGCAGGGCGTTACCTTCCCGAATTTCGTGCCATGCGTGACAAGGCCGACTTCCTGACGCGCTGCATGACTCCGGACATGGCTGAAGAACTCACCCTGCAGCCGATCCGCAGGTATGGAATGGACGGAGCAATTCTGTTCTCGGACATTCTCATTCTGCCCTGGGCAATGGGTCAGTCCCTTGAATTCATTGATGGTCGAGGCCCGGTTCTTGGCGCCATCCGTTCTCAGGCAGATCTGGAAAAACTTGATCCAAAGCGTGTACAGGAGGCCACGGCGCCTGTGCGGGAGACACTGTCGCGACTGAGTAAATCGCTCCCAGATGTCACGACATTGCTCGGCTTTGCTGGTAGCCCCTTTACGGTCGCCTGTTACATGGTTGAGGGCGGCGGATCGCGGGATTTCGCCAATACCCGCAGAATGATGCAAACTGATCCAGCGCTGTTTGACCGTCTGATTGAAACTCTGACGATCAGCACGGCAGAGATGCTTTGCGGCCAGATTGAAGCCGGGGCCGAAGCTGTCATGCTCTTCGATTCCTGGGCTGGAATTCTTCCTCCCAATGCGTTCCGTCGGTATGTGATCGAACCCACCCGGCAGATCGTGCGTCATATCCGGGAGAAGCATCCGGGAACGCCGATTATCGGTTTTCCGCGCCTCGGAGGGATCATGATACGCGAATACGCAGAAAAGACCGGGATCAATACGCTGGCGCTCGATACAGTGGCTGATCCGGCGCAGATTGCGGAGCTGGTACCAAACGTGACGCTGCAAGGAAACATGGACCCGATGGTCCTGTTTTCTGGCGGTGAGGCCATGGTGCGTGAGGCTCAGGGGATCCGGGACGCGCTTCGCGGACGTTCGCATGTTTTCAACCTGGGACACGGCGTTATGCAGCACACGCCGCCTGAAAACGTCGGTGCTCTCGTGGAAGCGGTGCGCGCGATATGACCACGGCTCTGGATACAGCAGGCCAGCTGAAACTGGTCATCTTCGACTGTGACGGTGTACTCGTGGACAGTGAGCGTGCGTCCTGTCGGGCCACAGCAGAATTCGCTCGGTCGCTTGGTCTCAAGATTTCAGACGATGAGGCTCATGACAGGTTTTCAGGTAAGGCACTCTCTCAGGTCGTGAAAGAATTAGAGCATGAAACGGGACATGCTCTTCCTGAAAATACGGCACTCAAAATGAGAGAAAATCTCGTACACCTGATGAAGAAAATGGCGGAACCTGTAGAGGGAGCGCCGGAAATGCTACAGGGAATACGTGGTTTACAACTGCCGTTTCGTGTTGGTTCGAACTCGTCTGTCGTAGAGATGGACGCCAAGTTTGAACGGACGCAGATGACCACGTTTTTCCCGGAAAACCGGGTCCATTCAGCCAATGACATGGATGAACCGAAGCCATCTCCTGAGGTTTATCTGTACGCTGCAAAAGCAGAAGGTGTTCTGCCAGAAAACTGTGTTGTGATTGAGGATAGTGACACGGGTGCTGAAGCCGCCCAGCGTGCTGGTATGAGTTGTGTGCTTCTTCGTTCGGAAGACCTTCCTCTTCCGACATTTTGGCCAACGCCAGGCTTTGTCAGGATCGGTCACCTCTCTGAACTGGTACCGCTGCTTCGCAAGACACTTCAAAGCCAGAAAGAGAACTGATGGACTTTGTTGTTGATCACCTGAGCTGGTTCCTGTCCCTCCATATCATGGCCTTCACAGCCTGGATGGCGGGGACATTCTATCTGCCACGCCTTTACGTGTACCATACCCAGACAACGCCTGGTACTGCGGAGAGCGAACGTTTCAAAATCATGGAGCGCAAGCTTCTCCGTCAGATCATGACGCCTGCGATGATTGTTACCGTGCTCGTGGGGGGCATGATGTCGTCGGTGCCGGGTCTGGTGGACTGGAACAGCGGCTGGTGGTGGACAAAAGTGATCTGCGTTCTCGGCCTCATGGGGTTTCATGGGGCATGCAGCAAATGGCGTCGTCTGTTCGCAGAAGACCGTAATCCGCATTCCGAGAAATATTACCGGATCGCAAATGAGGTACCGACCATTCTCATGGTGATCATTGTCATCATGATCATGGTTCGGCCCTGAGACACGTCGCCTGTACAGATACGGCCTTAGAGAAGGCCGTATTTGACGCCAGTCATTTCTTCAGAAATTGCCCAGAGGCGTTTTGCAAGCGTATGGTCTGACGCAGCCTCTGGCAGCCCGGCGTCACCCGGGAGACCGGTTCTTTCTCCCTTGCCCAGAGGCCCATAATAACCTCCGTCCTGCGCTTCAGGAGACGCCAGAGCATAGAGAAGCGGCCAAGCCCCCTCCTCCACTGTCTGTCCCATCATATGAAACACAGGGCCGGCGAAGCTTCGGGCAATTTTACGACCCCAGCGACCAATCGGTGTACCATTCCGATCAAGCGAGCCGTTATTGGAGACAATATCGCTTGCTGCCCAGCCGGGATGAGCAGCCCGTGAATGAATGGGCCAAGGAGCTTTCTTGGCCCGACGGTCTAGTTCCAGAGCAAAGAGCAGATTTGAAAGTTTACTCTGCCGGTAACGTGCCATCGGATTGTAGCGGTGCCGGGCATTCAGATCACCAAACGGAATTTCACCCTTCAGGGCAGCAAGAGACGCGACAGTCATGATTGTCGCATTGCCCGCGGCTAATAGAGGGAGCAGCCGTCCGGTCAGAGCAAAGTGACCAAGGTGGTTGGTACCAAACTGAAGTTCAAACCCGTCTTTCGTGGTGAGCCGGGATGCAGGGCCCATGATGCCAGCATTATTGGCAAGAAGCTGAATGGGGCGTCCCTGCTCGCGCAAAGCGGTGGCAAAAGCTGCAATAGATGCCAGTGAGGCAAGATCCAGCACTTCAAAGCGGCCCTGCACACTTGGAACACGTTCATACAGGCGGTTAAGAGCCGCCCTGCCCTTCTCCAGGTTACGCCCACTTAGAATGATGGAAGCGCCACGTGCAGCCAGTCCACAGGCAATTTCGAAMCCCAGACCGCCTGTAGAGCCCGTAATGAGCGCAGTCTGGCCATCCAGACGGTTCAGATTATCAAGAGACCAGCTGGTCTGGGAAAGACGGGTCATTAGTGTTGTCCTTTTTCGTGGGCTCCGGCGGCTGAACGCTTTTCATCTTCTTCAGCCTGTTTGATGGCTTCTTCAGTCAGTCGTTTCTCGTTCTTTTTGAGAAAGAGAAACGCTCCTCCCAGACAGCAGGCTCCTACGACGGCCAGAGCAATTCCAACCGGCCCGGTGATCTTTTCGATCTGCTTACCGAGTTCATAAGTGATGAAGGCATAGCCCCCAGCCCAGAAGAGACCGCCCAGCGCGTTGAAAAAAAGAAACGAATGCCAGGGCATTCGGTTTGCTCCAGCCAGAAGAGCAACGAACACACGCAGAACAGCGACAAAGCGTCCGAGGAAGACAACAATCCCGCCGTGTTTGCGAAAAAGATAGCGGCCGAGCATCAGGCGCTCATCAGTCAAGCCGACTTTCTTGCCGTGTTTCTTCAGGATGCTGTAGCCAAAATGGTGGCCGAGCAGATACCCGAAATTATCGCCCATGATGGCGCCTGTCACAGCGGCAAGGGCAATCCATCGAATCTCTAGATGGTGCGTACTGCCTGCATAGAGGGACGCAGCGATGATGATGCTTTCCGCTGGCAGTGGCAGGCCCATGCTTTCCAGCATGACTGTCACGCCGATAACGCCGTAGCCATATTCCTGGAGCAGGTGATCGAGAAATTGCGTGAGATGAAACAGTGTCGTGATCCTGTGCGAATATGGCGGAAGGCAAAACCGCCAGCTACGATATTAGGACATCAGACACGGGATGAAAAATGACTGAGCTTTGCCCCCCTCACGTAGCCGGAAACTGGCCCTCCTGGGTTGGCCCTGAACTCGTGGCTGGCCGCACTCTTTCTTTCTCTGAACTCAGAACGGTTGAAGACTGGGTATTCTGGCAGGAGACCCGACCAGAAGAGCAAGGCCGCACGGTGATCGTCGGACGACGTCACGATGGAACACTCGTAGACCTGATACCGCCAGAGAGAACTGTCGGAACCCGTGTTCACGAATATGGTGGAGGAGCGTGGGATGTCCGCCTGAAAAACGGATATCCAGAAGTTGTTTTCAGTGATCGAAAGGTTGGCGGTCTGTGGTTCAGTAACAGAGAGGGCATGTTTCAGGCGTTATCTGGCGATCGTGCACCGGAAATGCGTTATGCTGATCTGACATGGGATACAGCCGGAGACGGTGTTTTCTGTGTTCGTGAAACGCATGACGAAGGTCTGCCAACAGCGGCGCTTGTCCATGTATCACAGTCGGGCCAGGAAACGGTTCTGGTAGACGGGGCTGATTTCTATGCAGCCCCTCGCCCCTCGTTGGATGGTGCCTCTCTGGCTTGGTTCTCCTGGCAGAATCCGGAAATGCCATGGACAGTCACCCGACTGTCTGTGGCACCTATTGATCGACCTGGCCTCAAGCTTGGACGAGCCATAGATCTGAGTGGTCAGACACCCTGCAGCATCATTGAACCGCGTTGGGGAGCAGATGGTTACCTCTATGCGACATCAGATGCTCAGGGCTGCTGGACGCCTGTTAAATTCGTGCATGATCAAACGGGATGGAAAGAGCAGTTTTTCCCAGAGGCTGGAGCTGAGATTGGTCTGCCGCATTGGGTCTTCGGACAAAGAACACTCACACCACTGCCTGACGGTCAGCTTCTCGCATTAGGAATTCGGGAAGGCCTCACTGGCGTTCTGCTCTTTGCAGATGGACATTGGAAAACTGTTCAGATGGGAGCGCCCGTCAACGTTCCAGAACGTCTGTCGAATGGACAGTTTGCCTGGATTGATGCCCCCGAAAACGCTCCACCTGCTTTGGCTATTGGTGACATGGATGGGAATTTCGAGCGTTTTCGCTCAAGTGTTGTGCTGCCTAATACGATTACGTGTGACGACATTGCCAAGCCTTCTCTGTTCTCTTTTCCAACAGCCGATGGATCGAAGGCATACGCGCTCTTCTATGAACCAGCGAGCAGCACGTCGCATCTAAAAGAAGGCGAAAAACCGCCTTTGGTTGTTATGGCTCATGGCGGTCCAACAGGGCGTGCCAATTCAGGCTTTGCTTTCAAAGTGCAATGGTGGACCTCCCGCGGTTTCGCTGTTCTTGATGTCAATTACCGCGGTTCAACAGGGTTTGGTCGCAAATATCGGGAAGCCCTAAACGAACAATGGGGTGTTGCAGATGTTGAGGATTGCCTGGCTGGTGTTCAGTCCCTGATTGAGCAAGGGCTGGTTGATCCAGCACGCTGCGTTATTCGCGGAAGCAGTGCGGGAGGCCTGACGGTTCTGTCAGCACTGGCACAGTCTGATCTTTTTGTGGCAGGCGCCTCTCTTTATGGCGTTACGGATCTAAGGGCCTTGGCAGCAGAGACGCATAAATTCGAAGCACGCTATCTGGACGGTCTGATTGGCCCTTATCCCGAAAAGGAAGCTGTGTATCTGGAACGTTCTCCTCTTACACATGCAGAGAAAATTTCCGTTCCTGTCCTGTTCCTGCATGGTGGTGCTGACAAGGTGGTGCCTCTCGCACAGGCTGAAGCCATGAGAACAAAACTGGCACAGTCTGATCTCCATGTTTACCCGGACGAAGGTCACGGTTTTAGATCCCGTGAGGTTGTCGAAGATGCTCTTGAGAGAGAGCTGAGATTTTACCGAACTGTTTTTGCCGCATCTGCTGATTTGGCCTTATGAATAAAGAAATCAAAATAGAAGACTTTATAAAAATTCGATTTTATTCCGGAATGGTTGGATTGAACGTTCTGAATAAGAAATATTAAATTGGAAAGAATGAAATTCCTTGGTCGCGGGCAGCGCAAACATGCATGCCCTGCCCTTGCGTTTGATCCCGGCACAGGAGAGAGTCAACTTAACCGGTTGCGCATTTAACTTTTGGATGCGCAACCTGACATCCAAGAAATCATCTCATCGGACCTTCTATGAAACATCGCAAACTTGGACGCACTGGTCTTCAGGTCAGTGAAATCTGCTTGGGCACAATGACTTTCGGTCAGCAGAATACGGAAGCCGAAGGGCATGCGCAGCTCGATATGGCGCTCGATCAGGGGATCAATTTTATTGATACTGCTGAACTTTATTCAATTCCCCCGCGTGCTGAGACCTATGGCGCGACTGAGACCATTGTCGGAAGTTGGCTAAAAGCTCGAGGCGGCCGAGACAAACTTGTCATTGCGAGCAAAGTTGTTGGACGCAGTTCTTCACCGTGGTTTCGGCCCGGCGGTGAGGAAGCCCGTTTGACGCCAAAGCAGATTCACTATGCCGTTGAAGGCTCTTTACGACGTCTGCAGACGGACTATCTTGATATTTATCAGCTTCACTGGCCCGACCGTAAAATCGGATTGTTTGGTGAAGGCGGCACGACGTTTCGGGACGTGCCGGCAGCCAATGAAGTTCCGATTGCTGAAACTCTTGGCGCATTGGGTGATCTGGTCGCACAAGGTAAAATTCGTCATGTCGGTGTTTCAAACGAAACAGCTTGGGGAGTCTCACAATTCCTTGCGGCTTCGCAGAATGGTGGTCTTCCGCGGCTGGCATCCATTCAGAACGCCTACAATCTCATTAACCGGACGTTCGAAATTGGTCTGGCAGAGATGTGCCTGCGGGAAGATGTCGGGCTTCTGGCCTACTCTCCGCTGGCTCAGGGATATCTGACGGGGAAATACCTGAACGGAGCACGCCCTGCTGGCGCGCGCACCACGCTCTTTAATCGTGGTCAGCGTTACGAGAAGCCCGGTGTGGATGCTGCCATTGAGGCCTATCACGCATTGGCCCGTGAGGAAGGACTGGATCCGGTTCAGTTGGCTGTGGCTTTTGTGACGTCGCGTCCGTTCGTGACATCCAATATCATTGGGGCCACCAGCACGGATCAGCTTCAAACAATTCTGGACTCAACCCGTCTACAGATCACGCCTGAACTGGAAGCCAAGATCAACGCCATTCACCAGGTGCATTCAAACCCCGCTCCCTGAATTTCAACGATGCGGGCATGAGATCATGCCTGCATCTGTCAGGGAGCTGTGTGCGGCCCGAGCCGTCCAATGACGCGGAAAGCCGTCAGAACTGCAAACGTGCCAAAAATAACGACACCAAGAGACTGCCCAACGAGAATACCAATAGGGCCATAAGCTGAGCCGAACCACACAAACGGGATGGTTCCCAGTGTGGCGCGTCCCCAGTTGAAGCCGGTTGAATAGAAAGGGTGCCCAAGGTTGTTGAACGCCGTATTGGCGACAAAAAGCAGCCCGACGAACATATAGCTCAGGACCAGCCAGCAACAGAACAGGCGTACGATTTCCGCCCCAATACCCTGAACGTTGAAAAGCTGGAGAATGACATTGTGCCCGGCAGCAAGAACAAACCAGGTGGTTCCAACACAGAGCGCTGTCAGCTTCAGTGCGGCCATCAGGGCTTCACGCACCCGATCAAATTGTTGGGCACCAAGGTTCTGCGCCATGATGGGTCCGACAGAACCTGTCAAAGCAAAAACCAATGAAAACGCAACAGGCACAATGCGGTCGATAGTTGCCTGTCCCGAAACAGCGTCCAGCCCAAACTGTGCCATGGCGTGAGTTACGAACAGTGCGCCTGTTGGTGTGGCGAGATTGGTTGCAATCGCCGGGACAGCAATGCCGCCAATTTTTCGCATTGCAGGCTCAAAGGCTTCTTTCTTTGGCCATTCCAGCATGGCGTGCCCCCGAAGGTTCAGGAAGCCGCTCGCTGTAATGGCACATCGCGCCAGAATGGTGCTGATGGCTGCACCTTCCAGACCGAGATGCAGCACAAAGATCATCAAGGGGTCCAGCAGAGCTGAAACAAGCGCACCTGTCAGGGTAATGCGCATGGACCGTTTGGCATCACCAACTGCGCGCAACAGAGCTGACAGAGCCATTCCCAGGCACACTAATGGAAGAGCTGGCGACACTATGTGCAGGAAGGTCGCCGCGTTTTCCAAAGCTGCTCCCTGAGCGCCAAGCAGCCTGAGAAGTGGCGTGGCAAATACCGCCGTGAGCGTGCCCAGAACGGCCGCTATGCCAACCATGACAGCAATGAAAGCAGATGCGAGACTTCGGGCCTCCGCATGCTGGCGCGCGCCGATCAGACGACCAATGCAGGCGCCAAGTCCAATGGTCATGCCAATGGATACTGAAATCTGAAGAAAGCTTAGAGACGTCGCAAAAGCGATGGCGGCCGTCAGGGCAGAATCATGCAGGTGGGAGATGTAGAAGTAGTTCAGAAGATCGACAGCAAAAACTGCCATGAGGCCAATGGCCCCGGTTCCAGCCATGGTGATGACATGACGCATGATGCTGCCATGCACGAATCTCGCCGGCTTTATGGGAGAATCGTCAGGAATTCTGGGCTTGGATGGGTCATCTGATAGTACTGGCATGTCGGCATATACTGCCTCGTCCCGTGACAAAGAACCAGTGCCTGAAGTGCTTTGTTGGGAAGGTTTTCTGTCTGCCAGAAAGGAAAGGGAGCGTGGGAAGAAGAAGGAGGTTTTCCGCGAGTGTAAGGGTTTCGTTAACGCATGGTGTGGAACTGTCAGGTCAGATAACACCCGGGCGTGAGGCCCGAAGCCCAGTTTCTGCCGGAGTCCGCCATGTCGATCATCAATTCTCTCAACACGGCTGTCAGTGGCCTCAATTCCCAGTCTCACGCTTTCAGCGATCTCTCCAACAACATCGCGAACAGTCAGACGACAGGATACAAAGCTGCAACAACAAGCTTTGCCGATTATGTGACGAGTAACGACCTGGCAAGTGACGGGGAATCATTGAGCGACAGTGTGGCCGCCACGACCAGGCAACATACTGACAATCAGGGTATGGTCGTGTCTTCCACCAATACGCTGGCGCTTGCTATTTCGGGGAATGGGTTTTTCAACGTTGTTCAGCCCACGGGTAGCACGACATCCAGCACAGCGCCGACCTTCAGCAGCCAGCAGTTTTACACGCGAAATGGTGACTTCTCACAAAATAACCAAGGATATCTGGTCAACACTTCGGGTTATTATCTGGAAGGGTATCAGGTGGGTTCAGAAGGTGCTTTGAGTAGCACCCTGTCACCTATAAAAATTGCTGACTCCGTCGCATTTCAGCCAACTAAGAGCACAACTCTTTCTCTGTCTGCTGCGATTGGCAGCACCTCTGGGGCAGAAGGTATCAATACATCTACGGCAACAGCCTATGACAGTAAGGGAAATGCTCAGGAGGTGAGCCTGAACTGGAAACAGTCTTCCACGGATCCCTTGGTCTGGACTGTCAGTAATTCAGCAGATTCGAGCAATTCAGCCACAGTGAAATTTAACAGTGATGGTTCTCTGGCATCTGTAAACGGAGCGTCCCAGTCCACGGGTTCAGCGGCTACTTTTTCATATACGGGGCTGCCGCAGGATATGACTGTCAGCCTGGGAACTATCGGAAGCACGTCAGGTGTTAGTCTGGCAACAGACAGCAGTAATTATAGCACCAATCCCACAATGACGACGGACAGCGTCACAAGCGGTACCTTCACGGGTCTGTCTATGCAAAGCGACGGGTCTGTGATGGCGACATTTGATAATGGGCTTTCCCAGCTTCTTGCAAAAATACCGCTCTCGACGTTCGCAGATCCTAATGGACTCTCTGCCCAGAACGGGCAGGCTTATACAGCAACGGCG
Source organism: Gluconobacter sp. P5H9_a (assembly GCF_018812085.1). Lineage (NCBI taxonomy): Bacteria > Pseudomonadati > Pseudomonadota > Alphaproteobacteria > Acetobacterales > Acetobacteraceae > Gluconobacter > Gluconobacter sp. P5H9_a. The sequence goes on from NZ_JACRVW010000001.1 coordinate 54,702, forward strand.
TCATCTGGTGCACCGACAGTCAATGCAGTGAATACGAATGGGGCAGGGACGCTCAGCACGAGTTCCACTGAAAGCTCGACGACAGACCTGACCAGCGATCTTACCAAACTTATCGTCGCGCAGCAGGCTTATGGAGCGAATACAAAAATCGTGACCACTGCAAATCAGCTTTTGCAGACCACTTTGGCGATGATTCAGTAAGGCCGGGTGAAGGGAACTCTCTATCATGGGGCTGACTGATTCACTTTCAATCGCCGTCTCTGGCTTGCAGGCCGTCCAGTATGGAATGTCTACGGCCTCCCAGAATGTCGCCAATGCGTCTACTGCAGGTTATATCAAAGAAGTCGCAAACGTTCAGTCTGTCGTAAATGACGGGACGGGTGGCGGCGTACGACGCGCAACAACCAGTCTGGCTACAAACGCACATATCCAGACTGCTTTATATTCCCAGAATTCAGATGTTTCCCAATATACGACAACAAGCAACGCGCTCTCTGTCGTCACGGCTCTACAAGGTTCAACCTCTGCAGATTCTGGTAGCAGCGGGACACTTTCTGACCAGTTGGGAAAACTTCAGTCAGCTCTTATTTCTTTGACCAGCTCCGCGTCCAGTTCGACCACCCAAAGCACAGTTATTTCTGCGGCCAATAGTTTTACCCAGTCGTTGAACACTCTTGCAGACACTGTGCAGGAGCAACGTCAGAACGCACAGGATAGTGTTGTCTCGTCAGTTTCGGATATCAATACCAACCTGACGACTATTGGCTCTTTGTCTACCAAGATCATGGCTCTTAAAGGGCAAGGGCTCGATACTGCGGATATTGAAAATCAGCGCTTTACGGCCTTGTCATCGCTCTCCAGTGAATTGGGTGTGAATTGGAAGGTTTCCTCCAATGGAGACATGTCCATTACCACGGAAGACGGTGTCACGCTCCCTACACACAATACGTCTTCGGGTTCAGCAGATGCCATTTCGAGCACGTGGCCTTTGACGACAGCCTCAGCGCAAATTTCAACCAGTATGAGCTACCCGGGTAACTCCGACGCTAATGCGATTCCAGCAATTACGCTGAACGGAAAAGATATTACTGGTCATCTGACGGGTGGAAGCCTCGGAGCTGATATAACTCTGCGAGATACCACGCTCCCAACGATGCAGGCCCAATTTGACTCTCTAGCCTATACCGTAGCCAGCCGCTTCGATGCGCAGGGCATGTCTTTATTTACAACATCAAGTGGCAATATTCCCGATGCGTCCCAGACGTCCATTGTGCCGCAGGGAAGCGCTGGTTTTGCTCAGAATATTCAGGTTTCCCAGTCCTATCAGGACGATCCATCGCTTCTTGTATCTGGTGAGACCGCAAGTAGCAGTGTTGTCCAGAACATTCTGTCTTATGCATTTGGAACCACTCAATCAGATGGTACAGGACAGGTAGCAGCACCTACTGAAAACCTGGGGGTGACAGGAAAATTGTCCACGGGATATAGTGGAAACCAAAGTCTTGTAGCTCTTGCAACGTCTCTGACAGCCAACCAGGCCGCTACAGCCAATACTGCAAATAGCCGTCTTTCTCTTGCTCAAACAACACAGACCAATCTGGCTTCAAGTCTAGCGGGAGCATCAACTGTTTCTGTGGATACTGAAATGGCAAATATCGTCACATTACAGAACGCCTATTCAGCCAATGCAAAAGTTATTTCGTCCGTACAGGCCATGTTCACCGCTCTTTTAAATGCTGTTGGAAGCTGATTATGACTGGAATTACGGCATCGTTTGGTTATGGCGGATTATCGAATCAACAGACGCTAAATTTGGCTTCGTTATCCCAGATAAAAGACAACCTTCAGGGACAAGCTTCTACGGGCGTGAAATCCAGCAACTACGCAGAGCTTGGAGACACACGTGCGCAGGCGCTGGCGCTTCAGCCTGCAATCACTCAGGTGTCGGCCTGGACCGCCAACGTGACCATGGCGCAAAACAGATTGACGGTCACGCAGAGTGCAGTCAGCCAAATTTCGACAATCGCAGATAATTTGAATGAGACACTTTCAACCCTTGTTGAGAATGTTTCCTCAACGTCCATAAGCTCAGCGTCCGAGCAGGCTAAATCAGATTTATTATCCTTGGGCAACCTGCTGAACACGCAGGAAGGCGGAAGTTATGTTTTTGCAGGGTTGCAGTCTTCTACTGCCCCCGTAAGCACCATTCTAAGTAACTCTAATCTCTCGTCTTCTATACAGGAAGCTGTACAAAGCATGGGAAATGGTAGTGCCTCAGATGTTCTGTCTGAGACGCTTTCTCTGGCGGGACAAACTAGCCAAAATCAACCGTTTTCCGCAGCGCTTTCGACTAATCCGGTCACAGCATCCCAGCAAAACCTGAAAATTACTGTTGGGAATAATCAAACGGTTTCCGCAGGTATCGTTGCGACACAAGGAAGTACTTCTTCAAAAACATCAACAGGCTCACCAATCCGAGATCTCATGCGAAACCTGATGGTTGTTGCATCTCTGAGTTCTGATGACGCAGGAACCACAGATTACACACAGCTGGTTCAAGGATTACAGACGACGAACACCGATGTCATCGAAGGGCTATCCGATATCAGTGGGGGCCTTGGAATACAGCAGAACAGCTTGACCAGTCAGAGTACGATGCTGGCACAGATGAAAGCCGCTCTGACAACCCAGCTTGGAACCGCAAAAGATGCAGATCTGGCGCAGGTTTCCGTCCAACTGAATGATACCAGCAATCAGCTCCAGGCATCATATTCTATTATCGCAAATATGAAGGGTATGACGCTCGCAAGTTATCTCTGAACTCTGTTGAAAAATTGACCCTGACGTCACATATCTTCGTTACTTTCCTAAGAGGAGATTGATGACGATGAGTGCAACGCAAGGCCAGCCCGAACAGCATGAATTCAGTGCAGAGGTGGGGCGCCTGCTCGATCTTGTCGTGCACGCGCTTTATTCGGATCGAGAGATTTTTCTGCGTGAACTTGTTGCGAATGCAGCAGATGCGACGGATAAACGTCGTTTTGAAGGGCTGACGAATTCTGCTCTCGCTCTTCCAGCAAATGCGTCAATTCGTATTGCCCCGGAAAAAGACAAGAAAGAGTTGGTCATTTCCGACGACGGTGTGGGAATGACGCATGATGAACTGGCTCAAAATCTAGGTACGATCGCCCGTTCAGGCACACGCGCTTTCGGTGAAAAACTGAATGCTGCCAAAGCTGAAGATCGCCCAAGTCTGATTGGTCAGTTTGGTGTTGGGTTCTACGCGGCGTTCATGGTTGCCGACAGGGTGGATGTGACGTCCCGCAAGGCTGGGGCAGACGAGGCTTGGACTTGGTCTTCAGACGGGAAGGGCGCTTTTACCCTGACGCCTTCCACCCGCTCTACGCCTGGCACTGACATTGTTCTGCATATGAAAAGTGATGCGGAAGAGTTTTTGGATAGCTGGCGTCTTCGGTCGATTATCCGCAAATGGGCCGACCATATTTCCTGGCCGATCACCTTGCGTGAGGTTAGTGAAGACGGAACAGTCGAAGAAAAAGCTGCCAACGAAGGAACAGCCTTGTGGCGCAAGCCGAAGGCTGAAATTACGCCTGAGCAATATACGGAATTCTACAGGCACATCGCGCGTGCCTTTGATGAGCCTTATGCAACCATGCACTGGCATGCAGAAGGGACGACAGAGTTCACAGCCCTTCTGTTTCTCCCCAGCGCTCGACCATTTGATTTCATGGAACAGTCTAGGGAAAGCAAGATTCACCTGCATGTTCGCCGCATGTTCATCACGGACGACGCAGATCTGCTTCCCAACTGGATGCGCTTTGTCCAGGGCGTAGTCGATACGGAAGACCTTCCGCTCAATGTCTCTCGTGAAATGCTGCAGGCAACCCCAGTTCTTGCTCGTATCCGCAAGGCTGTCACGAAACGGGTTCTGACGGAGATTAAAACCCGGGCCAAAGATGCAGATGCTGAATTTAACGCATTTTGGGAAAACTTTGGAGCTGTTCTGAAAGAAGGTTTGTGGGAAGATAGCGAACACCGTCAGGAAATTGCTGGTTTCGCACGGTTCCATACCACTCATGACGACAATCTAACGACGCTTGATGATTATATCTCGCGCATGAAGGATGGACAGGACGTTATTTACTTCCTGACGGGCGATAACCTTGAGGCTTTGAAGGCATCCGCACAGTTGGAGGGCTTCCGTGCCCGTGGACTGGAGGTTCTTCTCCTCGCGGATCCAGTGGATGCATTCTGGCCAGAGCGACTGCATTCATACAACGACAAAATTTTGCGGTCAGTCGTGTATTCTCATGGAGATCTTGAGAAGTTCCCTACGGACAGTGAGGAAACAGTCGAGGCAGCCAATGTAGACACTCTGGTTCCTGCGTTGAAGGAGGCTTTGGGTGATGCAGTGAAAGATGTTCGTAGTACGGTTCGTCTTACGGATAGCGCGGTCGTCATGACTTCTGAAGGCGGACCAGATCTGGCCATGCAGAGGTTAATGCGCCGGTCAGGCCAGGCTCTTCCAGAAACACTACCCATTTTGGAAATTAATCCTCGTCACCCGCTGATCAAAGCTTTGGCTCAGCGGGTCGAGAATAAAGAAAACATTCAGGATCTTGCACGCGTGCTGTTGGATTTGGCTCGTGTTCAGGAAGGTGAGCCTTTGCCAGACCCGACCGGTTTTGCTCGCCTGCTTGCAAAGCTGCTTGCTGGTACTTCTGCCGCTTGATTGAGTCTTGGTCGGCAGTCTGGACAGAAAAAAAGGCGGAAGATTATTCTTCCGCCTTTTTTAGGTAATTGGGTGACGAGTAATACTTTATCCTGTCAGTTTCTTCTGACGAAATTCCCTAGGCGAAAGTCCAAATTTTTGACGGAAGCGCCTTGAGAAATGAGCTGCATTTCTGAAGCCATGTTTGGCAGCAATCTCGGCGATGGTCATGGAAACGTAAGTGGAAGACTGAAGGTCTTTGTAAATCCTCTCCAATCTCTGGCTCAAGATCCACCCCGAAACAGCATCAGGTTCCCCATCAAAGAGTTGGTAAAGTGCTCGGGAAGAAATACCATAAGCATCTGCAATACTTTTTGGCGTCAGATCGGGTTCTTGCAAACGGCTTTCGATATAGGATCGAATGTGTTTCTGGCGATGTCTGCGTCGGCCTGCAACGCTGAGTTCTAGATCTAAAGAATCCAGAAGGGTTGTGATCAGAAGATCTGTCAGATGTTTGAACAGACGCGTTTGAGTCTGAGAAGGAGAGGCTTCTAAGGCGCCTTCAAGAATTAATTCACAACACGTGAAGAGAAAACGACCAGGTCCCGAGTGGACCTCAAAATGAACAACAGGCAGGCCGGACAACACGGGCAGGTGATTAAGCAGGACGCTTTGTGTCACAGATATAAGAATGCTGTCCGTAATCAAATTTTCATGCTCAGGACGGAACACCTCAGAACTATAAGATCTTCTGAGGTGTTCGCGATCTATATACAGGTTTCCACCGTTTTCTCGCGAGATTACGAAGAGAGCTTGTCCATTTTTGAAGTATGGAAAAAGGCTCTCGGGCATTTCTTGGAGGGAGCATTGTTGTCTTTGGACAACCGGTTGCAAGCCAGAGGATGGAATGGCAAGCGTCGCAAGAGGAATGATGCGAGCGGGCAGCTCTGGGGAATGCCCTTTTTGGGTCATGGCAGAAACTCTAAGGAGCCTCCAGAGGAACACAGGAGTAGTCTGCTATAACGAAATTACTCATGTAGTGGAATGAAAATATGGAATTTCGTTTCATGTCGGCAGATAACATCTGAAAGATATTTATAAAGTATTCCTCGGATAGGATAAATTAGAGAGTCGTAAGATGGCCGAAATTTTTTGCGATATATGCAATATGTTCATGGTGTGTAAAGAATAATATTTGAGTTCTTTTTGCTATGGAGAAAAGAAGTTCAAGTCCTGAAAGAGACCTTTTCTCGTCGAATGTTATAAAGAGATCGTCAGCGATAAAGGGAAGCTGAATGCCACGATCTAGAGACTGTTCTACGGACGCAAGGCGGAGTGCCAGATAAAGTTGATCTCGTGTACCTTCGCTCATGGCATGCACCGAGACGAGGGAGGATTCATCGGCAAGGAGACCAGATAGAGTCAGGTTGTCTGTTCCCGTGTCTTCCAGGGCAACCCCTGCATAGCGATGTTGTGTCAGATGTGAAAACATGGCCCCCGCTCTTTTCAACAAGGGGCCATGAGTCTCCTGACGCTGTTTTTCTACGAGACGACGTAACATCAGGCTTTGAAGGCGAAGAGAGACATATCGTGCTGCGCGATCGTTCAGGTCGGCTTCGACTTCCTGTATTTGCTCAGCCGTTTCATGCGATCCACTTTTATCCTCTAGGGTTTTTAAATTCTGACGGGCATCCCATAATTTTTTTTCAATTTCAGAATGCCTTTGTTTCAGAGAAAGATTCTGCTGTTCCAATTCATCCGACTCTTTTTCAAGGGTTTCGGGATCAGCCTGTTTCGCTTCTGATAGAAGAGTTTCCAGAGAGCGCCCGTTACCTGCAGAGAGAATAATAGCTTTCAGTTCTTCACGTCTTTGAAGAAGGTTGGCACGATGTCTGAGTTCGGTAGCGACACTATACAGGCCTTCTCCGAATGGAATTTTAAGCCGCGATAAAATTGGAGAAAGGGTCTGCTTTAGTGAAGTAAGTCGTGCATTGGTCGCGTCAAGTGTTTCCAGAAGTGTTGCCCGCTGCGCCATAAATTCTTCGCGTTTTCGTTCTGTTTCCTGAGCCTGTTTGAGTGAAGCGCACAATTCATCCAATGAGGTCATATTATTTTTTTTGAGAACAAAATTGAGTGAATTTTTGAATTCCAGGATATCCGTACTATTTTTAAGCTGTTCGCTTTCTTCATTTTCCAAGCGAATTTGAATGGCTCGAGCTTCCTGTACATCCCCAAGGTCAACTTGGCGGGGACCAGCAGGATAGTGACAGGAGGCACAGGCTGTATCCCACTCGACTTGCCATAGGACCAACTTATGCCGCAGCGCTTCAAGTTGATTTTCTTCAGCAGCAAGAGATGTTTCTAGTCTTTCCTGGGCCTGTTTTTTATCCCTGGCGGCTCTTAAACGAGTTTCATACTCATCTTGGATATTTTGTGCATGTTGAAGACAAAGCGCAAAATTATCATTCTGAGTGTCAGATATATAAGGTACTAACTCTTTGAGTGCCGAATGCTTTTGTTTCTGCTTTTGCTGCAGAATTTCGTAAACTCGATCCTGATCCTCTGATTTTGAAAGAGCATCGATTCTGGCATCACACCAACCGAGAAATTCTGCAGGCGGAAGTTCGGGCAAGCCGAGATATTTTAATTTCGCATACCAAGATTGCTGCCGAGATATCTGGTCTGATTTAATAAGAGAAACGGTTCTTTCAGCCTGCTCAATTTCTATTTTTATTGTGGTAATTTGCTGGCTAAGATCGTTTAATCGTGCAGATTTCTCAGCATATGCGTGCCGCCGATCCGCGAGTGTATCTGCATTTTCAAGCAAAACCGAGAAAGCGTTTAGAACGGATGATTCGGGATGCTGCTTAGTTTGCAGGAGGCTTTGAATTGATTCCCAAGCCGCATTACGCATCTGCCGCGCGTTTAAGAGCGACTCAGGAGAAACGGCTTCTCCATTTCTTTCCAAGGCATCGTAATCAAAACTTTTCTTCGAGAAGTCTTTTTGGAGCTTTAAAAGAAGATCACGTTCTTTGAGGTGTCTATCCTCAAGCTCACGCCAGACAAGGCACTCAGCGTCAATGATTGTTTTTTGTAGAATAGGCAGACCATCAAGCGCTCTCCAGCGCGTAGATGGATCAGCGGGAGTCCAGGGAAGGAGACGATCAAAAGCGGCATTAGTGGCATGAATGGCGGCTTTTAGCGCCTTTTGCAGTTCTTGAAGATCGTCATCAATGGCTCCAAGGTTGCGCGCGTGGTTCAGGCTACTTTTTAAGCGTTGAAGATCAATCGTAGAAACACTCTTGGGTCCGTCGGACAGAGACTTTATGACATCTTGCTCTTGTCTCAATCTCGAAATGCGAAGTTTTATTTCCTGCTCAAGAGTGATGAAATTTTCCCGATCCTGAAGCTTTTTGTTTAAAGCCTCCAATGCGGCTGCGCAGGGAAGGCGGCAAGGGGCAGCATGATAACGCGCCCAGAATTGTTCCAACCAGATTTTGTCATTTCGAATTCGACTTGTTCTTAAATTCGTATCGTGTTCGATCTTGTCGATAAGATCATTTCTTTTTTCTAATGAAATAATTTGCTCACCATCATTCAGAATGGCAGGCTTGTCGGGGAGTGATTTAATATATTCCGAAACTGTTTCTAATCTTAATTTTGTTTCATTATCAATAGAACTTTGAGTTTTGATTTCAGAGAGGATGGCTTCGAAGTTGTCGCATTCAGGGCTGGAAAATTCTGGAAATTTGGATCCGGAAAGTTGCGATTGCAGATCTACCAATTGAAGATAGGGAATGCTGATGCTTCTGGCGCGGCTATTCTCTCGCTGCCGCATCAACAGGCGCTGTTGTTCCGCGTTGCATTCTGAAAGAGCCTGCTCTTCTTTCGCTTGCGCTTCACGCGCACCAATCAGGTCATGAGGAAGGACGGCATTGCTTCTCAAGGCTTTATTGAGTTCCGAAAGATCGCGCTTCGCCTTGGGAATTTCTGACTTGCTGCTCCCTTTTCTCCATTGGGTACTCGTTTCTTTATCAAGAGAGGTCATTAGACCCCCCAGACCGCCTATTCCCAGACCTGCTGATAGAATTTGGAGGCCGGCGTCGTCTTTGAGGCGTCTCATTTCTTCCCCGCCCTCACGGAGGCGGGTGTGGTTAAGAGCCCATCCAGCTTCGAAGCTTTTTGCGTCCAGGTCTCCCATCCAGCGCTTTAGAAGGTCATCACTTTGTGGGGTGAAATCGTCTGGCTCATAGAAAGTCTGTGTGCGTGCCCTTCGGCGCACGCCCTCCAGAACTTCTCCTTCATGGCTTACTTTTCCACCCACTCGCAGAAGGGGGGCAGCACTCATCCAGTCTGCGCTGATGTGATGCGGAAACTGGAAAAGAAAATCCCTTATAGCTGCAAGCATTGTGGATTTTCCGGCTTCATTATGCCCATGAATGACATGGAAATCCGCTTCCGATTCAGGGAAGGCAATGCTGCGATTTTGAAAGCCGCCATATCGGAAGAGGTCAAGACGATCAAACCGCATCAGGTGGTACTTCCCATAAGTCGTGCTCGTAAGGCAGATCTGGCCTCTTCCAAGGGCCAGTTGCTATCGTCAGACATTAATGCGCTTTTCTCTACGCAGCTGGGTAATGCAGAAAAAAACATTTCAAACTCTTCGGGGAGCATGGCCAAAAACTCAGGATCGCTGATTAACTCTGCCAAAGCGGCATCTACATCGTGCAGTGTTTTTGCCGATGGTAGAGACGTCGTCTTGTTCCGGAGTTTTTCCAGCGCAATCTGGTTCTGACCTGTGTCCAGAGAGACAGCTATGCTTCGTAAGTCGTCTTGCCAGCATGTAGATGCACAGAGATTGTCATGAAGGGAGGATGCACCCGTTAACGTGACACGTGCGATAACAGTCCGTCCCTCTGCCTGAGTAAGTGCCTTCTCCATGTACCGTCTTGCAGCATGATTAATGTCCTCCATGTCATGCATGTCGGCTATATCTATGACGATATGGGTCCAGCGTACGACGTCACATGCGACCGGTGTAACAGACTGAACGATGTTATTTTCGACAGTCACAAGTAATGCACCACACGAGCCTGTTTCGCGGATATGCCGGCCTTGCAGTACGCCTGGGAAAACGATCCAGGGATGGCGACAGACAATTTGTTGGGCATGAACATGCCCCAGAGCCCAATAGTCGTAGTGTTTGGATGTAAGTGTCTCTATGGAGCAAGGAGCATAGGTTTCGTGTTCGCCGTAGCCTGAAAGAGACGTATGCAGGACACCAATATTGAACCAACCTGGGACAGGTGCAGGATATGCTGGCGTCATGTCTTTCCGAACATGTCTGTCCCGAAAGCTTTGACCATGTAGCGCTACCTGGATGTCTTCCAGTCGCACAGTTTCAGGAGCATCGTAACTGAAGTGATCAATACCAGGGGGGCGGGGAAGTTCACGTGCGATGACAGACTGGGCATCGTGATTGCCTGAGAGAGTGATAACTCGAATTCCAGCATTCACGAGACGGCTGAGCGACTTCATCATGTAGAGGCCGGTGCTGACGTCCTGCCAGCTCCCGTCATACAGATCACCTGCGAGGATCAGGAAATTTACCTTCTCTTCAAGTGCGGTATCGATAAGACGATCAAGAGCCCGTCGCGTTGCATTTCGAATTTCTTCCAGTGGAAGGCCCTCATAGCGGCTTAGTCCTTTAAGGGGGCTATCAAGGTGAATGTCGGCAGCGTGCAGGAAGGAGAAGTTGGGCATGCCAACACTCTAACCTGAGAGCAGAGTCGAACGAAGAGTGTTTCAGAAGGAGGCCTTGACGAGGCGAGACGACCCACCCTATGCCGGATTTATGGATAGTTGGACGGCCTACGGTACTGCCCCTCGTGAAGTGATTGCTGGAGGAGGACAACGACCTTCTCCAAAGCATAAATTTTCCTTGGTAACTACAGTCCGTTGGGAAACACCGTATATTTTGGAATGGCTTACCTATCATTTTTCGATAGGGTTTGATCATGTCTATATATATTGCAATGATGATGATCCGGCCGAACTTTACAATGAAATTCTTCCTTTAACTGTTGGACAAAATCCTAAGGTGACATTCGTTCAATATGGGATTGTCGGTGCACAGTTTCAGATGTTCTTTCATTATTTACGCCACTACTCGACTGAAACCGAGTGGCATATGTTTTTGGATGTCGATGAATTTCTTTGCCTAAAAGATTGCGACGATATCGGGAAATTTCTTGAAAAATTCTCTCCGCTTGATGCTCTTTACTTCAATTGGTCATTTTTTGGTCATAATGGTTATAAAACCAGACCTAAAGGTGCTGTGCTAACCAATTATATACGTCGCGAAGATGGAGCGACGCCTTTTACAAAAATTCTTGTACGTTCAGCGATGGTTCCGTACGAGGCTATATTTGAGAACCCGCATGAAGCTATTCATCATAACCTTCTTACGGTAGCGCCAGATCTCAGGGCAATTAATGTTCTGGGAGATTCCATGCATGGGTACTATGACAATTTTCCTGAAAAAGCCTGGGCATATCTGAAGGAGAACCAGCGTAACCGCGCCATCGTGGATGTGGCTTTTATTGCTCATTACAATATCAAGTCTGAACAGGATTTTGAGATCCGGGCAAAGCGGAGCGTTGTCGGAAATTTCATTGCTCAAAAAACCTGGCAGAGTATGACGCAGGCAGAACGGGCAGTTTTTTTCTCCATGACGAATGCCGTTCAGGACACCTATCTAGCTGATTACTGGAAGAAATTGTCCGATGCTCGGCTAACCTGCGTTTTCCCAATTTCTACTTGGCCGCTGCTGTCAGAAGGTTGTTCCGCAACACAATCTTCAACGTTTTCGGAAATTTCTTCAGAGGATGACGCGGAAGGTCCTCTCTCGGGACAAATTGGAAATTTTCCAGCTCACCATACTGCTGAAGAGAAGAATCCCTGGTGGCAGGTCGATCTTCAGGAAAAAGCCTGTGTTCATGAAGTAAGGCTGTTTAACCGACTTGATTCCGCATTGGAACGCGCAGCTAATCTGACGATTTCCGTCTCAACTGATGGAGAATCCTGGATTGAAGTGCATCGCAAAGAAGATGGACAGATTTTCGGTGGTGCCGACGGCACACCCTATATCTGGACAACCCCGGAAGGGGTTAAGGCAAGGTTTGTAAGGATTACAGTTCTTGGCGAAAAGACATACCTGCATTTCAGCCAGGTTCAGGTTTATGGGAACGTTGACTGAAGCCCAAAAAATATAGTCTCAATGGTTGAGGAGATACTGCGTAACGATATCTGGAAGGTTATTTTGCAATGTTTCAGTCGAGGCTACTTCTTCACTGCGGAGGCGCTCTAAAAAAGAAAGATCGCTGCTAAAACCCAGTCGATCTGCCAGGATTGTAAGTATGTTCAAAGATGCGATTTGATGAGCGCGGTAACTCACGTCTGTAAGAACGTTCTTGAGAAGATTACTTTCCTCGCCGGTGAGCAGCAGACTGGAGACAGTGCTGAGAATGGAAGAAACCGTCTCATGGGTCGCGGGTGTGTGCCTGCCATGCCGGCTAAGAATCGCCGTAATGTCGCTGACATGCTTTCGGCGCAGGATGAGATCCTGCTTCATCTGGGCACTGACACTTCCATAGCGTTCACAGAAAGGCAGTTCTGAAAGAACGGTTTCGATGGCTTTGGTCTCGATCGCCAGATGGTCCTGCAACCGCTCCAGATAAATATCCAGTGCCGTTGTTTCTGTGGACTTGGTTCTGCCAGCCATTGGTTTCCTCTAGCGTCACGATGACGGGATCTGAGCCTATATCTGTTCATGGCGAGTGAACTGTCAACGTCATGATCAAAATTGGAGAGCGGCATAAAAAAAGTCCTCATGCCAAAGGCTGGCACGAGGACTGAATAACGCGGCGTCTGTTCTGAATATCAGAAACCGGCGCTTACGCTCGCAATAGCGGCGAATGGAGCTGCAATCGCATATGTTGGAGCAGAACCGCTGATAGTCTTGCCGAAGATACCAGTCTGCTGTTTTGCGTTGGTCTGAATGCCCTTGACGAAGCCCAGGTAGGCCTTGTCCGACAGATTGGAGAAGTTAATGCGAACGTTCGGAGCCTGCAAAAAGCCAAGGTTGCCGAAGCGATAGCCGATGTTCGCGTTCATCAGGACATAGCCCGGAATGGACTGGTCGTTCATGAACGTGGAGTACTGGCGGGACACATACTTCAGGTTGTAACCACCGAACAGATGGCCATCGTCATAATCAAGGTTGAAGCCAACCTGGAACTTCGGTGTTTCCGGAGCGAATTTGCCCTTGGTGTGGAGATAATCGATGCCAGAGCCGCTACCAGCCTGAAGGTTGCTGCCCAGGCGGGCATCAACATACTCGAAGGACACATATGGGCGGAAGTAACGGAAGATTGGCCGCGTACCGATTTCAGCATCTACGCCGTTTGTTGTCTGACCGCCTGCATTGACGTTGGTTGAGACAAAGTTCTGGCAGAGGCTATCCAAACACTGGCTGGATGACATCAGACGGTTCGTGAAATCATAATGGAAGTACGTGATGGACCCCATAATGGTTTTGCCGGTGTAACGGTACCCAACTTCTTCTGAAATCGAGATTTCCGGGTTCTGGTTTAGGTTTGCCTGAGTTGCGTAGGCATGGCTTCGGGCACTGTAAACGCCAGCATCATACAGGGCGTAATTGGTCGGCATCCGGAAATTAGTGGCACCAGAAACAAAGATCTGGTTTTCAGGGTTGATCTGGTAACGGATGGCTACTGTTGGTAGCGGTTCCTGATACGTATGGCTGCTATTTCGCCCTGTAGAGGTATCCGGCAGCATATTCGTCCCGCTTCTCAGAACGATTGCGTATTTGAAGCCAGCATCAATGGTCAGCTTGTTGTTCAGTAGCGACAGTGTGTCACCAATGAACATCGTATGCACGCGTGTCTGTGTCAGGCTATCGCGGAACTGGTAAGTCTGGCCATTGGACAGGATAGCATTTGCATCGCTCCCCCAGACATTCCAAGGGTTACCATCAGCACCAACGCCCGTATAAGGTGCCTGCTGCGCCTGCTTGGAATATTCGAACCAGTAACCGACCATCAGGCGGTTGTTGCCTGTTGTCAGGGTGAGCTTCGTGACAGCACCTGGGCGATACGTCTTGGTCAGGGACGGGTTGTAAAGCATCCGCCGACCTCCTGAGCCGTTCAGGGAGCCTGTTACAGACTGCTCACCATAATTCAGGGAGTCCAGGTTCGTGTAGCGACCACTTCCGCCGCTGCCATCACCATACCAGAAATAAGGCGTTTCAGTCAGAACAAGATGGTCTGTCAGCTTAAAGGTTGATGGTGCGCTGGCATAGATATTGGTGAACGGGTTCTGATGAAGCTTGTAATAAGAAGCGCCATTGTCAGACGCGGAGGGGTCGTAGGAGGAGTTCCAGACAGTATTGGAAATCGATTGACCCGCTGCGTTTCGTCCCGGAGCAACGTAGCGATCCTTAACCCCGCGGCCATAGGCATCCCAGGAGGCCTTGTTCACGTTCGGGGTCAGGTAGTTGTACAGTCGGTTCCCCACGATCGCGAGAGAGACGCGGTTTCCATCGCCCCAGTCGTTCACGATCTTGGTTTCTGCGTGCAGCTTGCGGTTTGTCGCATCGCTGTTGTTCACGCCTTCCGTGGCATAGGAGCCTGAGAAGTATGCGCGGAGATTGGTGTTACCGATTTTGCCCGTATCCAGGCGCAGAAAGCCGCGGGTGTAATCATAGGACCCGTAGCTGACTCCAAGACGACCACCACTCTTCATGGTGGGATCAATCATGTACATATCGACCACACCGCCGGTAGAGCTGATATGTGGGCTGTCGAGGTCAGCGGAGCCCTGGGCTACGCGAACGGTACGAAGGTTTTCGGAGTCTACGATTTCCTGAGAGTAAACCGCGAAGTTACCGATGTCGTTGATCGGAAAACCTTCGAGTGTAAAGCCGATTTGGGACTGATCCAGTCCGCGCATGCTCATGGAACTGCCCGTCAGGCCTGCAGGGTCACCAGACGAAACGTTTGCACCTGGAAGCAGAGAGATCAGCTGCATTGGGTCAGCGCCAGGAACCTGCTTCTCGATGAAGTCGCGAGAGACGGCCGAGACAGATTTGGCGCTATCCTGCTTCTCCATCAAACCACCACCCACGGCACGACGCGTTACGCCATCGAAAGAATGACGGCCGCTGACGGAGACATGCTCTTCATGCACATCGGTAGGAGCCGTACTACCCATCATGGATGGAGCAGCTACTTCCGTTTTCGGATGGGATTTTTGAGACTGATGTTTCGTATCTGAAACAGGCGCTGCAAGTGCTGGCAGTGTGCCAAATGCGATCAGCGCAGAGGTCGAGAGGAGGCGTGTAAGGCGCATCGTCTGTGGGGTCTTTCTCGGCCAGGTGGGGTTGGTATGGCTGAGAAAGACCATGGTTTGAAATGATCTTCAATCAGATGATGTCAGTCACACTATGACATTTAGTGTGTATGGTAATTTCGCAACAATGCAGTCGTTCGGAAGCTATTTATAGAGCGATAGCTGTATGCTTTGTGACAGTTTAGAGAAAAGGAGAATATTTCTCTTTTCCTCTATTCTTGGCCTTACGGCCGTAACGCTTCGTCCTGTTGGTACAGCCTGCGGATTCTGCGTTCCTGAAGTGCCGTGACTTCGATTGCGTGCGGGTTCTGGTTCAAGTGAGGGATGATGTGTCCCTTCATGGCGGGAACAAGCTCCGGAAGCTGCGCAATTTGTTTCATAGGAAACAGGCGATCTACTTCCAGCTTTCCGTCCTTTCCACAAATGTACCAAGCCTGTGGGCGAAAAACATGATCCACATCATATGGGGATGACTGGCTTTCTACATGTGTGATGGCATCATCCAGCATATCGAAAGAGCGGTAAAGTGCATTGACAGAAGGGTGAATCCTGACCGTTGAAGTGCCGCCTTTTCTTGCAAAGGCCCACGCGGAAACAAATCGTTCTACCGGGTCGCGCCAGATGGCAAAGCTCGGTAGTTCTCTGGAGAGTTCGGGCGTGACATGACGATAGTACCGGAACGTCTGATGCATCATGGAACAGCCGTAAAGCTGGTTGCAGATGGATGTGCCCCCGTTCTTGGGAACATGAATAAACAGTGCGCCAGCACTTCGAATACATTCCAAGCGTTTCAGGCGCTTTTTGCCCAAGGGCAGGCGAAGATGCAGTTCTGCAGCCCGTTCGTGAATATCATTGAATTGCTGAACGCGGAAAAGTCGGCAGAGAAGGGATTGTGGAACGCCGTCTGGTACAGGCCTGAGTACCGACGATTCAGGAATTTTTTCCTGAACCAAGGTCGAGTATGACGGCATAGTCTGTAGCTCCGGTTTTCAAACTGGGGCCACACTGGTCTACGAACCCAAGGGGGTCAAAGACCACCTCGTGACAAAAAGAAACCTCTTTAACAGCTTTGACATGAAGCTCAGGAATGAGGCTTTGAATGCGTTTCCAAGCCTATGCGTTTTCCATAATGACGCGCCAGAAGCGTGCAGGTGAAAAGCTGGATCTGGTGATAGATCATGAGAGGCAGAACAATGATCCCCACCGAGGCTGACGGAAAGATAACGCTCGCCATCGGAACACCAGAGGCCAGCGATTTTTTTGAACCACAGAACTGAAGCGCGATGCTGTTTTCCGTGGATTGATTCATGCCCTTGCCCATGAAATGCGAGGCCATCAGCACCAGCGCCAGCATGAGGCTGTCCAGCAATGCCACCTCAAGCAAATGAAGCGGTGAAACGCGGTGCCAGATGCCTTCGACAACGGCTGAACTGAACGCAGTGTAGACGACAACGACGATGGAGCCACGATCTGTGAACGAGATCAGGAATTTGTGGCGTTTGACAATCGGGCCAATCCATTTCTGAAGGATCTGCCCGAGAATGAACGGAAGAAGCAGTTCCTTTGCAACGTCCAGAACGCTCTCAAGGGGTGAATGACCTGCACCAACGTGACCAAGGACAATGCCTGTCAGAAGAGGGGTCAATGCAATGCCTGCAATATTCGACACAGTGGCTGCGCAGATGGCCGCAGGAACATTGCCGCGTGCAATCGAAGTCAGGGCAATCGAGGACTGAACGGTTGAAGGCAGGCAGCACAGGAAAAGAATGCCAGCCCACAGATCTTCTCCGAACAGCGCATTCGGGAACAAATTGCGGAAGAGCAGATGCAGCCCAATGCCAAGAAGTGGGAAGAGAGCGAATGTGCAGAGCAGAACCGTTCCCTGAAGGCGCCAGTCGCGCACGCTTTCGATAATGGCGTGGCGCTCAAGTTTGGCTCCCTGGAAGAAGAACATCAGGGTAATGAGAACCGTGACGACCTGCTGCAGGATATGTTGCATTTCCCCGCGGCAGGGCAGGACGGAGGCCAGGATGATCGCGCAGATCAGGGCCATCAGGAAAGGGTCAAAGCGCTTCATGACGCTCTTATGTGCGTATTCGCAACGGACATGCAATGTCCTTCCTCTTTTTGAAGACGGGTACTTTCCTGAAAGGCTTCCGGGTTAAGCATCCTTCTGTATGGTGGAGGTATGACAGATCGAAACGACAGGCCCGAACTCGGGCGCCGCACGGCTCTGGCCAGCATTTTAGCCGCAGGAGCTGCTGTCGGCAGTAGCCGGATTGCCAGAGCCGCCGAGGAAACGCCGATGTCTGCAATGACCCCTCATCACGATGAACCCAGCAATTCCCATCAGGAGCCAGGCAATCATCCGGGGATAGCAAGCCAGCCCGTTGTCAGAACGCAGAGTGACTATCTCTATCGTCCCACGGTTCATTTCTCGCCACAGACGGGCTTCATGAATGATCCCAACGGACTGATTTTCGACGGCCAGACGTATCATCTCTATTACCAGTACGACCCTTTCGCACCCTATGCGGGTCAGGTTCACTGGGGTCATGCAACCAGTACGGACTTATACACGTGGCAAGATCAACCTGTCGCGATTGATCAGACAGCCGCTGGCGAAGCGTATTCAGGGTGCGTGGTTCTGGACCGGAATAATGATTCTGGTCTTTTCCCGCCGAAGGAAAACTCCTCTACGCAAGGGGACAATCCACCCGCTCCCAAGACGGCAACGCAGGCGGCTGTTGAGGCGTTGGCACCCGGCTTGACCAAGGCCACGTCAGATGTGCCATTTTCGCCGGAAAACATGGATGTTCTTGGTCCGGGGACTAGTGCTCCTTTCGGGCATGTTTTTGATCCACCAACAACCGCTGAACTTCCGCCAGCGGCTCCTTCGGTTCCGCCGTTACCATCCATGCCGGGTGGTCTGGTCGCTCTTTACACGCGCGCTACACCCCAGAAGCAGACGCAGTATCTGGCATGGAGTCCGGATGGCGGTAAGCGCTTTATCGACTACGAGCACAACCCCGTTCTGGATATCGGGCTGAACTCTTTCCGCGATCCGAAAGTGTTCTGGCACGAACCCAGTGGAAAGTGGGTTATGGTCGTCGTGAAGGCTCGGGCTCACAGGGTGGCCTTCTACGGATCGATTGATCTGAGACACTGGATGCATCTCAGTGATTTCGGGCCAGCAGGTTTGTTCGGCGTGGATTATGAATGTCCCAACCTTATTGAATTGCCGGTTGAGGATGAGGGGAAGGCATCCCGTTGGGTTCTGTTTGTCTCGGTCAATCCCGGTGGACCTCAGGGCGGCAGTGTCACGCAGTATTTCGTTGGTGACTTTGACGGTGAGCGCTTTATCCCCGAGAACACGGTCATAGGCCTGACGGACTTCGCCAAAGACAGCTACGCCATGCAGGTTTATGAAAACATGCCGCGCAATGAAGCTGTCTATTTCGCCTGGTTTGGGAACTGGCAGTATTGCGAAGAGGTCCCGAACAGAAGCTGGCGCGGTCTTATGACCCTTCCGCGAACCTTGTCGCTCAGGCGGGACGATATGAACTGGCTACGGTTGGTGCAGCGTCCTCGAGGACTGGAAGCGCTGAGAGGCGAGCAGATTCCCTTTCGGGTTGAGCGTATTGCTGCCCAGAGCGGCGTTCAGGTCTCCATCCCCACAGGACAGGCCATTGAGCTCTCTCTGACGGTAACCGTGGATGAGCGCAGAAACCCTCAGCCTGATGGCAACAAGGGGCGAGCGGGTCGCTTCCTGATTGTCTTCTCCAACGGACAGGGAGAATCTCTCTCTATCGGGTTTGACGCATTTTCAGCTCAGCTCTGGCTGGATCGCGGAGATCTGCATGGCTTTTCGCAGCCATTTTTCACGGAGAGGTTCTCCACGCCACTGACGGCAAACAGCCGACGTTTTTCGTTGAAACTGGTTCTGGATGCGTGTGCGCTCGAAATCTTCATCAATGACGGCTTGTCGGTTGGGACAGCTCTGGTGTTTCCTGCGAGTCCCTTGGATACACTTAGTCTTCAGGCAACGAACGCTGGTGCAACCATCGAAAATCTCAGTCTGTATCCTCTGCGGAAAACCATGGATCGTCCGACCGCCGTATGATCGCAAACAGCCAATGCTTCTGAACCGCGATACACGGCAGGCAGCGAAAGAGTAACAATGCATTTTACCCAGACCTTTGATGCGCACTCCTTTCTGGATACGTTCGGAAGCTATCTGGCTGCTTTTGTATTTGGGACGCTGATCGGGGCGGAACGTCAGTTCCGCCAACGGACCGCCGGGTTACGCACCAATGCGCTGGTCGCGATTGGTGCGTCTGCTTTCGTAGACCTCGCAGAGCGTATTGGCGGAGATGTCTCGGCCATTCGCGTGATTGCCTATGTCGTGTCAGGTGTCGGATTTCTTGGGGCTGGCGTCATCATGAAAGATGGCCCCAACGTGCGGGGCCTGAACACTGCGGCAACACTCTGGTGCTCAGCAGCCATCGGCGCGTGCACAGGGTGCGACATGATTGCGGAGGCAGCTCTGCTGACCGTCTTTATTCTCGGTGCCAATACGGTGTTGAGAGTTCTGGTGAAATGGATTGATCGGCGCCTGCCGCCACAAATTGATGCAGTGGACCAGGAATGACGGCTTTGTTCAGGGGCCTCAGCGCAGTTCAGACGCACCAAAGCGATTAAGCCTTAAGCCTTAAGCCTTAACATAAACAGATTGTTTTTTGTTTTCTGGAAAAAATGGTGCCCAAGACCGGGATCGAACCAGTGACACTGCGATTTTCAGTCGCATGCTCTACCAACTGAGCTACTTGGGCACCGAGCTTAAGGTGAGACACCCGCTGCGGAAACGGGGTTTAGCTGATGATTCGCTTGGGATCAACCCTCAGTATGAGGATATTCTTCAGAGTCTTCTTCATTATCCTGCCTGAAGGACGGAACGCGGTAGTTACCGTTGAACCAGCGCCCCAGATCAATGTCTGCACAGTGCTGTGAGCAGAAGGGCCGAAAAGCCGGTTCCGTTGGGCGATTGCAGATAGGGCAGGTGGCACTCATGACAGGCTCCAGCTTGCGGGGGATGCGTTTGGATCCATGACCAGCTCCAGAGGAGCGGCCCGGCAGGAAGTAAAGTCACTCAGGGCCTCCGGATCGTTCTCCAGAGCCCTGACGAGAGAAATGGATGCTGTCAGAGTGCGACCCCTGCGGTCTTCTCGCAAAATGGTGCGGAGCACTGACAGCGCCCTCCCATGTGGGGAGGACAAAAGTTCATGCAAGGGAGGTCTGCGCCGCGGGCGAGTGATTTCCAGAAGGCCGGAAGGCGTGGCTCCGAGCACTTGCGACTTCAAGGGATCATCCAACAGGGCATCGCGCAGGAAGCTGACGAGGGCCGGCCTCTTACGGGTTTTGACGCCTGCGGGATCAATCAGCAGGGTGCCTGACAAATTGCGGAGACGGATCTGTCGCGCCAGGGCTGGAAAGCTTGCGACGTTCCCCTTGAAGTCAGGAGCGCTGTTGCTGTCCAGATCTATGGCGATCAGGGCGGGGGTGGAAAAAATGCTGGCCGTCAGTTGGCCAAGATCTGCGAATTCAGAGCCAAGTTCGTCAAATTCGCTTTCCAGCGTGCCGTCAAAAGCCTGCTGGCATCGCTGAAACCGAGGACGCAGTCGGGCCGGAAGGCGCGCGGCAATACCTGGCGCATCAACGTACAGAGGGGCGTCAGGATAGCGGTCTGCCAGCTCTTCCAGTGGTGAAGGGCCGCAGGCCAGAAGCGTCGGCGCAACAGGCATATCCGGCACAGGCTCTGCCTTACGCAGGCGCAGGCCCTTGCCATTCTGCGCGGAGCGACTGACGCGGACGGAGATCAGTTCTCCTTGAACCAGCGCGTCCCGGCAGGACAGAAAGCCATTGTCTCCGTTGTGGAGTGTGACAAAGGCCCCGCCCAATGCGGGAGCGACCGTTTGGATGCGCGCAATATGCCAGTCATCAAACCCATCCGGAAGGCCGGGACGCCAAATGGCAGCATCCAGAAGGGTTTCATGGTCCGTAACCGCAATCCGCACATCGCCCGGAGAGCAGGCGGCGCGGATCTCGATCACGCGATCCACCCACCCTGACGACGGGGCTGCCCGCGCAGAAGCTGTGCAGTTTCGAACAACGGGAGACCCACAACAGCAGAGTAACTGCCGCCAATTTGCCGGATATGAGCTGCGGCAGCCCCTTGGATCGCGTAGCCGCCAGCCTTGCCCTGCCAGTCTCCGTTGGCAATCAGTGCGTCGATCTGGCTGTCAGTCAGGCGGTGGAACGTAACGGCCGTTTCTACAAGGCGCTCATTGGCCACACCGTCCGGCCAGGCAGAGGTGGGACGCAGAGCCACTGCGGTCAGAACTTTGTGGTTTCGGCCTGAAAGCAGCCGCAGACACGCGCGTGCAGTCTGTTCATCCTCCGCCTTGGGGAGAATGCGTCGTCCAACCGCAACGACAGTATCCGCACCGATCACCAGAGCTGCATCCTGACGCTGTGCTGCTGCATGGTCAGCTTTCGCTCGGGCAAGACGCTGTACCAGCGCGCGGGGAAGTTCACCGGGGCGCGGTTCCTCATCCACATCTGTGCCGATGACGTCATCAGGCACGATTCCAATCTGCTTCAGAAGAGCCAGACGTCGGGGAGAGGCAGACGCCAGAACAAGCGCCGGGCGATCTGTCATGCCGTTTTCAGGCACGGGAGACTGGGAATGGGGCATACGCCGCAGTCTCTTACTTGAAGCGGAACGTGATCCGGCCCTTGGACAGGTCGTATGGGGTCATTTCAACGTTTACGCGGTCACCAGCGAGAACGCGGATACGGTTCTTGCGCATCTTGCCGCTCGTATGGGCGAGAATGGTGTGCTCGTTGTCGAGCGTGACACGGAACATGGCGTTGGGCAGCAGTTCCATGACGGTGCCGGTGAACTCGATAAGGTCTTCTTTGGACATGGGAATCCTTGCTTCAGGGACAGGGTAAAGGTCTGCGGATGGCAGTGGCCCCGATCGGAGCCTGAAAATCCAGTTCCGCTATGTGCGGACTGTCCGGCAAAAGGTCAAGCTTAACGCGGTTTTTCTGATGTTTTTGGCTGAAATGATTGTGGGCTTCCCACAGGACATGCGGATTGTCCATGCACTCGGTACGAAAAAGGTAGTGGAGGGACGGCACCTTGGAAGGTGGATCATGTGAGCCGGTTCATGACCATCTTCGTCGCAGGGGAGAGATATCGTAGCTTCAGCTACAGAGGTTTCTCTTTTTAAGGTCACAGAGAGCTATGTGCGAAGAGGAACATTTGCCCACCCCAATGAGAGGTGGGCAAAGACTTAGTGTTTGAGCTGGCCCAGACGAAGGGAAAGACTCAGAGCATGGGCATCCAGCCCCTCTGCCTGTGCGAGAGCAACCCCAGCGGGGCCGATCTTTTCAAGCCCGGCTTCATCCGCCTCAATGGTCGTTGTGCGTTTGATGAAGTCGAACACAGAAAGCCCTGAGGCGAAACGGGCCGTGCGGCTTGTGGGCAGAACGTGGTTGGGGCCACCAACGTAATCGCCCACAGCTTCCGGGCAGTAGCGGCCCATAAAGATGGCCCCCGCGTGGCGGATTTTTGCACTGAAGGCACGCGGTTCGTCGAGCAGCACTTCAAGATGTTCAGGAGCAAGCTGGTTCACAATCCGGGCGGCTTCATCCAGATTCCGAACGACAATGACTGCACCATGGTCTTCCCAGCTTTTGGCCGCGATAACGGTACGGGGAAGGGTTTCCAGCTCTGTCTGGACAGCCACCGTTACTGCGTCTGCAAACGCGGCATCCGTGGTGATGAGAATGGCCTGTGCCTGTTCATCATGTTCAGCCTGCGCCAGAAGATCGACTGCTGCCAGACGGGGATCATTATTCCCATCTGCCACAACGACAACTTCCGAAGGCCCGGCGATGCTGTCGATGCCAACATGGCCAAAGACCTGTCGCTTGGCCTCCGCCACGAACGCATTGCCTGGACCGACGATCCGGTCCACCGGAGCAATCAGTTCTGTTCCGTACGCCATGGCGCCCACAGCCTGTGCACCGCCGATCCGATAAATTTCTTCCACGCCACAAAGGCGGGCCGCGGCCAGAACAAGTGGGTTCAGCACACCATCAGGAGACGGAACACACATGGCCACGCGTTGCACCCCAGCGACGCGCGCGGGAAGGGCATTCATCAGCACCGAGGAAGGATAAGCGGCTTTTCCGCCGGGCACATAAAGACCCACGGCATCCAGAGCCGTCCAGCGCATGCCAAGGCGGATTCCTTCGTCGTCCGTGAAATCCAGATCCTTCGGCATCTGTGCAGCATGGAACGCTTCAATGCGCCGGGCAGCGGTTTTGAGAGCATCCATCAGGTCTGAAGGGACAAGATCTGCCTGCGTGGCAATTTCTTCCGCGCTGATGCGTAGTTTTTCAGCAGGCAGAGTCAGGCGGTCAAAGCGGGCCGTATAGTCACAGAGCGCCTCGTCTCCGCGCTGACGAACGTCAGCTAAGATGGCTCGGACCGGCTCCGCAACGCTGCGCTCGTCGCTGCTGCGATCTGCCAGAAGGCTCGCAAGATCCTGTTCAAAACTGGCGCTCAGGGTGTCGAGACGTTTCATTTTGACGCTCCCTCAGTGTTGAGGGCTGCCCGGAATCGCTCGATCAATGCGCCAATCTCTTCAGGGCGCGTCTTGAGCGCAACGCGATTGACGATCAGGCGGCTTGTGACGTGCGCAATGGTTTCGGTTTCCATGAGGCCGTTGGCGCGGAGAGTGGAGCCCGTATCAACCAAATCTACAATCACACTCGCCAAATCAAGCGTAGGCGCAAGCTCCATGGCACCATTCAGGTGTACTATTTCTGCATTCACGGCGCGGGACGCAAAGTGACGGCGTGCAATGGTCGGATACTTCGTGGCGACACGCAGGCGTGACTGAGACGCTGCCGGATCTTCGGTGACGGTTTTAGGGCGCGCCACGGCAATCCGGCAGCCACCAATTCCGAGATCAAGCGGAGCGTAAATGTCCGGATAGTCGAATTCCATCAGGACATCTGCGCCACAGACACCGATATGCGCCCCACCATACGCTACGAAAGTTGCGACGTCGAAAGAACGGACGCGCACAACATCCAGATTTGGATAGGAGGTGCCAAATCGCAGCCGACGGCTGCTTTCCTGAAGGCAGTCCGCATCGGGTTCGATGCCTGTTCGTGTCAGAACGGGGGCTAACGCCTTGAGAATCCGCCCTTTTGGAAGGGCAAGGATCAGCGGAGAACCGCTTCGGTCAGAAGTGTCCGTTCCGGTCTGAGGCGCTGTCATGGGGCGTCTGTCCTTGCTGTCCGCAGCCAATGAAAAGAGAACAGCAGCGCATATCACGAAGCGGCGGTCTTCCAAAATTTCTTGACAGGAAGGGTGCATATCGATGCATCTTGTATGCATGTCTGCAAACATAGAGACATTGCTGTTTCCGACCCCCCTTTCTGCTGCGAGTGGCCTGCCCCTGCGCGCACAGATGCGGGAGCGTATCCTGACAGCGATAGGGTCTGGTCTGCTCTCTCCGGGAGACCAGCTTCCCACGATGCGGGCGTTGTCAGTTCATCTTCGGGTTGATCTCAACACTGTGCAGCGTGCTTACGCGGAACTGGAACGGCTGGGTGCCATCGAGACGTATCGGGCGCGAGGCAGTTTTGTGAGCCAGCATCCTCCATCGGCCGATATTGATCGAAAGAAGGGAGAGCTCATGAATCTCGCTGCGGCAACAATCGCCCGGAGCCATGCCTTGGGGCTCGATCCAGACGAGCTCCTCCGGGCCATGCAGCACCTTCTTGAAGCGTCTTCGCCCACAATCGCGCCAGATACCGGCGCCGGAAAGGCATAGTCATGATTTCGTATCCAACACTTCCGTCGTCCATGTCGCGGCGCAGCAATGGCCTTCCTGTCAATTCGGTGTCTATTGCACTGGCTCTCGGGTGTGTTCTGGTCGGCGGGGGCTTACAGGCTCTGACCTTTAACCTCGCCTTCTCGATCATCGGCGTGGTGTTGGGCGTTCTCGTCCTTCTGTCTCTGAAAATGTGTAATTCCTGGCAGCGTGCTCTGGTCTTGAGAGCCGGTAAAATTCAGGGTTTGCGGGGACCTGGGCTGTTTCTCATCATCCCTTTCGTAGATCAGGTCACCGAAGTGGTTGATCAGCGGATCAGGACGGTTCCGGTGCATACGCGGCAAACCCTGACGCGTGATACGACGCCGGTGGATGTGGATGCTGTTGTTTTCTGGATGGTTCATGATCCACTCCGCGCCATCACGGAGCTGGATGACTACGAGGGGTCCGTGTCTATGGTAGCCCTGACGACTCTGCGTGAAGTGGTCAGCAGTTCTGACCTTGCCGTGTTGCTGGAGGATCGTCGCAGAATTGATGACCAGCTTCGGGATCTGATTGAGGTTAAGACGCGCGAATGGGGTGTCACGGTGCAGGCCGTTGAGATCCGTGATGTTCAGCTGCCAGATAATTTACAGGATGCGATGAGCCGTCAGGCGCAGGCAGAACGGGAACGTGCAGCGCGTGTTACGCTCGCCAGTGCCGAGCGTGCTGTTGCTGTGGAGTTGGCGGCTGCAGCCAAAACGTATGAAGCCTCACCGATTGCCCTGCAGATTCTTCAGATCAACCGCGTTTTTGAGATGAACAAAAACCGTGGAACGACCATCCTGATGCCGACCACCATGGCCGATGCGATGGGCAGTGCGACCGCCTTTGCTGCGGCCGTGCAAACCGCAACACAAACGGATTCTGAAGCACCATCAGCCTAAATCACGTCAGAACGTGGCTTTTGATGAGAGGCTCCAGCCAGTCCACGAATGTTGTCACACGATCACCAGCGGAGTGCCTGTGTGGATATAGAATGGTCATAGGCAGAGCCTCTGCGCACCATTCAGGCATTACGCTGACGAGCTCTCCAGTCTGGATGTGATGCTGCACGTCGTAGGCCGGAATCTGGATCAGACCCAGCCCGGCCAGGCAGCAGGCAATGAGGGCTTCAGCGTTATCCACCGTCACGCGACTGGGTGGCGAAGCGGTTTTGGTCTCTCCGCCCTCCTGCCATTCCCATTCTTCCGGTCGGCCAGTGACGGGGGATGCATATCGCACCACGTAATGATCGTTCAGGGCATCTGGGTGGGCAGGGCTGCCAAACTGGTCAAGATAGGCCGCACTCGCGACGTTAATCAGATTGAGTTCTCCGATCCTGCGACTGATGAGACCGGAATCCTGCAACGGCCCTACACGCAGAACGCAATCTGCTCTGTCTTCCACCAGATTGATGGCTCGGTCCGTGACGCCAAGATCGACGGACAAGCCAGGGTGACGGGATAAAAAATCGGGTAAAGCCGGGGCAACAATGAGACGTCCGATCCTGCCCGGCATATTGACCCTTACGACACCACTGAGGCCGTCACGGTCTTTCCGGAACAGCGTTTCAATGTCCTCCACCTCCCCGATGACGCGCAGGCAACGCTTGTAAAAAGCCAGTCCGTCCTGAGTGGGAGAGACCGCGCGCGTGGTTCTGGCGAGCAAACGCGTTCCTGCTCGCGTTTCCAGATCACGAATGGCTGTGGAGATGGTCGAACGTGGCATGTTCAGCATGTCAGCCGTGCGTGTGAAACTGGAAGTTTCAACGACTCTGGTGAAAATGCGGAAGAGGTCGATCCGGTCCAAAAAAGTCTCCGCAGAGCAGGGGCCTGAGTTTGTTCGTGATTCCTGACAGGTGTCGTCAGGAATACAGCCTTTGTTATGTTCCGTCAGACGGTAGCCTGCGCGTTCCATTTCAAAAAGGCGGAGACCGGATCATGACAGATCACAGTATCAAAGGAAAAACGGTTCTTATTGCTGGGGGCGCCAAGAACCTTGGCGGCCTGATCGCTCGGGATCTTGCGGCTCATGGGGCTCGTGCCATCGCCATTCACTACAACAGTGCAGCGACAAAACCCGCTGCGGACGAAACGATCGCGGCTCTCAAAGCCCAGGGCGTGGAGGCCGTCGCCTTTCAGCAGGACCTGAGAACCGCTGATGGGAACACCAAGTTGTTTGCTGACACTGTGGCTGCGATTGGTCGGCCGGATATTGCGATCAATACGGTTGGCAAAGTGCTCAAGAAGCCAATGGCAGAGACGTCTGAGCAGGAGTTCGACGAGATGTTCGACGTGAACACGAAGTCGGCTTTTTTCTTCATTAAAGAAGCCGGAGAACATCTCAACGACAACGGCAAGATTCTGACGCTCGTTACGTCACTTCTGGGAGCTTACACGCCGTTCTACTCCACCTATGCGGGAAGCAAGGCAGCCGTCGAGCATTTCACACGGGCTGCTTCCAAAGAGTACGGTGCACGAGGCATTTCCGTGAATGCGATTGGTCCCGGGCCAATGGATACGCCCTTCTTTTATGGGCAGGAAGGTGCGGATGCCGTCGCATATCACAAGACGGCTGCTGCCCTGTCCGCTCTAAGCAAGACCGGCCTGACCGATATTGAGGATGTTGTCCCCTTTGTCCGGACGCTCGTGTCTGATGGCTGGTGGATGACGGGTCAGACCATTCTTGTGAATGGTGGATACACGACTAAGTAAGAAAAAAGGCTGCCAGGGTTTTCTCCCTGGCAGCCCTTTGCAGGCTCAGAATGTCGCGTTGATACGGCCGTAGTAGTAGCCGCCATTGATCGGCACCTGTGCCGAGTTGGAGTCATAGACGGCAGCACCGTATGAGCTCAGCTCTTCTGGCAGTCTGCGGGGACGAATGTTGAAGACGTTGTTGCCGCCAACAGCCACATGCCAGTGCTCGTTGAAGCGATAGCCGACTTCAAGATCGGTCAGCCAGCGCGGAGTGTTCTTGAACTGGCCAAAGCAGGTGTTGGAGTAACGAAGGGCGGCCCCGCCGGCAGCGGCGCAGGTGGCAGAGGTTGGCGTCCAGTCCTGATAGGTCATCATGCTGGTGGTCTCGCCGTAACGCGTCTGCCGCACGTTGATGTCCCATTTCCCAACCGTGTAGTACGCGTTTAGGATGATCTTGCTCCGTGGGTAGCCCGTCGTGAGATACCCAATTGTCTGCGCATTGAGCAGCGGGTTGCCATTTGTATCGCTGGCAACATGATGCATGCGGGTACGGTTCAGATCCAGCGCCATGCTGAGAGCGAGATTACCGTAGCGATGCAGGTGGAACGTGTAGTCGGCCTTAATGTCCAGGCCCTGTGTCCGCGTACTGGCAACGTTGGCAAAGTAATAGGCCGAGACGTTGCTGACATCAAAAGAGTTGACTGGCAGCGCGTAACCCATGGCCTGAATGGCGTCGACAGCCGCCTGACCCTTCGTGGTTCCACCTTGCGAAATGCGGTTGCGCAGATTGATCTGATAGACGTCTGCCTCCACGTGGAAGCCCTTGACCGGTTCCACGACGACGCCGCCACTGGAGCTTACGGAGTATTCGGGCTTGAGCGGGCTGGCACCCAGGATCTGTGCTGCTGCGGAGCTGACAGGCAGAAGGCCGCTGGCGCTGGTCGGGCTCACACTCATCGTGCTGTAGTGCTGCTCGGCGAGGGTCGGGGCACGGAAGCCTGTGCTGATCGTGCCGCGGAAGGCCAGCCAGGGCGTTGCGTCGTAGCGTGTGGAGACCTTGCCGTTCTGGGCATTGCCAACATCTGTGTAATGCTCGAACCGGCCTGCGAAATCCAGATCCCAGTGCTTCAGAGGGTGGAAATCGCCATCAATATATGCGGCCCAGATGTTTCGGCTCCAGGAGCCTGCATTCTGTGGTCGCAGACCAGCATAACCCTGCGTGCCACCAACCTCGTAAGAAGCGGGCTCACCAGCGACGATGTCATACATTTCGAGGCGATGTTCACCTCCAAAGGCAAGAACCATCGGGACGGTGTTGAAGATGTTGATCTTCCGGCGGAAATCCAGGTTGTTGGTCCACTGGGCATTACGGTAGTTTAGCGCGCGCACAGTCGTGGGAGACCAGCCACACCCGGTGGAGGAATAATTGGCGACGTTGCCGTTGTTGCAGGTAGAGCCCAGCATACCGGTGTTGGCCGTGTTCTTGTTGCTGATCTTGTCCTGGTCCGCACCGTAAACCGTGCTCAGATCCCAGTCGAAGCCATAGAAATCATGCCCTTTGAGGCCGAGTTCACCGGCGTAGTCGTCTTCATCAATGACTTCGAGGGGGGAGAAACCGGAGGGATAAAGCGTCGGGGCAATGCTAGGAACGCGGTAATTCTGAATGGCTTCGGCATGACGATGGGCGTAGGTCACCTGCCCATACAAATCGATTTTTTCAGTAATCGGCTTCCCGAAATCAATCCCCAGATTTTCACGGGTTTCTTCGGGGGTGCTCATGATTTTGTTAGAATTTTTCGGCACGTTCACGGCATTGGCCACAACGCCTGTATAGTAGCCATTGGTGTTGGCGCCTGCCGGCCAGCTTCCCAGAAGGCGATGGTCATTCGCACCAGCAACAAAGTGATCCGTGTGATAAACTTGCCCGCTGATGTGCATGAAACCATCATGGCCAAGTTTGAAGCCACCATCAGCATTGAGCTGGTACTGCCATCCGTCTCCGTTATAGGCGTTCGCGCCAGTCTGGGCTGACATGTTCAGGCCGTGATTCTGCTTCTTGGTGATGATGTTCACCACGCCTGCAATCGCATCGGAGCCGTACATGGCTGCTGCGCCATCTTCCAGAACTTCGATGTGGTCGATCATGTTTGCCGGGATCATGTTCAGATCGACTGGTGTGGAGCCAAATTGGGGCCCGGCGTTCTGTACGATGTTGGCGGTAACATGACGGCGCTTGCCATCAATCAGGATCAGCACCTGGTTCGGGTTAAGGCCACGCATCCGGATCGAGGAGGTGAGAGCGGCAGTATCACTCCCCTTCGCAGAGACGTTGATCGAAGCGTAGGTGCGGGTCAGGGCATCAGCCAGATTCATCTGGCCGGACCGACGAAGCGTTGCTGCGGACACGACTGTTACCGGGCTCGAGCTGTCTCGAGCCCTTTTGTTACTGGCATGTGTCCCCGTAACGATCATGCTCTCATTGCCGCCTTCAGCAGCGTGATGCTGCACAGCCTGTCGCTTCACTGCCGTGGGCGTTGTTGCTGCCTGAGGCGTGGCATGACGATGGATGGTTTTGGGATGAGTATTCGCCGTTGCCGTAGGTGTTGCGGCAAAAGCATGGGTTCCGACGGTGGACGCCAGGAGAGACGTTGTTGCGAAGAAAAAGAGACGCCTTGATGACATACCGTCGACTCCCAATAAGCTACGGTCTTCTGCAGCACCAACGCTGCTGTCATTATTCATAACGAACTCGTTACGTCTGGCTATGCAAATTCTGATACCGAAATGTTTTGTCATTCTGAAAAAGAAACAAAGGCCGCAATCAGGAAATTGCGGCCTTCTGGAACATTTAGATTTTGAAGATGTCAGGCGGTCTTGTTGAAGGCCGCTACAATATTGGAGAGGTTTCTCTGCCTTCGTGTCGCAAGCCGTGCAGCAGTCAGAACTGATCTGGCTTGAGAGATAGCTGTATCGAGGTCAGAATTAATGATCGTGTGGTCAAACTCTGCCCAGTGAGAAATTTCATCCAGCGCGGCTTTCATGCGCTTTGCAATTTCTGCCGGGTCGTCAGAGGCCCGTTTGTGGAGCCTGCGTTCCAGTTCTTCAAGTGACGGTGGCAGAACAAACAGGCTCACTACGTCTGCGGGGAGGGCGGCTCTCAGTTGGCGATGGCCTTGCCAGTCAATGTCAAAGACCATGTCATGACCGGCCTCTAATGCCTCCTCAACGGGCGCGCGTGGCGTGCCATAGCCACGGCCGAAAACTTCTGCCCATTCCAGAAGCTCCCCGGCGTCTGCCATCGTGCGAAACGCCTCGATATCTCGGAAGTGGTAATGAACACCTTCGACTTCACCGGGACGCGGCCCACGGGTCGTCACGGAAACAGAGTGCTTCAATGATGGCTCTGACGCACGAAGGGCGTTTGCAATCGTGGATTTACCCGCACCGGAGGGGGCTGAAATCACCAGGCAGACACCGCGTCGGGGCTGTTGGATCATGAGGGTCTCCTTGATGTTTCCTGAGGCAGGACAATGTCGCTGCCTCTAGCCTGAAAACCCCTTGTCTGACCAGATGTTCCTCAGGTTTCCGACTGAAGCTGTGCTGTTATTGCGCTGCTGAGAGACCGTCTGCGGGATCCGCCAAGGATGTGGCCGAGGGGGGCCAGAACCTCGATATGGTCACAGATGATCTTGAAAACGGCGAGCATCGGGACGGACAGGAAGGCGCCGGAAATGCCCCACATCCAGTCCCAGAACAGAAGAGACCCCATCACGAAAACCGGGTTCAGCGTGAAGCGCCGGGCCAGAAGCATGGGGGTAATGGTTTCTCCTTCCAGCACATGAATCAGCAGGTAGATGGAAGGGGGAACCAGTGCATAAAGCAGGGACGGGAAGGTAAAGAGCCCTACAACGAAATAGACCACCATTCCGGTCAGGGGGCCGATGATCGGGATGTAGTTGAGCAAAAAAGCCAGAACCCCCCAGAGCAGGGGATTGGGCATGCCCGTTGCCCAGCACTGGATCATGTTCGCAAGCCCCACCAGCAGGTTCATCATCGTGATGGTTGCAAGGTAAAGCGAGACATTCCGTTCGATCTGGGTCGTAATCTGAACGAGCCGACGCTTCTTCCGGAATGTGGGCATGATTTCCACAATCCGGCGCAGTAGTGTGTCCCCTTCCGTCATGAGGAAGAAGAGCATCAGCAGCATGGAAAAGAAGCCGCCTGCAATTTCCCTGGTGCCTGCGAGAACTGACGTTCCAAGGCGGCTGAGGGCATTCTCTCCACCAATCGGAGCCGCTACGGCATGAGAGCCAGAGGGTCTGTAGCCGCCGAACATCCCGGAAAGCCGCATGTAATCCCGCTGCATGACTTCAATCGGCCCTCGCATGACGGCCAGTTTGCTCTGAAGAGCAGGGAGGGTCTGTGGTGCGCGGGAAATCCATCCTGCCGCCGGGACTGAAATCGTGGTCGCAATCCCTCCAACCACGCCAAACATGGCAACGATCAACAGAAGGGCAGCCAGATGTTTGGGAAGATGAAGCCTCTGCCGAAGGAAGCGCATGGGGGCAATCATCATCAGATTGACGACCAGTGCGAACACGAACGGCAGAAGAATGGGGGCTGTGAAGTATAGAGAGTAGAATACGGCCAGAATCGTCAGAATCAGAACGCAGATGTCCCGGACGTTCAGGTGCTGACGTAATATGTTACGGTCGAGCGTCGGATCTGGCAGTTCATCATTATCCCGCGGAGGGGGCCAACTTGGGCCGGATGCATCCTCTTCCGGCGGAAGAGAGGCTTTCTGGCTGGAAACTGCGGAAGGCTCTGTCGGACGGCCGGACATGTTTGACGCCTGAAGCGGAGAAGGGTGACGTCAGGGTAAAAGCCCTGACAGAGGACACAGTTGCGTGTTCTGCCCAAAAACCCTCTTGAACTCCAGTGGGAAGAGGTAACTAAATAATGATCAGAGCTGGTGGGGGTCTGCCCTGCTGGCGAACCTGGAGCTAGGAGAACAGCCATGGCTTGGAACACGCCGAAAGTTACCGAAATTCCGCTAGGCGCAGAAATCAACTCGTACGTCTGCGGCGAGAAGAAGTAATCATCTTTTCCCTTTTGGGGAAAAATGGCGGCCGCCTCCCACAGGGGCGGCCGTTTTCTGTTCATGCTTCCCAGACGGTTTTCTGAAAAATGATTGATGTCATCGTGCTCGGCTCCGCGGCCGGCGGTGGTTTCCCCCAATGGAACTCCGCAGCGCCGGGGTGTGTTGCCGCCCGCACGCGACAGGGCGCACGCCCTCGCACTCAGGCCTCCATTGCCGTGAGTGCTGATGGAGAACACTGGTTTGTTCTCAACGCCTCCCCTGATCTCCGGCAGCAGATTATCGAGACTCCGGCCCTTCATCATCAGGGCAGTCTGCGCGGTACGCCGATCCAGAGCGTCATTCTCACCTGTGGTGAAATTGACGCCATTACGGGTCTGCTGACCCTGCGGGAACGTGAGCCTTTCACGCTCATGGGGAGTGACTCCACACTGGAGCAACTGGCGGCCAATCCGATTTTCGGTGCGCTCGATCCTGCGATTGTCCCGCGCGTTCCTCTGACGCTTGATGCGCTCACAGCTCTGAAGCTGAAGGATGGCAGCCTGTCAGGCCTGACGCTCACAGCCTTCGCGGTTCCGGGGAAAGCCCCGCTTTACGCTGAGGCTGAAGGGTCGCGGCCTGATGAGACACTGGGTGTGTCCATCACGGATGGAAAGCAGACGGTCCTGTTCATCCCCGGCTGCGCCCACATAACACCAGAAATCATCGAACGTGCCTCTCAAGCGGATCTGCTGTTTTTTGATGGCACCCTATGGCGCGATGATGAAATGATTCGTGCGGGACTCAGCCCCAAGACAGGTCAGCGTATGGGGCATGTTTCCGTCCGGGATAGCGGCGGCCCGGTGGAGTGCTTCGTGTCCTGCTCAAAACCGCGTAAAGTCTTGATTCACATCAACAACTCGAACCCGGTTCTGATGGAAGACAGTCCGGAACGCAAAGACGTCGAGAACGCGGGGTGGACCGTGTCCGAAGACGGCATGACTTTCAGACTGGAAACACCATGACACTCCTGACCCCTGACCAGCTCGAAACCCGTCTCCGCCAGATCGGGGCTGAGCGCTACCACAACCGTCATCCGTTCCACCGCAAGCTGCATGACGGTCTGCTGACGAAGCAGCAGGTACAGGCTTGGTCCCTGAACCGCTACTATTATCAGGCGAAGATCCCGGCCAAGGACGCCACGCTCCTTGCTCGCCTCCCGACCGCCGAGCTGCGCCGCGAATGGCGTCGCCGCATCGAGGATCATGATGGTACGGAGCCGGGAACAGGTGGTGTCGCGCGCTGGCTCGTACTCACGGACGGTCTGGGTCTGGATCGGGAGTACGTTGAGAGCACGGCCGGCCTGCTTCCCGCGACTCGTTTTGCCGTGGATGCGTACGTGAATTTCGTGCGTGATCAGTCCATTCTGGCCGCTATCGCATCCTCCCTGACCGAGCTGTTCTCTCCGACGATCATCAGCGAACGTGTCTCAGGAATGCTGAGGCACTACGACTTCATTTCTGAAGAAACGCTGGCCTATTTCACCCCACGCCTTACGCAGGCTCCTCGGGATTCCGATTTCGCGCTGGCCTACGTGCGGGAGAATGCTCGAACGCCAGAACAGCAGCGCGAAGTTTTGGGTGCTCTGGAGTTCAAGTGCTCCGTTCTGTGGTCCATGCTGGATGCGCTGGATTACGCGTATGTGGAAGGGCACATCCCGCCGGGCGCTTTCGTCCCATGAGCGTGACGGAAGAGACCGTCCTGTCCTTTGCGCGTGGTCATCGGTTGCAACATGACCGTGTTCGGGATGTCTGGCTTGTTCAGGCTCCCGAAAAGGCTTTCATTATCGAAGGCGCCGCCCCACATATCCTAGGTCTTGTGGACGGAGAGCTGGCTGTTGACTCTATTATAGAGAAGCTGACGGAACAGTTCTCCGCCCCGCGCGAAGTCATCTCCACGGATGTTCTCGCGCTTCTTTCTGATCTGACGGAAAAGGGCGTTCTGCGCGCATGACCTTGCCCCAGCCACCGATGAGCCTTCTGGCTGAACTGACCCATCGTTGTCCGCTTGCCTGCCCCTATTGCTCCAATCCGCTGGATCTGGAACGCAAGGCGGCAGAGCTGGATACGGCTGGATGGAGGCGGGTGCTTGAACAGGCGGCGGAGATGGGCGTCCTGCAGGTTCACTTCTCGGGTGGTGAGCCAATGGCCCGGCCGGATCTGGTCGAACTGGTGACGCTGGCACGAAAGCTGAATCTTTATACAAATCTCATTACGTCCGGCGTCCTGCTGGATGAAGCCAAACTTGATGCACTGGATAAGGCCGGGCTGGATCATATCCAGCTTTCTTTCCAGGATGTGACGGAAGAGGGCGCCGAACGCATTGGCGGCCTGAAAGGCGCGCAGCCTCGCAAGCTTAAAGCCGCCCGGCTGATTCAGGCGTCCGGGATGCCCATGACGTTGAACTTTGTTGTTCACCGGGAAAATGTCGCGCGCATTCCACAAATGTTTGAGCTGGCACGTCAGCTTGGGGCTGGCCGCGTCGAAATTGCTCATACCCAGTATTATGGCTGGGGCCTCAAAAACCGCGATGCGCTGCTTCCCAGCAGAGAACAGCTCGAAGAGTCTACGCGTGCTGTAGAAGCCGAGCGTGAGAAGGGAGGTCTGGCCATTGACTATGTCACGCCAGATTATCATGCAGACCGTCCCAAGCCCTGCATGGGCGGCTGGGGGCAGCGGTTCGTGAACATCTCCCCGTCTGGTCGCGTTCTTCCCTGCCATGCTGCGGAAATCATTCCGAATGTAACCTTCCCGAACGTACGGGATGAATCGCTGGCCGAGATCTGGAACAATTCCCACCTGTTCAACATGTTTCGTGGAACGGAGTGGATGCCGGAAGCCTGCAGGGCCTGTGACCGCAAGGAGATCGACTGGGGAGGCTGTCGTTGTCAGGCGCTGGCTCTGACAGGGAATGCCGCCAACATGGACCCGGTTTGCAGCCGCTCACCATTTCATGACATCGTCGAGAAGGCGGTGGAGCAGGCAGAAACGCCTGAACTGGTTTACCGTCGCTTCTGAAGTTTTGTATCGAGTTTCCCATGCCCGTTCCGGACATTGACCAGTTTCACGCTATCTCCATTAGTGCGCTTGCTCACAAGCTTGCGGCGGAGGGGCGCAGCATCATCCATATGGAATTTGGTCAGCCCTCCACTGGTGCGCCGAAGGAAGCCATTGAACGGGCACAGCATATTCTGGCGACAGATCCCATGGGATACTGGGAAAGCCAGCCACTCAAGGAGCGTATTGCCCGGCATTACCAGGAGACCTACGGCGTCGCCGTTCAGCCAGAGCAGGTAATCCTGACCTGCGGCGCCTCTCCGGCGCTTGTCCTGGCTCTGACGAGTTGTTTTGTGCCTGGGCAGCGTATTGCGCTCGCGCGACCGGGTTATGTTGCTTACCGCAATACGCTCCGCACACTTCATATGATGCCGGTGGAAATGCCTTGCGGAGAAGCGGAACGCTTCCAGTTGACGGCAAAAGCCGTGGCCGAGCTGGAACCTGCACCAGACGGTCTTATTATTGCCAGCCCTGCCAATCCAACGGGGACAATTCTGCCAGACAGTGAATTGCAGTCTATCATTGATGTCTGCAAGGCCCGTGGAATCAGAATTATATCAGACGAGATTTATCATGGTCTGAGCTACGGGGAGCCCGCCCATAGTGTTCTGGAACATGACCCACACGCGCTGGTGGTCAACAGTTTTTCAAAATACTTCAGTATGGCTCCGTGGCGGCTGGGGTGGCTGATTGTGCCATTGGACAAGATAGATGCTGCCCGGGCGCGCATGGGAAATCTTTTCCTCACACCCTCTGCATTGAGTCAGCATGCGGGACTGGTCGCTTTTGATTGTCGGCAGGAGCTCGATGGCCATATTGAGACCTATCGGCGAAACCGCGATCTGCTTCTTGAAGCTCTGCCCGTGCTTGGCCTGACGCATATCGCACCACCGGATGGTGCATTCTATATTTACGCGGATATTGGACATCTCACAGAGGATAGTCTGTCGTTCTGTCGTAAGCTTCTTCTGGAAACGGGGGTCACGACGGCGCCCGGTGTAGACTTCGACCCTGTTAATGGTAATCGCTTCATGCGGTTCAGTTTTGCCGTTTCCACCGATCGGATTGAAGAGGCTGTGCGTCGCATGACGCCTTGGTTTCGGCAGCAGGCTAATGAAAGGTTTTTAAGCCAAGACGACTGAGGCCGTCCTGGCTTATTTGAGTTAGGCTACCGGCACGTTCCGAAGGAAAGCTACGCTTTCCACACAGGCCGCAGCAGCTTCACGGCCTTTGTTCTCAGCGTCTTCCCGTGAACGGGCAACAGCCTGTGCTTCGGTGTAAGTTGTCAGGATACCAAACGCGACCGGCACTTCCGTTGCGAGCTGAGCCTGCATAATACCGATGGTCGCACCCAGCGAGATAAACTCGAAGTGGGCGGTATCTCCCTTGATGACACAGCCGAGGCAGATCACACCTTCATATTTGCCCGATTTGGCCAGTCTCTGAGCAAGAAGCGGCAGCTCAAATGCACCAGGAGCATCATAGACGTCCACATCCGTGATGCCGCGCTCTTCCATCCATTCGAGCGCCCCATTCTTCAGGCCACCTGTGATACCGGTGTTAAAACGGCTGACGATGATCGCCATTTTGGGGGCTGGAGAAAGGCGCAGGTCAGGGGCGACGGGGATATGCTTGCTCATGCGGGCTGTTCCTGAAGGAAATGGCCCATCCGCGTCCGCTTGGTGGCGAGATAGGCCCGGTTAAAAGGGTTGGCTTCAATTTCCAGTCGCTCGCGGGACTGCACATCAAAACCGAAGCGAACAAGATTGGATTCCTTGTCCGGATTGTTCGTCAGAAGGCGAAGGGACGTGACGCCCAGATGCCGGAGCAGGTCGGCGGCTGCATCCCATTCACGGGCATCCGCGGGCAGGCCCAGAGCCTCGTTTGCCTCCACGGTGTCCATGCCGCCATCCTGAAGCTCATAGGCCCGAATCTTGTTGGCAAGGCCAATGCCTCGGCCTTCATGACCGCGCATATAAACCAGCACGCCGCATTCAGACGCTGATATCCGCTCAAGAGCTTCCCGAAGCTGAGCACCGCAATCGCACCGCAAAGAACCCAATGCGTCACCCGTGACACATTCTGAGTGCAGTCGAACCAGCGGGATTCCCTGAGAAGGATCTCCCTTCACGAGGGCCACGTGTTCGACACCGTCTACGGCCCGGAAAGCATGGATCTTCAGATCATGGCCACCGAAAATGCTGGGAAGAGCAGATACAGCCACCATTTCACCGGTAGCAGGGACTGGTGTGCTGATCAGTTGAGCATCATCCACGGAGCCACGCCCGTGCTCGCGGCACCACTCCTGCAAGTCCGCAATACTGACGACTGGCATTCCATGCTTTGCAGCGAAGCGGCGTAATTCGGGCAGGCGCATCATGCTCCCGTCGTCCGCCATGATTTCGCAGATCACGCCCGCAGGCTCGAGGCCAGCGAGGCGCGCAATATCAATCGACCCTTCCGTGTGGCCATTACGGGCGATCACACCCTCTGGGTGGGCGCGCAGAGGAAAGATGTGGCCCGGCGAAATCACATCAGCTGCTGTTGCGTCAGGGCTGGCGGCAACAACGATTGTTCGGGCACGGTCTGCGGCCGAAATGCCAGTGGTTACGCCTGTGGCCGCCTCAATGGAGACTGTGAAGGCCGTGCCCCGCGGGTCACGGTTGCGGCTGACCATGGGGGGTAGACCAAGACGGTCCACCTGCTCAGCTTCCAAAGGAAGGCAGACCAGACCCCGCGCTTCACGCACCATGAAATTGATGGCTTCCGGTGTGGCGAACTGCGCCGCCATGACCAGATCGCCTTCATTTTCACGGTTCTCGTCATCAACCATGACGACCATGCCACCTGCGCGAATGGCTTCAATGGCAGCTTTCAGGGATGGCTTCATGACGCAACCTTTCCAAGTGTAGGCGAGAAGCGCAGCAGGTTTTCGACGTACTTGGAGAGTACATCGACCTCCACGTTTATGCGTGTTCCGACTGTGAGGGACGAGAGGTTCGTATGGTCCCAGGTATGAGGGATGATTGTCAGACCAACCTCAAATCCGGACTGGTTTCCCCGCACAACATCATCATGCAGTTCGTTGACCGTCAGGCTGATCCCATCGAACGTGATGGAGCCCTTTTCCACAACATACTGGCGCAAAGCCTGTGGGACGAAAATGCGGAGGGAATACGAGTCTCCGGATTTTTCGACACTGGCAAACGTCGCGACATTATCGACATGTCCCTGCACGATATGCCCGGACAATCGGGTATTGGCTGCGACCGCACGTTCCAGATTAACGCGAGACCCGGCTTTGAGCTGCTCCAGAGGTGTCCGGGAGAGAGTTTCGCCGCTCAGGTGAAATGTTGCCACCCCAGCCGCATCGAACGTTTCAACCGTTAGACAGACGCCATTCACAGCGACACTTTCGCCTAACTCAAGATCCGGAAAGCCTGTCTCGACGGTCAGGTCCATGGCCTTGTCACGGAGGGATACGGCTTTGACAGTACCCAGACGCTCTATGATTCCAGAGAACATGCGCTTTCCCTCAGCAGTCGTAGCGGGCTCTCGTCCCGCGATTGAAGTTCGATGTGATCAGTGTCGCCATCCTTGCGGATGGTCAGCCAGTCGTCCCACATGCCGGCATCGGAGACGGTTTTCAGAAGGGATGGACCGGCTTCCACCATGGCCCAGTTCACGCCGCGCTGGGCAAGCATGGGGGGTACGGAGAGAAGGTCAGGACTGACCAGAACCGTGAACCCGGCCTGTTCCATCCCGGTTTTCCAGTCTGTGGGCAGGCGCCCTTTCCGGTCACACACCACAAGAAGGCGTGGGCCGCGATCCGGGTGATCCGCTACCCGACGCACTGTAAAGCGCGGCTTGTCAGCCAGAACTGTCCCGATGCCCGTGATGATGGCATCGGTAGCACGGCGCAGACGATGAGCCAGCGTCAGTGAGGCTTCGGAGGTGAACGTCGTCTGTCCCGTCGGCGGAATCATCGTACCATTTGAATCCAGAGCCTGCTTGACACTGATCCAGGGGCGATGACGAACGACGCGGCTCAGAAAAGGTGCCAGCAGGGCACGGCAATCGCGTTCAAGATCAGCCATTTCCGGGACATCCGAAAGGAATGTCACGCGGCGCCCGTTCGGCATCTCCCGCAGCCGCTCTGCGCCGCCTGCAGCCTGCGGATTAGGGTCAGCAACGCCGATCCAGACATGCTCGACGGGACTATTGCGCAGCGCTTCACTGCAGGGAGAGGTACGCCCCGTGTGATTGCAGGGCTCCAGAGTTACAAGTGCAGTTCGCACATTGCCCAGAACACCGGCATCGCGAGCCTGTGCAAGAGCCATGGCTTCTGCATGAGGCTGCCCAGCTCGTGGATGAACGCCGACTGTAAGAACATGGCCTTCTGCATCGAGCAGTGCGCATCCGACAGATGGATTGGGAGAGGTTGCTCCCAACGTGTCGGCCGCATGGTCCAGGGCCAAGCGAAATCCTGCTCGGATCTGGCTTGCACTCGCTGCGCTGGAAAAGGTGGTTTGTTTTAACAAGGCTGCGGTCACGGTCCCATTATTAGGGACGTTCGCAGGGCGCACGCCGCCCTTAACCGATATTCGCAGTGGGAGAGCGCGAAGATGCACGGTCCTCCCACCCGAGCAATCGGGCAAGTGCTGCGTTCTCTCTCATCCGGACTATGACCGTCGGCTCCGGAGTCTCACCGGATCTGCTTGACCCTTCCTATCCGTAGATAAGAAGGCGCTCGCGGGCTTAGGAGGGACCGAAATCCCTTCAATACCGCCGGTGGGGAGTTTCACCCCGCCCCGAGAACGTCTGTTCAGTCAGGAATATGAGACCGGGAAATCACAGATTACAAGTGGAATCGAACACAAAGAGACGTGAAAACTGCTTATGTGTCATATTTCGTGATCTTGTAGGTTTTCTTAAGCGCCATAGAAAAAGCCGCCAGAGAAGACTCTGGCGGCTTTTTCTGACTGTTCTCCCTGAAGAGAGACAGCAATCAGTGCGTGGAGGCATCCGTGTGACGCTGAATGGCATCCTGCGTTGCGTTCGCACCGCGAGACACATTGTGGCCCACGGAACTGACGTCCTGACCAGCACCCCGAACAGTGTTGCAGGCCGAGAGAGAGACGGCGGCACCAGACAGTAGCGTCAGGGAAAGTGCAACACGGGCGACGGACTTGATGGACATTGGGTATAACTCCTTGAAGAAGCGTTCGTTATCGAAACGCTATTCGCGGAGGAAAGTTCATCCGCGACAAGACGTTTGTGTGGCCCGATTGTTTCAAAATGAAACAGAAATCGAACATGCCTTCGAGGGGCTGATCCGGTTAACCCAAGGTAAAGTCCGCCAGTTCATCTGCAAGTTTCTCGGGGTCAGGAATCCGGTAGTTCATATGAAAGCCACTTCCTGCGCCAACCGGATCCAGGCCGGCGCTATCATACAGATAGCGGGCGTGATTGTTGTTCGCCTTATCGACCAGGCACTGGTTAACCCACATATCCGGACCATGTGCCAGTGTGACAACCCTGCGCTGAGGGAAGAAGAGGCTCGTATGCAGATAGGCGTCATTATACCCGATCACGAGGGGATTTGACGCCCAGAGCTTGAGCTGATCCCGGAAAGTCATTTCACTTGGATAAACGGTTCCAATACCCTTCGCTCTCAACGCGGACGTCAAAAGGCTTTCATTTTCCACCCTGACATTGCCCTCGGGCAGCTTCTCTTGCGAGAGAAAGAGCACGCGCCCCGGGTGGTTCTGTTCGCCTTCGGGCAAAATCTTTCGCCCAATGCTGTGCGCCAGATCTGCAAAGACATCATAAATGAAGGAAAGCTCTTCAAATGCCGCCGCTGCAACTGTGATCCTTGGAAAGCGGACTGGGGATAAAACCTGCAGGAAATGATCTGCCGTCAGATCAAGGGCCGTCATGATCGTCCGAAAGTAGCTCTGCGCCATCAACTGAGCCACAGGCTGCGGACTGCTAAACACCAGCTTCAGGCGTGATCGTGCGTAAGGAGGAAGGCCCCACAGGCGAGAGAAGACGTTGGCGAAGAAATAAGGATATGACGGATTAAGGTTTCCAAGGAAAAAATAATCAAACTCATCACTCAGAACCGGGCATGCCGGAATATCCGCACAATCTCTGGAACAGAGTGGTGTGTGAAGCGCACCGGCGCCGGTATAGAGCATTCCCTCAGGCACACTTCGGCCCGAGGGTTCGAAAAGTCCCCACTGTGGGGCAGTTCCAGGCGGGATAAAGACAGCATTTCTGACGTCCCGCTGGTTTGGGAGGTCCTGAATCAGAAGTCTCCGACCAACGAAACCCGTACAGTCTTTCAGGGCCATATCCCGACCTTTCCTGAAGCTTGAAGCAGCCTCCAGCAGGCCGCGCAGACAGTTCTTGAATGTGTTTCGCTTGCATCGGTCAGCACATCAAGCCCAACTTCCGTGCAAAGAATGGCTCAGAACTGATGACAGCAGGGGGGTGCGCTGTTAGAAAGCGCGCAATTCTCCCCCTGACGGATACCAGACGAGGCCGTTTCATGAAGATCGTTGCCTGCAACAGTAATCTGCCGCTGGCTCGTGCGGTGGCGAGTGAACTACGGCTGCCCGTGTGCAAAACCGTGGTCAAACGCTTCGCGGATGGCGAAGTCTTTGTCGAAATTCAGGAGAACGTCCGCGGTGAGGACGTTTTCGTGGTGCAGAGCACCTGCATGCCGACAAACGATCACCTCATGGAACTGCTGGTGATGCTCGACGCGCTGCGTCGTGGGTCTGCCCGCCGGGTAACGGCTGTCATGCCGTATTTTGGATATGCCCGACAGGATCGCAAGTCCGGCCCCCGTACGCCCATTAGTGCAAAGCTGGTTGCCAATCTGCTGACAGAAGCGGGTGCGAACCGTATCCTGACAATGGATCTGCACGCCATGCAGATTCAGGGATTCTTCGATATTCCGACGGACAACCTGTATGCGGCTCCGCTTTTCGTGCGTGATCTTAAAACGCGCCTTCCGGACCGGGAGCTCATGATCGTGTCTCCTGATGTTGGTGGCGTTGTTCGTGCCCGTCAGCTTGCACAGCGTCTGAACGTTGACCTGGCCATCATCGACAAGCGCCGTGAACGCGCCGGCGTGTCGGAAGTCATGAACGTGATTGGCGATGTCTCAGGACGTTATTGCGTGCTGGTAGACGACATTGTGGACAGTGGTGGATCACTCTGTAACGCGGCCAATGCTCTCATGAGCCGGGGCGCGGAAGGCGTGGAGGCTTATGTCACTCACGGCGTTCTGACTGGTAATGCCTGCGAGCGCGTGAAAAACAGTCCTTTGAACATGCTGACCCTGACGGACAGCATCCCTGCTACCCAGGCGCTGCTCGATACGCCAAACATTCGCCAGATTACGACTGCTAATCTTCTGGCTCGCGCCATGAGCGCTGTTGCAGATGAAAGCTCGGTTTCCTCTCTCTTCGACTAAGCTTTCCCATCTCTGGAGGTTTCATCCATGCCGAAGATCCTGACCAAGCCTTACTGGTATCTCCGGCACGGTGAAACGGATTGGAACCTCAGAGGTCTCTCCCAAGGGCGGACGGACATTCCTTTGAATGCCACGGGGCTGACACAGGCGATCCGTGCAGGTCAGATTTTTGCGGACCTGTTCCGGAAGGGAGAAACACCTTTCGACCGGATTATTGCCTCCCCCCTCTGCCGCGCCCTTGTCACCGCAGAACACACTCGTGATGCCATTCGTGACAGCGGGGGGCCTGATCTTCCTCTGATCATTGATCCCGAACTCAAGGAAGTCTGCTTCGGGGTACAGGAGGGGCAACCCATGGGAGAATGGTATGACCCATGGATTGAAGATGGCTATACGCCCGAAGGTGCTGAAAGCTTTGCAACCCTTCAGGCGCGTGCTGTTGGAGCGGTTAACCGCTCCCTGCAAACTGACGGAACACCCCTCTTTGTCGCACATGGCGCCTTGTTCAGAAGCCTGCGGGCGGGAATGAGTCTACCCGTCAATGTTCGTTTGCCAAATGCAACCCCGCTTTATCTGTCACCCTCAGAGGCGGGATGGTCCATTCTCCCTTACATTCCAGAAGACGCGTAATCTTCCTCTACCGCTTGGGTTCTTCATGGAATGGACCCCTGTTTCAACAAATGTTATGGTCTAGCTGAACCATAACTGTGCTACAGGCCATGAAGAACTTTACAATCAGAGTATCTCTGTACGGAAATACCGGGAACATCATGATGATGTATCTTTCGGCTCTGAAGCTTCAGTCGGATCTTGGTTATGGGACCATCTGCAATGTAAGAATTCCGCTTTTCGATATTTCAATTCCAGACATCGACACCAGAAATCAATTTGGCTTGCATGACACAGAGGTTATCAACTCTCGGGTTCATGGACGTGTCTCAACAGATGGTTACTGCCATATTGTCCCTCGCTCCAATGCGGCGTTTATCAGTCTGGAAGGGTATAGCCAGCATATCGACAATTTTCCTGATCGCAGAATTACGGACTATGATAAAATTTTCCCATACTGCTCCGATAATGAGCAGTATGGGGGGCCTGATGATCTTGTCATTAATATCCGTGGCGGAGAGGTTCTTACGGGTTTGCATCCGGATTATACAATGCTCCCTCCGGAATTCTATGAACACCTCATCCAGAAAACCGGCAAGAAACCAATTTTCTATGGTCAACTGACGCCATCACCTTATCTGGACGAACTGAAACAGCGCTTTCCAGATGCACGTTTTATTTCCTCCCGCGGGGAGGCGCTTGATTTTGATTATATT
This sequence comes from Gluconobacter sp. P5H9_a, assembly GCF_018812085.1. Lineage (NCBI taxonomy): Bacteria > Pseudomonadati > Pseudomonadota > Alphaproteobacteria > Acetobacterales > Acetobacteraceae > Gluconobacter > Gluconobacter sp. P5H9_a. Next base: position 99,503 of record NZ_JACRVW010000001.1, read on the forward strand.
CGTCGATCACACTACATCGTTCCAGCATTGAGTACGTTCTCCTGGCTCGCTGCGTGGCTTTCAGATGCCAGAAAAATCTTTTTTCCGGTCGCAGGCGTGATGTCACCGCAGCAGCATCCTTCATCAATGCTGCTGCCTTTGGATGACCCCCGATACGAATTTTATGTCTTTCCTATTTATCACTCGCGAGCCATCGCGAACTATCGGGACTATCTCGATCCCGTACGAAGAACATGGCAATATGTTCCAGCAGCATCCATATTACAGAAACGCCAGAGCAACCGCCCCACACTGAATGACGCGCTCAGTGTTTTCAACGTGGCAGATTACCTTGGAATGTACGGAGATATAGGGCTGTTTGGAACTTATGGAGCTGTAGGGTCAATCAACCATTTCTGTAGCGCCGGTTTCTGGGAAGGGAAACATCCCGTTCACCTGGACAACAAATACTATGCTACCGCTTACCCCGCTGCTGCCATGGATGTTGCAATGGGGCGCTACGATACGCTTCTGGATCACTATATTCTTGTAGGATCCAAGATGGGCTACACGCCACGAGCCTGAAAACCCGTTCGACACTATTACCCCTTGTGCATGCCTGCGAGGGCAATTAGGGCAGGAAGGACTTTGATTTACAAATCGGAACCTTCCTTATGATGCGTATGCGCTTTCTGGTGGCATTGACTGCGTTCAGCAGTCTGGTTGCCCCAGCCTTTGCCCAGCCTCAGCCAGAACCGCTTCCTCTCCCTGCCGCCATCCCTGATCCGCAGGACAAACCTTTCCCGGGCGCTCTGACCGTTGCTGTGGATGCGACCGACACAGCCCACCACGTCATGTCCATCCATGAGACAGTGCCTGTTCCGCAAGAGGCTGTACAAAAAGGCGAATTGATCCTGCTCTATCCCATGTGGATCCCGGGCGATCATTCCCCAACGGGCGTCATTGAGCAGCTTGCCAGCCTGAAAATCCAATCAGGTGGCAAGACGATTCCCTGGAAGCGCGACACGGTCAATATCGCTGCGTTTCATATTCCCGTTTCCGCCACGACCCCCACACTCGACGTCCATTTCCAGCTTCTGTCTCCGGTTACGCCGGGTCAGGGTCGTGTCGTTATGACGCCATCCATCGTTAATGTTCAGTGGGATCAGGTTTCTCTATATCCAGCTGGGTATTTCACGCGGGATATTACGGTCAAGCCAAGCGTTCTGGTGCCGCATGGATGGCAGATTGGCTCCGCTTTGCGCGCCTCTGCCTATGGCGATGAAACCCACTTCAATGCAACGACCTATAATACGCTGGTCGACTCCCCGATTTATGCGGGCCGGTATTTCCGTAAGTTTGATCTGACCGGGCCGGATCATGTCCCTGTCGCGCTCAATGTTGTTGCAGACGATGCAGAGTCCTTGAATGCGACGCCGCAGCAGATCGAAGCTCATAAGAACCTCGTCAAACAGGCTACGGCTCTTTTCGGCTCCCACCATTATGATCATTACGACTTCCTGCTCGCCCTGACGGAAGAGCTGGGCATGATTGGGCTGGAACATCATCAGTCCAGCGAGAATGCTGCTGCTCCGGGATATTTCACGGAATGGGACAAGACGTTCCCTGAGCGTGATCTGCTTGCGCATGAGTACACGCACTCCTGGAACGGAAAGTATCGTCGCCCGGCTGATATGTGGGCTCCAAACTTTAATGTTCCACAACGCGGGTCTCTACTCTGGGTGTATGAAGGTCAGACCCAGTATTGGGGAAATGTTCTTGCCGCCCGTTCAGGGCTTGTGACGAAGGATCAGGGCTTCGAAGCACTGGCCTATATGGCAGCGACCTACGAAAACCAAACAGGTCGTCTGTGGCGCCCGCTGGAAGATACCACCAATGACCCCGTCATTGCTCAGCGTGCTCCTCTATCATGGCGCGACTGGCAGCGTTCGGAAGACTACTATGTGGAAGGTCAGCTTGTCTGGCTCGACGCAGATACGCTGATCCGCAAGCTTTCCAACGGACAGAAATCTCTGAACGATTTCGCGAAGGCCTTTTTCGGCACGAATAATGGAAGCTTTATCGTCAGCCCCTATCAGTTCGATGAGGTGGCTTCGACCCTGAACAGCATCCAGCCCTATGACTGGGCCAAATTCCTGCATGATCGTCTGGACACTATCCGACCGCACGCTCCGCTGGATGGCCTGACAAACGGTGGGTACAAGCTTGTTTACACAGACAAGCCAACATCCTTCATCAAAGCATCGGAAGCTGTTCGTCACAGTGTGGATTTGACGTTCTCGCTCGGTATGAGTGTCACACGTGATGGCAAAACAGCACGTGTTCACTGGATGAGCCCTGCCTACAAGGCGGGTCTGGCGTCAGGAGAGACAATCCTGGCTGTTAATGACATGGCCTACACAGGGGATCGTTTGCGTCATGCCATCGCGGACGCACAACAAGACCCGAAACAGCCAATCAGACTTGTCGTGAAATCTGGCGAGCACATCAGCACGATTTCTATCCCATATCATGATGGCCTGCGTTACCCGCGTCTGGATCGCGTGAGTGGCACCCCCGATTATCTGGGAGCAATTTACGCACCACTGTAATGCAAACTGTTGAACAGCCCCGTATTCCTCTAGCGGGGCTGCCAGTTTGTTAGGTTATGTGTTTTAAATGCGTTGGAAAGTTTAATTGATTCAGAACGCGCAATATGGTAGAAGAAAAGAAGATAGCCGACATATGTAACGGCTGTTTCAAGTAAAAATAGCAATAAATTCACGGTGATGGCCTTTTCCTCTTCTGGGGAAAGGGCTTTTTTTGTGTCTCGTCGTTACAGAAAATCTAATTAACAGAGAATTCGATGACGAAAAAAAATCTTCTAATAATTTCATCATTATTAATTCCTCTGCATTCTTTTGCTGCGTCTCCTGCGGCTTACAAAGGAACTGATGGCAGCTACCAGCCGCTTAAAGTGGTGTCAGCCGTTGGAAACAACGAGAAACCTGTCGTTCCGGCATATAAAGGAACGGATAATCAATGGCATGCCACAACAGTTGTCATGATGACATGCGGGTTGGATGATGCAGGTCATCCTGTTCCGTGTCAGGCTCCTACGGGCGTAGAATCCAATGCCGTGGTACTGGACAGTTCAGGGTACATCACGGCACCGGTCAGTGGTTCTATCGACAAGGGTACTGTTGGCGGCGCACAGCTTTCAGGTCTTCTGAATACGCTTTCCACAACAATGGATGCCTTTCAGGCGAGCAATCAGAAAGACGTTCCTAACGGGGTGGTCGGGCGCGACGCCGTTGGGAATATTCTTTTTGCACAGCAGCAAAATAATAGCGGACAGACGGAGGCAATTCACTTCCATCCGGGTAATCCCTATATCGCAAATAATGATGTCTTTATCTGGTGTGACACTGCCACTGGCAGCGACGGCCAGGGGCATTGTCATTTCGATAATTTATCATATGGAAATACCTGGGAGTTTAATAACAGAATTTCCACCGGGACGGGAATTTTTGGTGCAGACGTCACGGTTAATGGGCAAAGCGTTGCTGACGCACTTGCAAAGCTGGATCGAACTCTGGAAGTTGGATACGAAGGACAGTCTGTTTATCAGAGTGCGACTACTACTCCTTTTATTACCATGTCCCGCAATCACTGGGATGCAGTAAACCAAAACCCTAATACACTGATGTTGGGTGGATCTACGGCAAATTCTCTGGTGCATCTGAAAGCCTCGTGTGCAAACACCAGTGGTGGAGATGAAGGCGGGTCCTGCTATCAGTTCACGGATATGGGGGGGCCAGAAATCAATAACCGTTCCGGCGCGGGTATTACGGACGGAATTAATATTGATGCCCGGTCCAGCGATGTTTCCCCACTGGATGCTTTGGGAGGAAATACTCTGGCTACAGAAAGTGACGGATCCTATCGTGTTGTAGGAACCTCATACAGCATCGGGACAGATGCTGCTGCCGGGGCCTCAAGCTTTACGCTGGTCGGTGCTCTAGGGTGTGGAGTTCAGGCGGCGGATAGTTTGGCGGGCTGCCAGATTTCAGGCCTCTCGCTGGCAGGAGCGTCCGGCACTGTGTCTTCTGAAACTGCAAAAATCATGCAGGCGGCTTATAACCCTTCGACCAACCTTACAACAGTCACTCTGCCATCCGGATACACGTTGGCCTCCGCAGTTGCAGCCAACACAGGTGTAACGGTCCAGTATCTGGCATCTGACGGAATTGCTCATGCCATAAGGTTCCTTGGGGCGAACGAAGTGTCTGTGTATCCAGCGCTTAATACGCTTGAAATGAATTTGTTTCAAAATCGTATGGCTATTTGGACAAATTACGCAAAAGGAATGAATAGCACGGAAGGGGGGTACAATCCTGACGCTACGAATGTGGATCTCCCGAACTACTATCTTGCCTATTTCTCTGGTTGGGATGCGGCGAACACTGATAGTGCGCACAGCACATTTTTTGTAGAGAGCGGATACTACCCAGGGACATCGTCCGCCCAACCGGGATGGTGCACCGTTGGTGAATGGGGTGCCGCTGCCACCGCAGCTCCAGGGCAAAATAGTGGAGACCAGATAGACAATCAGATTACTTATACCCACCCTGCTACCGGACAGGAAACCCACACTAGCCAGTATCATAATTATAGCCAGCCCACGCTTTTTCTGGGCATGAACAACAAGAATTTCAACAACTACAACCTTCAGTATCGCGTCGGAAAAACCGATAGCGTTACCCGTTCCTTCGATAATGAGTGGGACTTCTGGGCGAATCAGGATCATCCCGGCGAAGTATCCATGAAGGGGCTCACCCTTGCCTATAATGGCACCTCAGGACCTTTGGCTAATGACAGCTATATGCTGAGGCTGTCAGGGGCCAATACTCTTGGTATCGGTCTTTGGGTAGGTGGCGTTATTCCAGGAGGCGAAACGATCAAGTCAGATAGTGGGTTCTTTGACGTCCGTAATCAGGCCAACATGTCTGCAGACGTTAATGCAACACAGCCAATCTCTATGATGGGTAATGGTGTTGTAAATGGGAAATACACAGAACTTTCGTTCTATGGTTCGCAGGATGGATCATCAGGAAACGGCTCCTTGCATCTTGGTGCGCTGGAAAGCAGTAACCCCAGTCTCCAGTACAACGCTGCTCCTCTTTGCGATGGAACGGCTTATATGCTGGATTCTGGAATCAGTGCCTCACAATGTGTGCAGGCTGGCCAGATCGTATTTGATCCTAGTGGGTATACCGGCGGTGTCGCTCTTGCTGTTGGCCAGGGCAGCAATACCAAGCTGGGACTTGTGACGGAATCTGATGGTACTGCGCGTGCCCCAGCCGGGCTTAGAGTTGGTGCAGGGAACGCTCCCAGCTTTTCTCAGATAGACTCTCAGACGATCAGTCTGACCAATCAGGCAGGAGATGCCAATGGGTTTTTGCGCCTTGCTGGTATCGTAACAACCGGGGTCAGTACGTTTGGTGCAGATACTGTTACGGCGACCACGGCAACAGCCAAGGCCTTCAGGGAAACGCTTTCAACACCATCATCCTCAACGGCGGATTGCACGCCTGGCGACTTCACAGATGATGCAAACTATCATTACGTCTGTGTTGCTTCAAATAGCTGGAAGCGTGTTGAACTTCAGAGCTGGTAACTGATTAACACCCCCTTGGCAGGGGATATTGAAAATTGGGCTGTATTGCCGTGCCCAATTTTTTATTGGCCAGTCATTGTGTGTGAGCAGATAGTCCCTGTCTGCCACACACAATGCTGAGCTCCCGTCGTTTAAACGGAAGCAATTCCAAAAGCGAGTTCCATGGAAATGGATGTTCTGAGGAATGCAGGAATTCCGATCCAGATTTCGCCCTTATGGTTCTGCGGACGCAGGAAATAGAAGTGGCGCATATTGCCTTCATCTTCCTGCATGATCAGCGGCCATGCAAAATTGGACCGCCCATCAGACCGCCTGACATTGTGCATGAGTTGTTCATGGGCGTGTTCAAAAGGCCGGCGCAACGAAAGACGGAACACCTGAGCTTTTTCTCCTGCCAAGGGAGAAAGAAACAGAATAGCCCGTGTATCTCCCCACTCGTGCCGTCCAAAAGCTTCGCCTTCTCGGCTCACCTGAAGAGAAAGGGTCGTATTGGAAGGCTCTTCTGCAACGACGGCTTCATATTGCAGACCATCGTGCATAGGGTCTGCGGAGAGAACCCACGCAGATGAAATTCCATCCTCCTGCATAGGGGTGCCCGGAAATGCGGGAGATACCTTTGTTTTTTCGCCCTGTGGAAGCAGAGAAGAGTAAATCCACTGAACGCGGCCCCACCGTGCATCGGAGCGCCAAAGGCGTGTCAAAGGCGTATAAACTTCATTTTTACGAACGGCATCAGAAAAGCTCTGGGTCAAAACACGGTTCAGAAACCGGTCATGATAAGCTTCCGGGGTCTCTTCATTGGAGAGTGTTTCCAGAAGAGCTCGGCTCCATGCGTGAGAAAGTGCGGCCGTTGGCGTGGAATCAGGATCCCGACTGAACCACTTGACCTGACACATATGAGCTGGAAGTTTCTGCACGCATTGAAGAAGATCTGGGAATATGATTTCCCGGATTGGGTCCCAGAGCATATAGCAGATATTGGCAAATCGCCCTTTTCCAAAATGGCGAAAGAAAGTTACCGGAATGAATTCTTCTAAAGCAGGGGTTTCGAATACAGGTATGCCGAAGTGCTCATTGCATTTCGTAAGCTCGTTTATTCGTAAATATAATTGGTCCCATTCATAGCTTTCCGCAAATAAACCTTCGATTTGGTTGAGGGAAAATTTGGTAATTCCCAAATTTTTTTCAAGATATTCATCCAGGCCGTGGGAATTTCTTAAGTTATTCCAGACCCACATATCTGCCCCTTCCCGCGGTAGCGTTTTGAGGTCTGCATCAATCAGATATGGCCGGGTCATGCCGACGGGTGCGTCGTCTTTTAATTCTAGGCGTCGGACAGCTGCCGCGAAATCGAACGGACGTATGAATAACCCGTTTGACGCGCAGGTGCAGAAATAATCAATCTTTTCCAGCGTGCGTAGTGCTTCGCCATAAGATTCCATATGGCCCAGCAAGAGGGTGCCACCCCATTTCTTGCGTTCAATGACACCATTAAAAACGTGGACACGTGGATTTGGTGTTAGAAGGTCAGTTGGTATTTGGCGTGATTTTGGAAAATTGATAAATATATGGCAATTTTCAGAAGTAAAATTCAGAAAATTATCGATATAAACCGGTAGGAATCTGTCTTCTTCGTTGTAGTTGGTCGCGAATACTACGACCCCTTCAGGAGAAGATAAAAGCGTTTCAGGTGTGTTGGTAGACAGGGTTGCTCGACATGGCTCCCCATAAACGCGGACACTTTTCAGGTGGAGATGGTCCCAGTTATCCAGTCGAACTCTTACGAAGCGTCCGATAACGGGCTCTGGAAACACGACTTTGTAAGCAGTGTCGTCGTTGTCACCGAAAACGCTGTGATCCGTTTTCGAAAAGACGTCTTTCCAGGTCTGGCCGTCTTGTGAGACCAGAATTGAAAACATGCGGGCCCGGCCCGGCCAGAAAGATGAATTGTACAACACTACATTTGAAATGATGCAGAGTTCTTCGAGATCAACCTGCCACCAGGGAAACCACTCTGCAGCCGTTTGGAAATGAGCATCAGAGCGATCTGGCCGATTTGCATTGGCAGCATCAACGGTCAGTGGCAGCAGAATATCTGGATGCTTGGAACTCTGGGTAGCTGGTTTGCCGAGCGCGAGGTCAATCATATCAGTGTCAGATCTCAGACGGATAAGCTGCGGTTGTTGCGATAGTCCGGGCCTACTGAGAGGCCGACTTCTACTGTGGCGTTGCAGTGAATAGGAAGACCAAGCCAGACCTGCCCCTCTGCTCCGCGCGCTTTGCGCACAAAATAACGTTTTTCAACATCATCAAAATGCTCAATACGATCGGCGTAATCGACCGTGTAACCGTGTTCATCGTGAAAAACGGTTCGAGCCAGCGCATCATGTGGAAAACATTTCCCACGAGGGATGGAGAGACAAAAGACGGTGTCTCCCTGCAGGCCGGAAAGATAGAGATAGCCTTGCAGATGCACCCCTGAAACGGGCGCGCCGTCTTCTGTCAACGCGCTGCAGGATAGCCGTAAAATGGTTTCGGCCTCTGCAGTTTCCCGTACATTCAAGGCCACAGAGATACGTTGGTTTGTGGCTTCCATGAACAGATATGCTGGAGCCACCCGGGAAGGGGACCGCTCAGGGATATCCAATTCAATATGCTGGCGGTTGCATATCAGATCCCTGACGGACCAGTTAAAGCCCTTTTTCCCTTGTGCATCGGTCGGCCACCAACGGTTTGTCAGTGGGCCGAAATGTTCTGCTTCATACGCTTTTGCAAGCAGGGTTTTGGCAAGGGTAACTTTCTGGAACTGTTCGATATCACTGTGTTGGCTTTGACCCATTTCCAGAAGGCTGCGGCCCCAAGGTGTTGTCACCGCAACAGTGGATTGGGCAATCCGGGAGCGGTCAAACCACTTCAGTGCACAGAAATGATCCGGCATAGTGGGGACCATTTCCAGAAGGTCTGAAACCGTTGTCTGGCGGGTGCCTGACCAGAGAACACGACAGATATGCGTGTATTGGCCCGTTCCAAATCGATCGAAAATGGACGTTGGAAGCACTTCCTCGATAGCCATATAGTTTTCGAAGGAAATGAAGTCTTCCAGCCCTTCAATCAGGCTTTTGCGTGCATGGAGCTGGTCCCAGTCCTGCCTGCGCGCGAAAAGACCTTCGATCTGTGTCGCAGAGACCTTTTCTACGGCCAGTTTCTCCCGGAGATAATTTCCCAAACCGGTAGAGTTGCGAAAATGATGCCACATCCATGTCCCATGGTATGTCGGCTCCAGCACATCTACATCGAGATCTCTCTCATAGGCCCGCTCGGAGGCGACAGGAACACGACAGGCCAGCGGAAGCTGCTCGATTGCGGCGGCAACGTCCATTTTTCGGACCATGAGCCCATTGGAGGCCATGGTGGCGAAATAATCAAAATTGGGAAAAGCGGTTTGTGCTTCTTCAAAGGCTTCCAGATGCCCCAGAAGAAGCGTGTGCCCCCATTTCTCACGACGGATTTTCCCGTTGAAAACATGTACACGGGGGCTGATCGTCTTGATGTGGGGAGGAATTGCACGTTCAGAAGGAAAATTTAGCGCTACACAGACATTCTCAGGGGTGTAGGCCAGAAAATTGTCAATGTATTGTTCAAGGAACTCATCGCTTTCGTTGAAAAGCGTTGAAAGTACGACCTGTGAGTTTGCGGCTGTTTTTTTATAGCCGCGTAATGCCTCTTCAACTGTTTGTTCATGCCCTGTGAAAGCAGAAGTCTCAAAAACAGCTTTTTTAAAACTCAGGACGCCGAACGCATCATACCGAAGGCGGATGTGGCGAGCAGAAAATACCTGCTGGAAAGATACTGAGGTTATTGCGCGGGTGTCGGGCTCGTAGAGAGGTTGTGTCCAGACAGGAAGCCAGTTTTGCCCGTCGTCTGAAATAAGAACCGTCATGAGAGGAGGCTGGTCCGTGCCTTCCAGAAAGCCTTCAAGCCTTATGCCTTCGACGCGAACGGGCTCTTTGAGGCTGATCTGCCACCAGGGAAACCATTCGCGCTGAGAGGAAAATTCTTCGTTTACCTGTGGAGAGGTCTGTGAGCTCGAAAGAATGCTGAATCCGGTAGTGATATTGCCCACGAAACTTGCTCCACCTTACCAAACGTCAGTACACGCGCCTGAAAGCATTATGCCTGTTTTGACTATTCTTAAAGCGTCCAGCCAAAATAGGAAGAGGAGATCAGGGTGTAGAGACAGTTTTGATCTGCGTTTCCACATTCACGCTGCCATCAATCGATTTATCAACTGTATTGGGCAGAATGGCTGAAACAACGCAGTCTCCTGCCTCTAAAGAGACTGGCAATGTCTGTATGCCATTAGCCTGCTTCATTACTGAATCAATCCCGTTACCATCCAGAACAATATCGAGTATTTTCTGTGCTGTGGGCTTTAGCGCATGAGAAGGATTGGGTTCAGTGCCATTGCCGCTATGGTCATTCCACATGAACTTGTTTTCCGAATGGTGAGGAAAGGCTTGGTTACAGCTGCCCCGGCGGTAAACAGAGACAATTTCCCGAATGCTCCAGCGACCCGATTTTACAGGGGCTCCGGAAAATCCATTGGATGATGTGGCTGAGACGTTTCCGTAAACATCGAGGAGGAGCCCGGGGTGTAAGGGGCCCTTTTCTGAAACGGGAAGAACGGTATAGGCGTTGAGAACTGGGCCGTGTGCGGTGCTGGGCGTAACCACGAACTCTGCATCCAGTCCGTTGACGCTGTAAGACGGCCATTTTGGGGGCTGCGTGTCGTAAAGCAACGAGAGATTGCTGGTCATTGTATAAGGACGATTGGCAAAATCTGTTCCGTCAAAGCTCATGAAAAGGCACCCGCCGGGTGGTAGGCGCATTGGAAGACCGGCGGGTAGTTTGAKGGCCACAGGGATTGTCACGGTCCCTGGACCCGACTGTTTAACAATCAGCCCCGCCAGCCCCTGACTGGGGAAGCTGGAGAAAATTTCAGAATAACTCCCAATCTTTTGGCCGGATAACGGGCATACTGACCGTGTTGTATACGCCAGCCCAAAGAGCGTTTCTGACCAAACCGGCTTATGTGTTGTCTTGTCCGGGCTTGTGGTTGTGGAAAGTGTTCCAATCAGCCCGCGAAAGTTTGCGGGTGCGGGAAGGTTGGCGGGTAACTGGAACGAAAAAAGATTCTTGACCTGGAATGACGGGGTACTTTTCGTCAGTGTTGCCTTGAGCGGAAGAATTGATAGTTCTTCAGCATGGCTGGTGGGAAAGCAGGCAAAACTGCTGCCTGCAATCATGACTGCCGCAAAGAGTCTACCTGCGTTCAATACTGTTTTCCCACCTTTGATAGAGTAGCTGGACGTTCTCTGGTGTCAGTTCAGCGTCTCATGTCATAGTCTCTCCCGCAATAGACAATTGCGGTCACGACAGGGAGACGTTCTGTGTCCAGGTACTTATTAACCGATGCGTTACCTGCGCGGCTATCACGCCGGTCTCTCATGGTTTCTACGGCCGCCGCTCTGCTTGGGTATTCTGCTCGTGCGTTGGGGGAAACGGGGCATTCCCCCCCAGCCTATCTTCTGATGTCTGATCCTTTCAGACCGCAATCCCATCTGCTGCCACCTCATGGCTGGATGAACGATCCCTGTGGACCCGTCTTTGCAAATGGCACCTACCACCTTTTCTATCAGTGGAATCCTGATGCCGCCGTATGGGGTAATATGCATTGGGGACATGCGACCAGCCGTGATCTGGTGAGGTGGGAGCATCAGGTTATTGCTTTGTCGCCACAGCCTGATGGTCCGGATTCAAGCGGTGTCTTCACAGGAGATGTCGTGTTGGATGGACAGCAGGCAATCGCTGTTTACACCGGTCTGAAGGCAGGGCGGGCGCCGGACCAGGTTCAATGTATTGCTACATCTGATCTCACCATGACGCACTGGCGTCAGGAATCTCATCCTGTACTGCCAGTTGGGCCGCCTGGATTGAAGATCCGTGGCTTTCGAGACCCGAAAATCTGGCGTGAAGGCGATACCTGGGTCATGCTTGTTGGTAGCAGCATTGAGAACCAGGGGGGCGTCATCTTACGCTATGAAGGCCGTGATCTTCGAGACTGGTCTTATAAAGGAATTTTTTACGGTCCTTCGGATTTGCGGGGTGGTGATGATGCGCTGGAATGTCCGGATTTCTTTCGCGTGGGCGCCCGACATGCTCTGATGTTTTCCATTAACTGGGTCGTGCATGTTGCAACGGGTGACTACGTGAATGGGAAATTCCACCCCTTAACGCTGGATGCGCTAGGCTACGGTAATTTCTACGCAGCTCGCAGTATGCTTGATGCTCAAGGGCGGCGTACGCTCTTTGGTTGGATTACTGAAAAGCCCTGGCAGGCAGGCGCTGCCGCGGATCGTGGCTGGAGCGGCGTCATGTCTTTTCCTCGGCTGCTTGTCGCCGGGCCAGATGGAAAGGTCCGTTCTCATCTTCATCCCTCGGTTGAGGCACTTCACGGTGAGATTCTGTTCTCCGGATCTCCCAAGGAACCTGTAACGCTTCCAGGGCCGTGTGTTCGGATACGTGTCAGATTCGATGCGAGCTCGGCGGGCGAATTGGTCTTCAGTCGAACAGATCGTTTTCTGCATCTTGACTACAATCCGCAGAAAACCGGAGCGGAAGTGTCCTGCAATGAAGATACAGTTCCGTTATCCAGTTCACGCTCGGCAGAGCTAGATATTTATGTGGATGCATCGGTCATCGAAATTTTCACATCTGATGGCTCTGCCCTTAATACAAGGGCTTATGGCGATCCGGGCGGTCCTTTTACGCTGAAAAACTCCGGATGTTTTCAAAATGCCGATTATGAAATCTGTCTCTTGAAGCCTGTATCAGGCAATCGGCTTACTGGTATTCTCTAGAAACCCAAGATAAAAGTGAAACTCAAATCCTCGGAGGCTGTGCTGAACTATGAAGCGTCTAGTTGTTGATCTTGATGATACTCTTACGAAAAACAACCCTGACCTCTCTTACAGTGATAAAGAGCCCAATCTTCCCCTGATCGAGAAGCTTCGGGAGTACAAGTCTGAGGGTTTCGAAATTCTGATCCAGACGGCGCGTAACATGCGCACCTATCAGGGGGCTGTTGGTAAGATCAACGCCAATACACTGCCTATCATCATCGAATGGCTGAAAAAGCATGACGTACCGTACGACGAGATTTATGTTGGCAAGCCGTGGTGTGGGACGGAAGGGTTCTATATTGATGACCGTGCCGTGCGTCCGTCTGAATTTCTCTCTTTGTCGCTTGAAGAGATCAATACGCTGATTGAGACGCACAAATGAGTGCCCCCTCCTCCATTGGTCTGATCACATCAGGCGCCTTCGTCGATCAAGAACTGGTTGCGGAGTTCGGCCTTTTACCCCCTTCATTTCTGCCGCTGGGCGTAGGCCGTCTGTATGACATGCAGATAGACTGTCTTCGGAAAAACTTCACCGAGACATTCCCTCTGTACATGACGGTTCCCGAGAGTTTTGACGTTCCGGCCTACGATACTCAGCGTTTGAATGAAAAGGGAGTTACCCTTCTTCCCGTTCCAGATGACATGCAGCTCGGCGAAGCGATTGTTTACGCCATCAATGTGATCAACGCCTACAATACAGGCGTCCGCATTTTGCACGGTGACACCGTTCTGAGCCAGATCCCAACCCAGCTCGACGTGATTGCCGGTCATGCGGAGGGGGATGACTATTCGTGGGCTGCGATCAAACATAGCGACAATGTTATCGTCAGTCTGCAAACGTTTGAGGCCACAAGCGAGCAGAATACCGAAAATCCCGTTGCCTGCGGCTATTTCGCATTCTCCAGTGGTGCAGAGCTTGTTCGCTCCATCAGCCAGGTGCGCGGTCGTTTCATTGACGGCATAAACAACTACTTGCAGCGCCGTCCTATGAAGATGGAGGAAATTCAGGACTGGTATGACTTTGGTCATATCCAGACTTATTTCCGCTCTCGTCGGCTCGTAACGACAGCGCGCGCGTTCAACTCCCTTCAGATTACCCGCAATACGGTTCGTAAGCTTTCGGCTGACACCTTCAAGATGAAAGCTGAAGCTGAATGGTTTGAGAGTGTTCCACCAAAGGTACAGCCCTACGCGGCGAGATTGCTGGACAAGGGGGACCAAGGGCAAAGGGCCTTCTATTCAACTGAATACCAGTACGCGCCGAATCTGTCGGAACTCTATGTTTTCTCTGCAATCGGCCGTGTCTCCTGGAAGAAGATCCTGACCTCCTGCGCAGAATTTCTGGAAATCTGTGCAGCGACACCTGGGGACAAGCCGAGAGACGATTACTCGCGGCAGCTTATGGGCAGCAAGACGGTCGAACGGCTGGAGCGGTTCGCTAAGGAAACCGGCTTCGATATAGAGCATGAACTGGTTTACAAGGGACGGAAGATGCCGTCTCTCTTAGAAATCAGCCGCCAGCTGGAAACGATGGTATCGTTTGATCCTGCGGCTTCATCTACCATGATGCATGGCGATTTCTGCTTCAGCAATATCCTTTACAACTCCAGAAACAGTCGTATCTCTGTCATTGATCCCCGTGGGTATGTCTTCAGCGAAAAGCGCGAAATCTACGGTGATTGCCGATATGATATCGCAAAATATTCCCACTCAGTTGACGGACTGTATGACTTCATTCTTGCCGGTCGGTATGACCTGAAGCAGGATGGACTTTACAATTTCGACCTGAATTTCGATACGTCCTCTCATCGTCAGTGGCTGCAAAGCGCGTTCTCTGAAATGAGCATTGCTGGTATTTCTGTTTCCAGCGCAGAAATTCGAGCAATCACGACGTCCCTGTTCATTTCCATGCTGCCTTTGCATTCCGACAGACCAGATCGACAAAAGGCGTTCATCGCCAATGCCTTGCGTCTGTATTCGACTCTTGAAGGAAAAATCTGATGATCGTCATCCCGATGGCTGGTCTATCCAGCCGTTTTACAAAAGCCGGGTATACCAAGCCGAAGTATATGCTGCCCCTGGCTGGGAAAAGCGTGTTTGCGCATTCCATCGAGAGCTTTTCAGCCTATTTCGAGACGATGCCATTCATCTTCATCGCTCGGACTGTGGCAGATACAGAAGCTTTCATCAGGGAAGAAACAGCCAAGCTTGGCATCAAGGATGTGCGTATCATCATCCTTGATCATGAAACGGCTGGGCAGGCTGAGACAGTTGAATTTGGCGTCAGGAAAGCCGGGCTGGATTTGGAAACGCCACTGACAATCTTCAACATTGATACATTTCGTGAGGACTTCCGGTTTCCGGATGCACCGTGGTTCAAGACATCCGACGGTTATCTGGAAGTTTTCAAAGGCGAAGGGGCCAACTGGTCTTACGTTGGACCTGAAGAAAACAGCAATGAACCCCTGGCGGCCAGAACGACCGAAAAGCAGCCCATTTCAGATCTGTGCTGTGATGGGCTTTATCACTTTGCTCGCGCCAGCGATTTTCTGAATGCTCTCGCGCAGGAGCGTCTGACGCCTTCCTCTCCGGAGCTCTATGTCGCACCGCTTTATAATCACCTGATCAAGGAAGGGCGGAAGATCCACTACGATCTCGTGCCTCAGGACGTGATTACGTTCTGTGGTGTCCCTGCCGAATACACAGCTCTGCTGGATGCTGTGAAGGACTGAACGATTTCCCTTCTGTGGCGTACCCTAGAGGTACGCCACAGAAGATCGTCATATCAAAAACGATCTGAGTGGCGCTTCGTCACCATGGTAGCAACGATTTCCCGAGAGCTTTCTGTGCTTCAGGAGTCATCCCCAGGTCATTACGGTTCCACCAGCCGCCGCCAAGGGATTGGAACAGACCTACACTATCAGAGAACCTTGCGCCCTGTGCCTGCACATAGGCCAACCGCGCCTGAGCATGAGACTGCTGGGCTTGAAGCACCATCAGCTCACTGACATCTCCCAGACGAAGCTGAGCCTGAGCAATCTTCAGACTCTTTCCTGTCGCAGTATAGGCGTTCTCATTCGCCATCAGCGCATCAGCATCAAAGTCCAGTGCATGAAGGCTGTCCGCGACGTCCTGAATGGCACTCAGGACTGTGGCCTTATAGGTCTCGTTGGCCTGTAGCAGGTTATCGCGGGCTTGCCGCTCGGCATGTAGCAGGGAGCCGCCCTGGAAGATTGGCTGCATGACAGTTGCAGCGATCGTCCAGTTTCCATACCCGGGTTTGAAGAAGTCGCTCATGGTCCCGACGGCCTGCCCTGGGAGGGCACTAAGCTGCACGTTGGGCAGACGGTTGGCGATCGCCACACCAATCTGCGCACTTGCAGACTGGATCTGCGCCTGCGCCGCTCGAATATCCGGTCGTTGATTCAAAAGGTCTGAGGGCAGGGAGACCGGCAATGTCTGCGGAAGCGTAAACTGTTCCAGCCTGAAGGTCGGCAGCGGAGTATTGGGTGCCACCCCAACCAGAACAGCTAACTGATCCCGGGTTTGAGCCAACTGAAGATTCAGAGAGGGAAGGGTAGCTTCAAGCTGCGCCACCGAAGCAAGCTGCGCCACCATGTCCTGCTCGGACGCGTCTCCGAATTTCTGCCGGGCCGTAATCAGCTTGAGAGCCGATTTCTGGCTGGCAATCAGATCCTGTGTCGCTTCGATCTGCGCACGAAGCGTGGCCTCGTCAATTGTTGCGCTCACCAGATCGGAGATCAGAGTGAGAGCGGTAGCTTCAAGCTGAAATTTCTGAATTTCAGCCTGCGCGCCCGCGGCCTCAATCGCTCGCCGCGTCCCACCCCAGAGATCCGGAACATATCCGATCGTCAGCTGAGCGGTATGAACATTATACAGCCACGTGTTGTTGTTCGGAACCGGGGAGTAAACGCGTGAGGTCTTATTGCGTGTTGGATTAAAAGAGGCCGAGACTGTCGGATACAGACCAGCCCCTTCTATACGCCGTTGCTCCCATGCAGACTTCAGTCCTGTCTGCATGGCTTTCATGGACTGGTTGTTGGTCAGAGCCTGCTCAACAAGCGCATTAAGCTGCGGGTTGCGGAAGACTTCCCACCACTTTCCAGGAATATCTACGCCGCTCTGGAAGTGCTGAGCCACTCCTGTCCCGGTTTGGGCATTGCCGGACGTCCCCGCAAGCGGCGTAGCTTGATAGTTTACGTCCTTTGGAAGGTCCGGACGATGAAAGTCCGGACCGACTGCGCAGGCTGATATCAGAACCGACCCCAGAAGGGCGGTCGTATTTTTAAGAACCCGCTTCATGTCGGGGCTCCATTCTCTTCAGACGGGCGCGGACGACGGGCATCCCGACGTTCCACCCACATTTCAAGCTCACTGAAGTAGACGGGCAATGCAAAGAGGGTCAGCAGTGTTGCAATCCCAAGCCCGCCTACGACGACTGTTGCAAGCCCACGCTGCACGTCCGTGCCAACGCCAGTTGCCAGTGCTGCGGGGAGCATGCCTGCACTGGCGACGGTTGCCGTCATAAGAACCGGTCGGAAACGCTCACCCGCTCCCATAATCGTAGCATCCCGCACAGAACGGCCTTCGGCACGGTGCCGGTTGATGCTGGAAATCATGATGATGCCATTCTGCACAGCCACACCGAAAAGGGCGATAAAGCCTACAGCTGTAGCGATATTCAGGGTCTCTCCACGCACATGCAGCGCAATCAGGCCACCCAGCGTCGCGAGCGGAACAACGCTGAGAATGAGCAGTGCCTGGCGGATTTTGCCGAATTCGATGAATAACAGAACCAGCATCATGGCAAACATGACGGCCAGAGCAACGGCAAGACGCTTCTGCGCGCGTTCCTGCTGCTGGAATGTGCCTGCCCATTCCAAAGTGTACTTCTGCTTGTCGTAATGCACCGATTGCTCAATGCGGGCCTGAGCATCAGCAAGATACTGTGACAGGGGACGCTGGCCATTATCGACCCGGATGGTGATCTGACGATGGCTCATCTCGTGAGCGATATTGCTCTCACCCATGCGCAGACCGACCTGGGCCACCTGGGAGAGCGGCACAAAAGCGCCCTGTGCAGTCAGTAGTGGAAGCTGCGAAAGACTTTGGAGATCCTGCGCGTCTTTCCGGGGAATCCGCAGTGTCGCGTCATAGAAGCGATCATCTTCATAGACTGTGGAAATAGGGGCATCCCCGATTGCGTAGGACACGATATCCGAAATATCGGAAATATTGATTCCGTAGCGGGCAGCCGCAAGCCGATCAGCCGTTACATCGATCTGGGGAATTCTGGGCTCCTGAAAGATCGAAGCCTCAGCCGTACCAGGAACCTTATGGAGGACATCCACAATCTGCTGTCCAACGTGGCGAAGTTCCTGAAAGTCATTGCCGTAGACACGAAGGACCAGCGGGCTGTGCGCCCCGCCAACAAGATCACTCATCTGATCTTCAATCGGCTGGCTGATACCGAAATCGATACTTGGTATCTTCTGCAGCCGATCATGTAGCCGCTGGACGAATTGTGCCTTTGTTTCTCCCGAAGGCCATTGGTCATAAGGCTTCAGGCCAACTGGCATTTCGATGTGAGATGGCGTCCACGGATCCGTGCCGTCGTCAGAGCGACCTAACTGAGTGATGGCATAAGAGGTTTCCGGGAACTCTCTCACGGCATCCCGCAGTTCATTGGCGATCTGTTCGCCCTTCTCCATCGAAATCCCGGTCGGCATCTGGACCTGTAGCCACAGGGCGCCTTCATCAAGATCAGGTAGGAACTCACGGCCGATCGTTGCCCCGAGGAAGACCACAGCTACCAGAGCGCCCAGACCGGCTCCATAAGCAAAGAGGGGGCGATCAATAAAATGCCCAAGCCAGTAGCTGTAACGACCATGCAGCCATTCGAGCGGGCGATTGCGCCAGATATGACGGGGTTTTTGAAGTGCCAGAAAGCTCAGCGACGGGATCAGGGCCAGTGCGCAGAGCAGCGCCCCCAGGAGTGCGAAACTGACCGTATAAGCCATGGGCCGGAACAGCTTCCCTTCGCTTCCTTCGAAAGCAAAGAGCGGGCTGTATGCCAGAATAATCACGAGAGTGGATGAGAAGATGGCATGCCCGGCTCGCTTGGCTACCGTCAGAACTTCAGAAGAGTCCAATGCTTCGGTAGGCTTTTCCTCACGAACACGCAGAATGGTCTCGGTGATGACGATGGCGCCATCCACGATCACGCCAAAGTCGACGGCACCGAGCGAAAACAGATTGGCGGACATGCCAAGGAAATGCATGAGCGTGAAGACGACGGACAGCGCAAGTGGAATGGTGATGGCCGTGACAACGGCGCTGCGCGGACTTCCCAGAAAGAGCGTCAGGATCACGACAACCAGCAGAATGCCCTCAATCATGGTTTCCGTGACCTTGTGGGTCGTGGAGAGAACCAGATTGTCTCGGTCGATATAGGGAACGACGCGGATATGCTGGGGGGCAAGCTGCGTCTGAAGCTTCGCAACCGTCTGGTGCAGGTTTTCCAGAACTACGGAAGGGTTTTCACCACTCAGCATGGTGACGACACCCTCAATGGTATCGGGGTTATGATCCTTCCCCAGAATGCCTTCGCGAACCTGATGCCCGAATTGCACCGTTCCGAGGTCCCGCACCAGCACGGGGACACCATTTCGCTGGGCTACGGCGATGTTACCCATATCTGCAAGTGAATGGATCATGCCGACACCACGAACGATGTAGGATTGCTCCCCTCGTGTGACGCGACCCCCACCGGCATTGATGTTGTTATTGCGGATGGCCGTCAGAACATCTTCCAGGCCAATATTATAGCGGAACAGCGCGGAGGGATTGAGGACAAGCTGATATTCCCTCGTGAACCCGCCGAAATTATCAACGCTGACCACTCCTGGTACGTGAAGCAGGGCAGGAATAACCGTCCATTTTTGGACGTCCGACAACTGCATCAGGTTTTTGTCGTCTGACTCCAGCGTATAGCGATAGATCTCGCCCGTCGGGCCGGAAATTGGCCCTAGGGAAGGCTGCGCGCCATTGGAAAGCGGGTTGCTGGCAAGGATGGTTTCAACCTGCTGTCGGGCCCAGAACACATCTGTCCCATCCCGGAAAATCAGCGTGATGAGAGACAGCCCAAATGTGCTGGTGGAGCGACTGTCCGAAACACCGGGAACGCTGGCAAGCATGCGCTCCAGAGGGATCGTGACCTGCTGCTCCATTTCCTCCGCAGCCAGACCGGACTGCTGGGTCGTTACAAGAACGCTGACAGACCCAAGGTCCGGATAGGCTTCAACAGGGAGGACACGCCACGCAATGCTTCCCATGACGGCAAGCAGGACGGCGGCAAAGAAGACGATGTTCCGGCGCACGAAACACCAGGAGATAAAACGTTCGATCATGATGGCTGGCCCGTTCCGGTCAGTCGTCGTTCAGCAGGATGGCGCCGCTGGTCACAACACGCTCACCCGCTGACAGGCCGGAGAGAACAAGTACATTGTCACCTTCGTCGTAATTGATGGTGACCTCACGCCGACGAAAAGTCCCGGGAGCAGTTTCGACGAAAACCGAAACCTGATCGTTGTTCATCAATAATGCGGATTTTGGCACCTGGACAACATCGTTTTCCGAAACACTCAGATTGGCCGAAGCGAATATACCCGGCCGCAGCTGGCCGTTCGTATTGGGGCAAACAACGTAAACGTTGAGCCGCCGTGTATCAGGCTTCAATTCAGGGTCCAGTGTCGCAACCGGGCCGGAGCAGGTCTGAGCGGGGAGGGCCGGGAACGTGACATCCAGTGTGGCTCCTGCCGTGATGTCAGCTATGCGGCTTTCCGGCACAGCCGCAGCGACCCACACGGAAGAGAGATCCAGCAGCGTCATCTGAATGGCCGTTGAGTCCGTGATGTTCTGCCCCACAGCCATGTTGGCTGCGGAAACAACACCATCAACGGGCGATACGAGAGGGACCTGTCCCTTCGCAGCGTAATCGGAGCGCGCGCCCAGAACCTGTAGCCGCTGATGGGTTCTCAGGGCTTCTGCTTCTGCCTGAGCCAGATCATTGCGTGCAGATTCGAGGTCTTTCACGGCATTTCCGCCAGCAGCGAGCACGCCGCGCGCACGGTCATAGGCACGTTTGGAGAAATCCAGTGCAGCGCGGGCCCGACGATCGTCGGCCCAGGCCTGATCCAGATCGCTGGCTGCAATCGTCGCCAGTACCTGCCCACGTGAAACATGCTGGCCGAGCTGAACTGCCACACTCATGATCCGGCCCGTTGCTGGTGCCAGCACATTGACCTGATGATCGGGTATGGCAACCACCTGCGCAGGCAGAGTCACCCCTGCCGTGGCATGCGACAGGGAAACCGGAGCGATCACAAGGCGTTTCTGCAAAGGGCTGCCATCCCGCAAGACGAGACTACCATTCTGCCGGGCAAACATAGGTTGCTCGGGGATAGCCGCATGCGGCGGAGCGAAGAAATAGGTTCTCAAGAAAAGAACAAGGAAAACCAGACCCAGCAGGCCGAGAGCCAGAGCGCTGGCGCGCGCAACACGCATACTTTTTGAAAACCCCGTATCTGCCAGACGACCAATGCCGCAAATGCGGCAGAAGCATGAACCGTCCTGCTACTTCAGAACCCCGACGATTTCATGGCAAGCGCTACGTGACATAATCATCGGTCAGCATCACTAGAAGCTGAAAACTTGGATTTTCTAAAGGCTTCCAGCAACATATTGCAAAAATTTTATCGTTTTGACCCAAAAATTACATAAAAAAAGCAGCTCACCCCCAGGGGATGAGCTGCTTTGGCCGTCTTGAACTGCTGGAGCAGATCAGAAGCGGTATTCAATACCGGCTGCAACCGTGGTCGGGTTCAGGCTGTCACGGGCGTGGATGTATGGGCCAGAAGCCCCGCCGCGCTCGTTGATGAAGGCCGGAACGGACAGCCACATCTGCTTGGCGTCAAAGTTGAAGAACCAGTTGCCGACGAGCTGATAATCAAAACCAACATTGGCAGCCGGACCAACCGTCGTACGCAGATCAAGCTTCTGAACCGCACCACCAGCCGGGCTGATATTGTGGAAGAACGCCAGCGTCAGGCCGACACCCACATATGGGTTGAAGCGCTTGTGCGGGCGGAAGTGCCAGGCCAGCGTCAGCGTCGGCGGCAGAACCCACGTGCTACCCAGATCAACCTTGCCCAGAGCCGTGTCTTCAGCGGCCAGTTCATGACGGGTGCTGGCTGCGATCAGATCCAGAGAGATATGATCCGTGAAGAAATATTCGAACGTGAATTCAGGAGCTACCTGATTGGTTGCTTTCACGCGGCCACCGATCACCTTCACGCGGGAAGACGTATCCTGCGGAAGAACACCCAGAGCAGACAGACGGATCAGGAAGTCACCCTTGCCCAGACCGATCTTTGTGTTCGCGCAGGTCTCGAACAGACCGCAGTGGCCGGATGACGGGGGAATGATGTTGACCTGTGGTACCGGAGCCGCCGTCATCGGAGCGGAAACAGTAGCCTGAGGAGCAACGACAGGGGCCGTTGTCTGAGCGAAAGCAGGTGATGCCACCAGACCTAGGGCGGCGACCAGCGCAAGAGCTGAAGTCTTCATGTTAAAGAGGTTCCATCAACAATAGTTGACCTCACAAAGCACTCCTCCCCCCGCCTCACCTTGACCTGGATCAAGTCTGGGGAATTATGTGCTATGGGTGTGGCGGCACAGCAAATGTTACAGGCCGGGAGAGTTCCAATCATCATGACATCAACGCGTATCCCGGACGAAGTCCACGATCGCTGTGCCCACTGCATTGGTCGCGAACATAGTATCTGTAGTGCAATAGACGATTGTGATCTTGCTATACTTGCTAGTGAATCTTCAAAAATGACTGTTCCGGATGGACGTTCATTTATAGAAGAGGGCGAGCCAGCCCATGATTTTTTCGTTGTGACTGGTGGACGCGTTAAACTTTTTACACTTCTTCCAGACGGACGCCGCCAGATTACCGGTTTTGCTGAAGGTGGAGATTTCCTTGGGCTTGCAGCGTCCACGAGCTATGCATTCGGTGCAGAGGCGCTCGGCACTGCGGTTCTGTGTCGTTTTCCCCATGCGTCGATGCAGCGACTCACAAATCGCTTTCCCAATCTGGAGCATCGGCTGCGTCAGGAAGCGTCTCGTGAACTGACCCTGATGCAGGCTCGTATGACCCTGTTGGGCCGAAAGACGGCGCGCGAGCGTCTTGCAACCTTCCTGATGGAGCGCGCCCGGCTGCTCTCAGCGCCAGTACCAGAGCCTCATGCGCCGATTGAGCTGGATCTACCCATGCCGCGGACCGATATCGCGGATTATCTTGGACTGACTATTGAAACAGTCAGCCGTGTTCTGAGCGCCTTTAAACGGGAAGGTCTGATAAGCATTCGTGGCATTACTCACATTACAATTATGCAACCTGATCGCATCGCTATAATTGCGGAAGGCCTCGAATAGAAGTTTATTTACCGGGAAGCCACATTCCCGCCACGAAGTGCTGGTGTCTTCCTGCAAGATGATTACAGGAGACTTCATGAAAAACCGTATTTTCTTCCGTTCGCTTCTTGCTGTCAGCCTGCTGACCGGTTCGGTTTCAGTAGCCTCCCAGGCCTACGCAGCCGATCCGGCTGCAGCTACGCAGAGCACTCAGAATGACTTCCTTGGGAATCTTGCCCAGAAAGAAGACAATCTCAACAACCGCGTGAAGAACTACCAGACGCAATCTGCTGCAGCCCAAGCTGAGCGCACGCAGAAAATCCAGGCACTCAAAGACAAGTACGCGAATGCACCGGCTAACGAAAAAGCCAACATTCAGAACAAGATCAACAGCGAGCGTGACAAGCTGAATACAGCCCGTACCGCACAGACGGAAAAGCTTCAGAAGCTGCGCAATGCGCCGCAGGAACAGAAGAACCGTCTGAATGCACTGGGCAAGAAGAGCCGCAGCGATGCGACGAACTTCCTGAACGGCGGTCTCTGAGACAGCCTCACCAGCCGGATTACTCCGGCTGGCATTCTTTCTTACGTTACAGAGAGCGAAACGCTTTCATGGCCCGGTCCCGACCGTCCTGAAGCTCGACGATCGGATGTGGGTAAGTCTTTCCCAGAATGACGCCAGCGTGGCGCAGTTCATCTTCCCGAGCGTTCCAAGGCTCGAACAGTGCCTTTCCTGAGAGCTTTTTCAGCTCTGGCACCCATTGGCGGATATAATCGCCGTCAGGATCAAATTTTATACCCTGTCTGGTCGGATTAAAAATCCGGAAGAACGGCGCAGCATCAATGCCCGTCCCAGCAACCCACTGCCAGTTCATGGCATTACTCGCCCAGTCCGCGTCTACCAAGGTGTCACGGAACCAGGCTTCCCCTTCACGCCAGTCAATCAGCAGATGCTTCGTCAAAAATGATCCGACGATCATTCTCGCCCGATTATGCATCCACCCCGTCACCCAGAGCTGCCGCATGCCAGCATCCACAACAGGAATGCCGGTACGTCCCTGTTGCCATGCTTCCAAATCTGTTTGGCTCGTGCGCCACGACATGGATGAAAATTTCTGATTCAGGCTGGCTTCGGGAAGAAGAGGCTGATGGAAAAGGGTGTATTTCGCGAACTCCCGCCACCCGATCTCGGAGAGAAAAATCCTCGCGCCTTCTTCGGAAGCTCCTTTACGTTGAATCGCGGCCCAAACCTGCCGCGGAGAGATCGCCCCGGATGCCAGATAAGGGGACAGCCGCGAGGTTCCTTCACGCCCTAACTCGTCCCGACCGGTTCCATAACGGGCACAGTCGTGTTTCAGGAAGTCCTCCAGGTGCTCCTGTCCCTCGGTTTCCCCCGGCTCCCAGTTAGACCGCAACCCGGCGGCCCAGTCAGGCTGGGTGGGGAGGAGACCCTTCTCATCAAGACGATGATCCGGAAGCAAATCGTCCTTAACAGGGAAGAACGACAGGTGGGATGGCGCATCTACAGGATCCGGAACGTCCTGAAGCTGAAACGCTTTCCAGAAGGCCGTGAAAACGCGATAGAATTTTTCTTCCTTCGTGCGGACCCGTTCAGGATCCAGCAGGACTGTTCCCCATTCTGCCTTCGTCGAGACGCCGTTTTTGCTGAGCGCATCAGCAATACGGTCGTCCTGTTCCCGCTCTTTAGCATGAAACCGGTGATGCCAGAAAACGCAGTCAGCGCCGGTTTCTTTTGCAAGCGCAGGGATCAGCGTCTCTGCGGACCCATAAAGCGTCAGGAGCGCTCCATGGTATTGAGCCAGAGATTTTCTTAGCTCGGCCAGTGCGCCACGCAGCCACCACCGGGATGCCGCTCCCAGACGGTGGAGTGCAGGTTTCTCATCATCAAGAATGTAAACGCAGATCAAAGGTCGTCCGGTTTCTACAGCAGCCTGTAGGGCAGGGTGATCTGCTAGGCGAAGGTCATCCCTGAACCAGACGATGACAGGGGATTCTTTAGTCTGTGACGCGCGGGCAAGCATTCGGCTCTCTTTCCGAGGGCATGAAAGGACTGAGGGTCAAAACCTCGAAAATAGCGCTCACAGAGTGCGTGAGCTGAAATTAAGCGTGCTTTGCGTCGGATGGTTTCACAGTTTGTGTTGATGCGGGCAGCGGCTTGTGCTCCCGGCCAGAATAATTGGTGATGATGGTCCGCACAGCGCCCGCGGCTTCTTCAGCAGCCATGATAGCCGTGTCGCCCCACGCATTATCCAGGGAATGAGCTGGAACATCGTGAAGCTGTGTTGCTGCCCCGGCTTCCTTGCCGTCTGGTGTGATGACATGCCAGACGATCTCAATGTGCTGCATCAAAGTTTTATCAACGGTCCCCGCAGTTGTGACCTTCACGACGCCCTGAACCGTAAAATCCGCGTTCTTGGCATTGGTCTGCACAGAGTTTGTCTTGTCAGGCAGCGAGGCATAGAACGCCCGGGCGAGAGAGGTATTTCCGTCACCGGGCGCTCCTTTGACGCCTTCAAAATAGATATGAGCGGCACGACGCATGAGGCTGTGAGGGTCCTGCTGCATCATATCCGCCTGAATACCGGTCAGGAGATTGGCCAGTTCCGGAGCTTCTTGCATGGCGGCGCCCTTAATGGCCAACGGATCTCCCGCACTCCAGCCTGCCATATCAACTGGTGCACCATCGCCTTCAGCACGCGCTTTCCCCTCAGGCGTCATGATGACGTAGTGCGGCACCACCGCTCCGTTGCGTGTGCTTGCGCTCAGTTTCAGCCACCAGTCACCCGGCTTTTTCGGCTGGGCAATAGCCGGCACCGACTGTGCCACCATGGCTTCCGCAACGTCATGAGCCCACAGCTTCGCAGCATCATCGGACAACAAGGACTCGGAAGATGTCGGAACGGCCAGTCGGGCAGGAGGCAGGTTTGCCGTTGCGAGCTGCCGGGCCTGTTGTCCCGGGTCCGAGAAAGGGCGGGGCATGCTGAAGCAGCCAGCCAGACAGAGGGGCAGCAGAACAGGCAGGAAACGGCGCATCAGGGCTCCGGAACAGTGATAAAGAGATCGGCGAAGTGTAAGGGATCACTTCGCCGATGTCGAAACTGCGGATTAGCGGCGGATCAGAATGTAATTGATCGTCACATCGATATCGAAGTGGTCGCCCTTCATGTCCGGCGGCACGGGCGGCAGTTTGGCCCCCTGGAACATACCCGTCGTGGCAGCATCCAGTGAGTAGGAGCCGGACTGGCCCGTCAGCCGGACTGTTTTCACATGCCCGAATCTGTCCAGAACAACATGGACAGAAGATGGACCATCCTCTCCGGCGCGGGCGGCATCTTCCGGATAATACATGTGAGACCGGATCCAGCGATCAATCTCGCTGCCGTAGTCTTCACTGACGCCCTTCACGCTGGTGCGTGTCTGATAAGGCGCGTTAATGGCGCCATTCATGCTGAGCGGCCCCAGCGACATGTCAATCGGCCCGCCCGAGCCTGCCGCACGTCCACGACGGTGCCGGTAGGGCGATGGCTGTTCACCGAAGGACAGATCCATCGGATGGGCGAACGGATTGTTGTTCTGTGACCGGTTCGAGCGATGGGCACGATGACTGTGCGACGTCGTCTGTGTGTTTCTCTGGCTGGGTGCGGCGCCCGGCGTAACCTGCTGAGACGGCGTGGTCTTGGGAAGCTCGGACGACGACTCTTCGGGCACGGGCGGGGCCGACGGCGTTTCAGGCGTCGGTACGGCAGGTGTTGGCGCAGATTGTTGTTGCTCTGGCTGCTGCTGTTCCTGCTGGGTTTCTTCCTGGCTCTGGGCAGGCGGTGGTGGCGGAGCGCCCCCCTGATCATTGGCGCGCGGTCCCTGCATGCTGCTTTTTGAGGGAGGCTGGTCAAAGACCATCTCAACCTGCGGCTGCTCACTTCCTGCAGGTGAACCATGCACGCCCTGATGCTGCGTAAGCAGCAGGGCGAGGACTGCCGCATGAAGGCCAGCAGAAATGCAGAACGGAACAGTCGGCCCCGGTTCCACAATGGTCTGTGGACGCATCATGGGCGTCAGGACGGGACGAACCGGGCTTTTCGCAGGTGGGACATAATCCTTCAGCCGGGACCGGAATCCCTTCGGTGACTGAAGATGTGCATTCACAGGGCGTAAGGACGCAGCGAACAGCTTTGGCTCGCGACGCTCCACCTTGCCATTGGCAGACGGCATTTTCCCGCTCATAGGTTGCGGGCCTGCTCAAAAGAGGAAAGGTGGCGGCAAGTCATCGCCAGGCTTTATGCACCAGGGCGGGCGGGTTCGTCATCCGGCAGGCTGGTATCCGGTCTGGGGGTGGGCATTGCGTCTGTCACTATCATGGCAGTAATGGCCAGTTCACGAAAGAGACAAAGCGCCATGTTCCTGGCAGGAAAGACAGCTTCATGACAGACAGTCTCATATCGTGTCTTTCCGTTGATCCGGATGTTGCAGCCGCAGTTCGCAGGATTGGTCCCTGTCGCCTTCAGGGAAGAGGCGATCAGGAGCCATATGACGCCCTCCTCCGTGCCATCGCCGGGCAACAGCTCCACGGTGTGGCTGCGCGCCGTATCTTCGGGCGGCTATGCCTTCTTGGCCCTGAGGCGTCCGAGGATGGCACGCCTCCAGCACCTGATGCCCTTCTTGCTTTGTCCGAAGATGCTCTGCGTGCCTGCGGCCTGTCTGCCAGCAAGCAGAGCGCCATGCGGGGCGTTGCGCAGGCTCGCTTGGATGGACTTGTGCCCAGCCGACAAGATGCTGATGCACTGGAAGACGAGGACCTGATCCAGCGGCTCATAACCCTTCGTGGTGTCGGACGATGGACCGTTGAGATGCTGCTGATGCTGACGTTGAACCGGCCCGATGTGATGCCGGTGGATGACTTTGGTGTCCGGGAAGGCTGGCGCCGGATTAAAGGGCTGGACATTGCGCCGAAGCCCAAAGCCCTGAAAATTGAAACGCTTCCCTTTTCCCCACATCGCTCCGCGCTGGCCTGGTATTGCTGGCGCGTGGCGGAAGAAGGGCGAAAAACTGCTCCCAACGTGTTGACGGGTTAGTCTGGAGAGTTGGCCGGTTCGTTGAGGAACGTCATCATTTCAACAATGAAAGGGCGGGGCTGCTCCGCATGAAGCCAGTGACCTGCGCCCTCCAGCGTTTGTATCCGGGCATGAGGAAACAGTGCCATGATCAGGGGGTGGTGCTCCGGCCTGACATAGTCGGAATTGCCCCCACGAAGGAAAAGAGCAGGCCCTTCATAAGGAATAGCCTGAATTTCAGGCCAATCTTCGATCAGACGTATCCCGTGCGTAATGTCATCAAATCCAATGGCCCAGCCCGGCGTGCCGTCGAGGCGAACATTCTGAGCCATCAGTTCCGCGACGGCTCTGCTGCCTGTGACGGGTTCCAGCAAGTCCAGCGCGCCACTCCGGGTCAGGTCTGGCGGAAACGTGATGGCATCCAGTCGGGCAATCATATCTCCATGGCCCTGCTGGGTCCGCGCGGGGGCCATATCAGCGACCATCAGGCGGACTACACGGTCTGGCTCTGCCAGAGCGAGCATCATTGCAACCTTCCCACCCATGGAATGTCCGACGACCGAAAAGGAATCGACCCCGAGATCATCAAGGGTTTCCAGCACATCCTGCGCCATGGCCGCGTAGCTAACGGGGCCATGCGGACTGTCTCCGTGATTGCGAAGGTCCAGGGCGATCGTCCGAAATGTCTGGGCTGCCTCACGCTGAAGAAAACCAAGATTACGGGCGCGTCCAAACAGTCCATGCAGGAAAACGACCGTTTCCTGTCCGTCCCCGCGTTCGATGGCGTTGAGTTTCATGCATGATCCTTCCATGACAGCGGTTGATCGCAAGCAGCGTTCCAGCCAAACAGAACTACACCTGCCGCCGGGGAGACCTCTTGTCCACCAGTCCCACCCGTAACGAATTGCGTTTTCGCGTGAGTCGCCATCTGCGCGAGCTCGTTCGTCACCCCACCCAGGCTCCGGTGACGCTGCGTGCGATGGTGCGCGCTGACGAGATCTGGCTGACTGTTCTGGCTGCCGTGGTCGGGGGACTGTCCGGGCTGTGTGTTGTGATTGTTACAACCGTCACCCTGTTTCTTCACAGCGCACTATTCGGTCGCGGTAACACTGTGGACGGTCACCTTTCCGGCCTGACATGGCTCCCCCCATGGCGTCTTCTCCTTGTCCTGACACTGGGCGGCCTTGTCCTTGGAATATTCGGTGCGGTGGTTGCAAAAGTTATGCCACGCCGTCCGGTCGATCCCATTGAAGCCAATGCTCTGCATGGTGGTCGCATGTCTGTGCGAGACAGCACGATCGTTGCGCTTCAAACGATCCTGTCCAATGGCATAGGGGGCTCAATCGGCCTCGAAGCAGGGTTTACACAGATTGCCTCTGCTCTTGGGTCCCGCATTGGCCAGTCTTTCCGGGTCCGTCGTGAAGATCTGCGTGTTCTGGTGGGCGCGGCTGCTGGTGCGGCGATCGGTGCGGCATTCAACGCGCCGGTGGCGGGGGCTTTTTACGCCTTTGAACTCGTGATCGGCTCTTACTCTCTCGTCAGTCTGTCACCCGTCGCTGTTGCGGCTCTTGCCGGTGTGGGTGTGGCGCATCTGTTTGGTCACATGCCTGCCGCGGTTGTGATTGCAGATCCGGGGACCCTGACGTGGGATGGGAGTGTCAGTGTTGTTGTCATCAGCATTCTGTCTGCTCTGACCGCCATCGGCGTCATGTATTGTGTGACACAGACCGAGGTTGTGTTTCGCAAGCTCCCTGGCCCTGTGTGGCTGAAGCCTGCTGTCGGCGGACTGATGGTTGGTGGATTGGCAGTCATTCACCCATCAGTCCTGTCGGCGGGACATGACGCCATGCGAGTGGTTTTTGCGGGATGGATTACGCCCCGTCTGGCTCTCGGCCTGCTGATATTGAAAGCGCTGGCCTCCTGCATTTCCATCGGCTCCGGATTTCGCGGAGGCCTGTTCTTTGCATCTCTGTACCTCGGGAGCCTTGCCGGGACAGTGTATGGCGCGCTGCTTGAATGGATCGGCTTGGCGCCAGTGTCCTTGACGGCTTGTGCTCTGATTGGCATGAGCGCCATGGCCGTGGCCATCATCGGCAGCCCCATGACCATGGTGTGTCTGCTTCTGGAACTGACCGGCAGTATTTCCATGAGCGGTGCAACATTCGTGGCCGCTGTTTTGTCGCTCCTCACTGTGAGGCGTCTGTTCGGCTACAGCTTCGCCACATGGCGCTTTCATCTGCGTGGTGAATCCATTCGCTCTGCCGTGGATATCGGGTGGATGCGCTCTCTGAACGTTCGGCGCATGATGCGCGGACAGGTGCGAACCATCTCGTCTGACACCCCCCTGAACCGGGCACAGGCTCTTTTTCCGTTGGGTTCCGCGCAGAGAGTTGTCCTGTTGGATCGGGACAGCCGCTATGTGGGGATGGTTAATGTGGCAGAGCTCCAGGCCGTTCCCGCGGCCTCAACGGCCGTTCAGAGCCTCGCCCATTTCGAAAACGCCATGTTGACGCCTCTGCTGACAGTTCGGGAAGCCGTGGAACTGTTCGAACGTGCAGAAGCCGATGCCCTCGTTGTCGTGGAAGATCTTCAGTCCCGTCAGGTGGTTGGTATCCTGACGGAACAGCACGCTCTGCGTCGCTATGCCGAAGAGCTTGAGCGCAGTCGCCGAACACTTGCCGGCGAAGAGGGATCAGCCGTGTGACGGTTCACCCTTGGCATCGACGTCTATGCGCTTCAACATGACAGTCCATTCACAGGAGAACACTCATGTCCAACACCCCTGAAGATCGTCTCGCCGCCCTTGAAATCACACTGCCGGAAGCTGCTGCACCGGTTGCGAATTACGTTACGACTGTCCTGACAGGCAATCTGCTGGTCGTTTCGGGTCAGCTTCCTCTCGTGGATGGTAAGCTGCTCATTACCGGCAAGCTGGGCGACGAAGTCTCCAATCATGCAGGTGTAGCCTGTGCACGCGCATGCCTCATCAACGTCATTTCCCAGGCCAAGGCCGCTCTGGGCGGTGATCTGTCCCGCATCAAGCGGGTTGTGCGTCTCGGTGGTTTCATTGCCTGCACACCGGAATTCACGGAACATGCTGTTGTCATGAATGGTGCGTCTGATCTCGCGGTTGAAGTCTTCGGAGATACAGGTCGTCATGCCCGCTCCACAATTGGCGTTCCAAGCCTGCCAGTGAATGCACCGGTTGAAGTGGAAGCCCTGTTCGAAGTCGTCTAATTTCACCGGACTGGATGGGCTTCTTGCCCATCCAAATTCATGGAAAAGACAGTAAGACGTTGCCTTTTCCATGCCTGATCAACACGTTTGCCCTATGGGTTATGTACGTTTGCAGGATCAGCCGTCATGAGCGCCTCTACTCCCCCGCCATCAGAAGCGACTGATTGGACGCTGACGCTTCATGCGTCCATCCATGAAATCGGCCCGGCTGAATGGAATGCATGCGCCGGCGACGAAAATCCGTTTGTGTCCTTCGGGTTTCTTTCGGCTCTGGAAGACAGTGGATCCGTCGCAGACCGAACCGGATGGCTTGTCAGGCATGCTGCACTACGCGCTCCCAATGGAACGATCGTAGCGCTCGCTCCTCTCTATGGAAAAGCCCACTCCATGGGTGAATACGTCTTCGATCAGTCCTGGGCCCGGGCCTATGAAGCTGCTGGAGGGCACTATTATCCCAAGTTCCAGTGCGCGGTTCCGTTTTCCCCAGTCCCAGGTCCGCGTCTTCTTGTCCGGCCTGATCAGTTGGAACCACAGGCCGTCGCACGAGCGCTGGCATCGGCTTTAATGCAAGCAGCCGGGCAACTGGGTCTGTCCTCCGTACATGCGACATTTTGTGATGATGCCTCAATGGAGGCATTTGAAAGCTCCGGATACCTCAAG
Source organism: Gluconobacter sp. P5H9_a (assembly GCF_018812085.1). NCBI lineage: Bacteria > Pseudomonadati > Pseudomonadota > Alphaproteobacteria > Acetobacterales > Acetobacteraceae > Gluconobacter > Gluconobacter sp. P5H9_a. The sequence goes on from NZ_JACRVW010000001.1 coordinate 131,590, forward strand.
CGCCTAGGTATTCAGTATCACTGGCAAAATCAGGGATACGCGTCTTTCGAGGATTTCCTGAATGCCCTGTCATCCCGTAAGCGCAAGGCCATTCGTAAGGAACGCAAAACAGCCCAGACCGCTGGCCTTACCTTCGTGACAAGGCAAGGCGCAGATATTTCCGCTGCGGACTGGAAAGCCTTCTATCGATTCTATCAGTCTACGGTCGATCGAAAATGGGGGAGTGCTTACCTGTCTGAAAGCTTTTTCCCGATGCTTTCAGAGCGCTTGGGCAACAGCGTCGTCCTGATGCTCGCGGAGCATGAAGGTCGCCCTGTGGCTGGGGCCCTGAATCTGATGGGGAAAGATACTCTCTTCGGGCGGAACTGGGGATGTGACGGTGAGTGGCCCTTTCTTCATTTTGAGCTGTGCTACTATCAGGCCATCGATTTTGCCATTGCCCATGGGTTGACCCGTGTGGAAGCTGGCGCGCAAGGGGAACACAAGATCCAGCGCGGTTATCTGCCAGCTCTTACGCGCTCGGCGCACGCCTTTTTGGATCCGGGACTGGGGAGAGCTGTTGCGGCTTTTCTTGAGGAAGAGCGGAGCGCTCTTCTGGATGAAGCCGAAGCCCTGGCAGCAGGCTCTCCATACCGTCAGGACGACTCGTCCTGACGGGTGCAGTTAACGATTGGGAAAGGGTCTGAGAGTTAAGCTTCCTCCATGACAGTGGAATGCCGGAGCTTCAGCCGTGGAGAACAGCACCTATATTGCCCTTTCGCGCATGGATGCCCAGCAACGCGCCATGTCGGTGGTGGCAGACAACATGTCCAATGCTTCTACGGTTGGTTACAAACGCGAAAACGTTCTGTTCAGTGACTACCTTTCCCGGCAGCACGGAAGTACCCAGCCCACAGGCGCTGAGACCCAGGCCTATACTCAGGATCGCGCGACCTATCGTGACTTTCAGCAGGGCGACATGCAGCAGACGGGAAACCCGCTCGATCTTGCCTTGGGTGGAGAGGGGTATTTCCAGGTGCAAACCGCCAACGGTGTGCGCCTGACGCGCGCTGGCCGTTTTGAGAAGCAGCAGGACGGAACGGTAGTTGACGAAAGTGGTAACGCCCTTCTGGACCGGGAGGGGCAGCCCATCGTGCTGCCAGTAACGGATCATCAACTCACCATTTCTTCGGACGGTGTCATAACCACTGAAACCGGTGAAGCCGGGCAGATTGGTATCGTGACTGCACGGGACAATAACACTCTCCAGGCTGAGGGCAGTCATCTTCTCCGATCAGACCAGCCAACCGATGCCGTGGACAGGCCTTCGATCCTGCAAGGCATGGTCGAGGGCAGTAATGTGCAGATGATGTCCGAGGTCACGAAGATGATGGATATCCAGCGCAATTTCGATTTCATGGCGCAGTTCGTCAACGCCGAGGCGACACGTCAGCAGAACGCCATCGATAAAATCGTTCAGGTCTCCGCCTGACAGACGTCCTGACGGGACAAGGATTAAAGCCACATGCGTGCACTCGATATCGCTGGAACGGGCATGCAGGCCCAACAGACCAACGTTGAGACTATTTCGAACAACATCGCGAACATGAGTACGACCGGATACAAACGGTCTCGTGCTGAGTTCCAGGATCTCATCTACCAGAATATCCGCCGGGTCGGCACGAGTTCGTCTGATACAGGCACGACTGTGCCTGCTGGTGCACAGGTTGGTCTGGGCGTAAAAACAGCCGCTATTTATCGCATTAACGATCAGGGCAGTCTTGAACAGACAAGTAACTCTCTGGATCTAGCCGTGCAGGGCAAGGGATACTTCCAGATCCAGCTCCCCTCCGGACAGTTGGCTTACACGCGAGATGGTACCTTCTCGATGGACAATACGGGATCGCTTGTCACAGCTGATGGCTACCAGCTAAGCCCGACCATCACGATCCCCAATAATGCCCAGAGTGTCAGCATTGATCAGTCCGGGCAGGTCAGCGTAACCGTCGCCGGGCAGAACAATTCAACTGTTGTCGGTCAGCTCCAGCTGGCGACCTTCACGAATGAAAATGGCCTGGACGCGATGGGCCAGAACCTGTTCACGCCTACCACAGCTTCTGGCGATGCGATGCTCGGAACCCCGAATACAACGGGTTATGGCAGTGTCATGCAAGGCTATGTTGAGAACTCGAACGTCAATGTTGTGACGGAAATTACAGATCTCATTACGGCGCAGCGTGCGTACGAAATGAACAGCAAGGTCATTACGTCAGCAGACGACATGATGCAGACGCTTAACAACCTTGGCGGCCGCTAAACGTGAAAGAAGGGTGGTGGCAAGTCGGACTGCTGGTGTTTTCAGCTGTAGCAACGGGTTCCGTCCATGCGGCCACGCTCCGCACGAATATCAGTATCGATCATGCTCGTGTTCATCTTTCCGATCTGTTTTCAGGCCTGACGTCAGCGCAGGACGCCGATATCGGAGACGCTCCTGCACTCGGCGCGAATTATGTTGTAGGTGGCCCGCAACTGACAGCGATTGCTGCACAGTTTAGTGTGGACTGGCCAGATGCATCGCCCTTGGTCTCTACGACGGTGACGAGGGCCACACGTTTAATCGGGGAGGATGATATTCTACCGGTTTTGCGTCAGGGGCTGGATTTGCCTCAGGACGCTCATGTTGAAATTACCCTGAGTGGTTTTCGGTCTGTGCCAGTTCCTGCGCAGGAGCAGACGGTTCCCATTCTTCTGCATCTGGAGCGTCCACCACGAGGGGGTGGCCATTTCAATGCTCGTATGGAAGTTCCATCCAGATCGGGTGGGAAAGCAACATCCTTTTCGGTGAATGGCTCTGTGACCATGGAGGTCCGGGCCGTGACGCTTCGTCATGGGCTTCGTCCGGGGCAGCCTGTGCTGCCTGAAGATGTGAGTGTTACTTTGGTCCGGTCATCCGATGTGCCTGAAGACGCGTTGCAGACCATTGATGATGCAGTTGGCCTGGAAGCAAGAGGCAGTCTGTCTGCGGGACAGGTTCTGGCATCCTCGCAACTTGTGCACCCTCAATTAGTGCGCCGGGGATCGCCCGTGGTTCTGTCGTACACTTTGCCGGGAGTTCGCCTGACAGTGTCAGGAACTGTTCTGGAGGCAGGCGGCAAAGGCGATACTGTTCATATCTACAATGCCAACAGCCACATGGTTTTGACAGGGCGCGTCACCGGACGAACTGAAGTAGAGGTCATCCCGGGCATTGCCCCTCTTTCTGCTGACAGCCGAAACCGTCCTGCAGCAGTGAACTTGCCGACGTTATAAAGAAGCCTGAAACGCTGATACATTTCAGGCTCCAAAATGAACAGCAGTCCGCTCGTCTGGCTTAACTCTGGTTCTGCACACTGTTGGGCATAGCGCGGTGCTGGAAGAGCTTTCCAATGCGGAGCATCATTCGCCGGACCCATTTTCCAATCGCATCCATCCAGAGATAGACGATCGGAGTAGTATAAAGCGTGAGTAACTGACTTACGATCATACCTCCGAGCACAGAGACGCCCAGCGGGGCCCGCATCTCGCTCCCGTAACCATGTCCGATGATAAGCGGCACAGCACCGAGGGCCGCAGCGAGAGAAGTCATGAGAATTGGACGGAAACGCGTGATGGATGCTTTGAAAATGGCATCCTTGGGCGACAATCCATCATGGCGCTCTGCATGAATGGCAAAGTCGATCACCAGAATGGCGTTCTTTTTCACAATGCCTGTCAGCAGGATGATGCCGATAACAGCAACTACGCTGAAGGGCATTCCAAAACACCATAGCCCTATGATGGCGCCAATGCCGGCAGAGGGCAGCGTGGAGAGAATGGTGATGGGATGAATCAGGCTCTCATACAGAATGCCAAGCACAATATACATGACGGCAATGGCTGCTGCGAACGCCAGCAGTGCATTGATCATGACTTTGGTTGTATCGCCCGCTGTCCCCGTGAACTCGCCCAGAACACCTTCTGGAGCATGGGTATTTTTCAGCGTGTCCTGAATGAGCTGTACGCCCTGAGCATAGGTCACGCCGGGCGCCAGATCGAAGGAAATAGCGGTCGAATAGTACCCCGAACGATGGGTGACATCGAGCGGCTGCTGTTTCCAGAGAATTGAGGCCACGTTTTCAAGCGGAATCATCTTTTCTGTCGAAGACGATACAGCGGCACCGCTGGAACTGTTTCCGGAAATCTGGTTGGCCAGTGAGTTCTGAATAGATGCCGTTGCAAGAGATGCAAACGTGCTTTCAGTCCCGCTGGCGGAGGCTTTGGCTCTAATCAGGTTGGACGCCACACCGCCCGCTGCTGTGCCAGCAGAGGTTGAAATCCAGACCTGATGCAGCATGTTGGGATCAGTTCGATACTGCGGGCCCAGAACCATGACGACCCGGTGTGTCGTCAGGGGAAGGTGGATCGTGGAGACGATGGTCTGCCCGTAGGAATCATACAGAACATTCTGGATCAGCTGCGGTGTGATGCCATAGCGCGCTTCCGTATCGCGATGGACCGTGACGTAAGCGGCGACGGACTGGCTTTCTGTCGCAGAAGAAAGGTTGACCAGCTTTCCTGAGGCCCGCAGCGCCCCAAGCATTTTGGGAAGATAGCCCGTGAGGCTGGCAATATCTTCACTGCGCAGAACATAGCGGTAAGCACCGGTGTTCTTCTGGCTGCTTCCCCCTTGGCTATTGCCGCCGACATTCCAGAACATCACGTCTGCTCCCGGTTCAACGGGAACAGCCTTGCGAATACGGGCCAGCACTGTGGCTACCGGAGCGCGCTCGCTTTTTTCCTTCAAATGCAGGTAGAGCTGGCCGGAGTTTTTATCGTTACTGAAAATAGTCGTGGATGTTACGTCCGGGTCCCGCTGCACGATTGCACCGACAGCCCGCAGCCTGCGGTCAATTTCATCAAAGGACATGGTCGCATCGCCTTGGATGCGACTGCCAATCAGGGAAATATCCTGCTCAGGGATAAATTCCTTGGGCATGACGATGACTGAACCCACGAGCAGGATAAAACTCAGGGGAAGGGTCAGACCCATAAGGATCGTGTGCCGCAGACACCAGTGCATGGAGCGAGCGTAAAGACGTACGAGGCCATCCAGCCCCGCTTCAGTAAAGCGCACGATGGCGCCTGTAAGACCCTTACGGGGAGCGGTCCCATGATCAATTTCAAGCATGCGGGCGCACATCATGGGCGTCAGGGTGAGGGACAGCCACATTGAAATCACGATGGCTGAAATCATCGTCATGCAGAACTCGAACATGATCGAGCCTGCAGTACCCGGCAAAAACAGCAGAGGAATAAACACCGCAACAAGCGAGGCGCTGATGGATAGGACCGTGAAGCCGATTTCCGACGAGCCAACAATGCTGGCTTCGTAATGATCCATCCCATCTTCAATGTGCCGCGCAATGTTCTCAAGCACCACAATGGCATCATCGACAACGAACCCGACAGCGATCGTCAGGGACATCAGAGATAGAACGTCCAGAGTGAAGTTGAAGTAGGCCATTGCGGCCAGCGTGCCGGACAGGGCAATCGGCACAGTGACGGCCGGAATGACGGTGGTCATGACCCTGCGGAAGAAAAGCAGGATAACCAAGACCACCAGAATGACGGAAATGATGAGGGCGTCTCTCGCATCATCAAGGGCCGCCCGAACGGAGCGAGATGTATCGAGGCCGACAGTCAGTTTGACGCTACCCGGCAGACCCTCTCGCAGTTTGTCCAGATTAGCGTTGATCCCGTCCACGATCGCCACGGTGTTGGCGTGGGGCTGGCCGGAAACGATGAGCGTAATGGCCCGGTGGCCATTGATGTAGCTCGTTTGATAAACGTCCTGCACACCATCATAGACGTTTGCGACGTCCTTGAGGCGAACGGGATACAGTCCGTTCCGGTACCCGACGATCAGATCCCTGTATTCGCTTGCTTTGACGGCCTGATCATTGGTCGACAGCAGCATGCGCGTGCCATGACTGTCGATGAAACCCTTTGGCGTGAAGGCATTGGCAGAGGCGAGCGCCGAGCGGATATTCTCAAGCCCGATGCCCCATTTATATAGAGGCCCCGGATTAAGCTCCACGCGAACGGCCGGGTTCGATGAACCAACGACTTCCACACGGCCTACTCCTTTGACCTTGGCCAGATAAGGTTTGACCTGAATATTGGCCACATCATAGAGCTCGGCCTGTGTCAGCTGGTCTGTCGTGACACTGAGCAGGTAAACCGGGAAACCACTGCCATCCAGTTTGAAGGCCTGCGGATCATCGTCGAGCGTGCCAGTGGGAAGATCGCTGCGGGCAGCCCGAAGAGCGGCCTGTACGTCTCGCAGGGCACCGTCGATGTTCCGGGAAGACGAGAACTCAATGAAAATCTGCGCCTGACCCTGGCTCGTGTCAGACTCAATACTCTTCACATCGGCAATGGAGCCGAGACGCCGCTCCAGCGGGGTCGTGACAGAGGTTGCCATCTGCTGAGGGTCCGCGCCCGGCTGTGATGCCACGACCATGATGTTGGTCGTGGTGGCATCCGGCATCGTCGCAACAGGCAGAAGAGGATAGCAGATGACCCCGGCCATGAAGATGGCAAGAGACATCAGGATTGTTGCGACGGGGCGGTCAATGAAAAAGCGGCAGAAATTCATGCCGACAGCTTATCCCCGATTATGGTCTTTTGGTCATTACTATTAGGACACGAAAAGTCATTTTCGTACCGTGAGACTGGTCAGTAATCGGGCATTCCGCCTGGTTGGGATGAAGGCTGCCTGCAATAATAAAGTTCAGCCAGACGCGGCGGCAAGAGGTCCGTCAGGCGCGCTCCTAACCCCAGCCAGAAGGGAAACATAATTCGCCTCTGACCGCGCAGGGTTCCACGTAAAATGCGACGGACGGCCTTGTCCGTGGAGACCAGCCCCGGCATGGGAAAACGATTGGCCTGTACCATCGGGGTTTCCACAAAACCGCAACAGACGCTTGTAAGTGAAATGCCCTGTCGCTCCAGACTGGGCGCACTGGCAACAATAAAGCGATCAATTGCAGCTTTGGACGCTGAATAAGAGGGTGTGCCGGGATAAGAGACGAAGCTTGCGACTGAAGACATCACACAGATGCGGCCTCGCTGGCCATTTGGATCTGGTTTCTGCCTACGCATCTGCTCGATCGCTGGAAAAACGGTATTGAGGGCACCTGTCAGATTCGTCTCGAAAATGGCTCTGGCGTGCTGTTCCCGTTCCGCGACCAAAGGAATATCCCCAGCGGTAGGAGGAAGGCCGCCAGTCAGGCCCGCGCAGGCAAAGACCATGTCCAGTCTGGAGGGTGCAGACTTTTTGATCCAGTCCTCCATTTCTGGTCGGTCTCGAACGTCTAGAGTGCGCGTGTGAACCGTTGAGCCCAAGAGCTCACACTGGGACTTGGTGAGCGCCAGACCTTCCGGATGGATATCGCCCAGAGACAGGAACTGCCCAGGCCGGGAAAGGCGCCGTGCCAGTCCCTGACCAATTCCAGAACCGGCTCCTGTAATAAGGATCGTCATTGTGCGGGGCAGTTGTTCGTAGGCTTCTGCCCTGCAAGGAGGGTTCGTGCGAAACCATGAGCATCTGTGGTGACCGCAGCAAGAGTGCCACTATGGCTGGCACCGCCATAGGTCGTGTGGCTGACGGAGGTTCCTGCGGCACATAATGCATTTACCAAACGATGCTGCTCGGTTGGGGAGGAGTGCAGATCCTGCGCCCCCGTTGCAATCATGACAGGCGTTGAAAGCGACAGGGACGGATATTCAGCCCATTTCAGTGCTGGCGCCAATACGGCATCGGCGCCAGGCTTGAGTGTAGTGGCAGGTGTCAGGCCTGAACGGTGAGCCATCGGAAAGAAATCCGAACTGCATGTGCTTCCGGCGTCGTGCATCAAAGCCAGAGCCCGGTTTGTGAAGACAGCGTTGGCGTCAAAGGAAGGGTCAGCCTGAGCCAGAGACGCGCCAAGAGACAGGAGTTCCGGAACAGCTGGTGAGAAATTGTGCGGATTACGAGGGTGCAAAAGATCCTGAACGCCCTGCGCATCCAGATAGGGCGGGGCAACAGCGATCGTTCCCAGAATATGCAATTGAGGCGCGTAGGATGCCGCCATTGCAGAGGCTGCCAGAGCAGCCTGCGCTCCTTGTGAATGGCCACTGAGAAGTACTGTCGTCGAGATTGAGGGAAAGCGCTCATGAGCGGCTCGAACAGAATCCAGGACGCTCATCCCTTCTGAACGGGCATTGAGAAGGAGTGCCTCCCCGGGCTCCCCAAGCCCCGGATAGTCTGTGGCGACAATGGCAAAGCCCTGTCGCAGCCAGGGACCATAAAAGCGTTCCTGAACAGTCCCGAGGCCCATGACAGAAGGCGCACATGTCAGATGCAGGCCACTTTCTCCATGAGCCCAGGCCAAGACAGGCCACCCACCAGCGGGCGGCTTGCCTGCGGGAACCAAAACTTCCGCTGACACCCGAACAAGCTGCTTCGGATTACGGGCATCTGCGCTGCGATAAGTGAGACGCCATGCCTGACCTGGAACATGAGAAATCATGTGATCCAGACGCATCGCCTGACCCGCTGCCACCGGGACGCTGACGGAATAGGAGTCTCCGTCATCCTGCGATGCACAACCGGACAGGGCGGCACCGAGAGAGGTAAGGCTGAAAAGTGTAGCGCCCATCGTTCGGCGGAAGCGAATGAATGTCATGGTAACTCATGGTCTCCTGAGGAGGAAAACGCATCATAGCAGCGCCGGTTGTCTCCGGGGAGCCATCCTGACTTGGAGGCGAGGCCATCCGGCGCTACAGAAGATGCCACAGAAGACAGAAAGGAACCGATTATGAGCGATACCCCTCCCGACCGCCTGTGCGCCAGCCCGGACAGTCCATACTACAATGAAGGCGTGCTGAATCGCGGCGTTGGTGTTCGCCTCAAGGGCGAAGAGAAGACCAATGTTGAGGAATACTGCATCAGCGAAGGCTGGGCACGTCTGTCTGTTGGCAAGGCCGTGGACCGCAAAGGCCGTCCGATGACGCTGAAGGTCACGGGGACGGTTGAAGCCTGGTTCAAGGACGACGAAAAGGACGCATGATGACGCAGGTCAGCCCCCGCCGGATTATTATCGACACGGATCCCGGTCAGGACGATGCCGTGGCGATCCTGCTGGCGCTGGCCTCGCCAGAACTGCAGGTCGAAGCGATCATGACCGTTGCTGGCAACGTGTCGCTCGCCCAGACCACGAAAAACGCCTGCGCCCTGCTCGAACTGGCAGGGCGCGAGGATGTACCGGTTTTTGCCGGTGCCGCACGGCCTCTTCATAAGGCGCCGATCAGTGCTGAATACGTGCATGGTGAAACCGGAATGGGGGGCGCTAACCTGCCAACCCCTCGTCTCCGTGAGCAGCCGATGGACGCCGCTACCCATCTGATCGATGTGCTGCGGAAGGAGCCGAAAGGCGCTATTACGCTGGTTTGCCTGGGTCCTCTGACCAATCTTGCACACGCCCTGACGCACGCCCCGGATATTGCGCCCAGAATTTCCCGGATTGTCGCAATGGGTGGTGCGCAGCGCGAAGGTGGAAACATTACACCAACGGCGGAATTCAACTTCTTCGTTGACCCCCACGCTGCGAAAATCGTGATGGGTGCAGGTATTCCTGTCACGCTGCTCCCCCTCGATGTGACCCATCGCGCCATTGCGACGCCTGCGCGGCTGGCACCCATTGCTGCGCTCGGAACACTTGTGGGCGATATGGTTGTCCGGATGCTGGGTGCTGAAGACCGCTTTGAGAAGCTGAAATATGGATGGGAAGGCGGTGCACTCCATGACCCGCTGACGATTGGCTGGCTGCTGCGGCCGGGCCTGTTCTCCGGACGGGAATGTAACGTCGAGATCGAGATTGAAGCACCGCTTTGTCTGGGACAGAGCGTTGTCGATCTTTGGAAGGTAACCGATCGCCTCCCTAATGCGTTATGGATTGATCACATTGATTCCGACGCGTTTTACACTCTTCTTACCGAAAGACTGGCCCGTCTGGTTTAGGGTCTTCTTTTGTCAGCCCATGACTCTGGAGCATCGAACATGACAGATTCCAACCCGCAGGATCGCTTCTCCGTCGTCATCGTTGGTGGGGGTGCTGCAGGCATCACCATTGCAGCGCAGCTTCGACATCAGCGACCCAACCTGTCGATTGCCATCATCGAACCGTCTACGACGCACGCCTATCAGCCGGGCTGGACGCTGGTTGGAGCCGGCGTAATGACGCTGGCGGAAACGCTCCGTCAGGAAGGTGGCCTGATTCCGAAAGACGTGACCTGGCTGCGAGACAGTGTGGTGTCTTTCGATCCTGACGCGAACACGGTGACGCTCGAAAGTGGCCGTATGGTGGAATATCGTCGGCTGGTTGTATGCCCCGGCCTTCAGTTGGACTGGGATAAAATCGAGGGACTACCCGAGACGCTGGGCCGTAATGGCGTGACGTCCAACTATTCCCGTGAAACGGCTGCCTACACGTGGGAATGCATTCGTCATCTTGATGGTGGAAAGGCGCTCTTCACACAGCCTCCTATGCCCATCAAGTGTGCTGGAGCACCACAGAAAATTGTCTATCTGGCGAGCGATCACTGGCGCAAGGAAGGGTCGCTTCATCGCACGGAAGTCGATTTCTGCATGGCGGGCGACGCGCTGTTTGGCGTGGCATACTACGTGCCTTCCCTCCAGAAGCAGATCGATTTTTATGGGGTCAATCTTCATAAGAAAGAGAACCTCATCAAGGTCGATGGGGAGAAACGTGAAGCCACCTTCCAGATTGTTGGCACGGACGAAACTGTTGTTCGGTCATTCGACATGCTGCACGTTGTTCCGCCACAGTCCGCCCCGGACTTCGTCAAGAAAAGCCCCCTTGCCAATGCCGCTGGCTGGCTGGATGTAGACCCTACAAGTCTGCGTCATGTGAAGTATGATACTGTTTTCGGCGCTGGAGATGTTCTGGGTACCAGCAACGCCAAGACAGCTGCAGCAGCGCGCGAGCAGGCTCCCGTTGTGGTCTCGAACCTGCTGGCCTCTCTCGACGGCCGCCCTCAAACAGGGGCGTATGATGGATATGGTGCCTGCCCACTGACAGTGTCTTACGGCAAAGTCGTGTTGGCAGAGTTCCTGTATGGCGGGAAGGTTGCTCCGAGCTTTCCGTATGATCAGCGGAAACCCAGCCGCTTTGCTTGGCTCCTGAAAACCGAAGTTTTCCCCCGCCTGTACTGGCATGGAATGCTCAAGGGGCATGACGTTAAGGTCAAGCACAAGGTCAAAGAAAGCGCCTGATCTATAGGTGTTTCACGAGAAGAAGCCGGGGGTTCCTCCCGGCTTTATTTTTGCCTTTTCAGGATGTGTTCAGACGAGGCAGGAACGTTCGAAGGGTGCCGTCATTTGGTTGCGATGGAACATTCCGTAGATACGCCACTAAAAAGTGGATACTCACATCATCAAAAAACGGCAGAATTTTACCAGTCTTGAAGGCCGGATTAAAGCGTGGGGTGAATGGGTGTGAAGCATTACCGCGACTGGAAACGAAAATGCGCTGGCAAGCACCTCTCTAGCGGAAATAGTGTTCCTTTACACACCGGAATAAGGAGATTTTGTGACGTTTGCTGACTTCAGGAAGCGTCATTGAGCATAAAAAAAGAGGGGCCAGAGGCCCCTCCTTCTTGTGTCACATCCAGATTGAAAGATCAGAAATGTGCACCGATGTTCAGCTGGAACGACCGTCCCATAATGGCATCGTAATAACGGGTCAGGCTGACCGTGCCGGGATACTTTGGAAGTGCGCCGGTAATGTTATTGATCATGAAGTTGGCATCAATGTTCTTTGTGATCTGATAGCCAAACGTCGTGTTAAAATACGCAAAGCCCGGACGGTTGTTATGCTCGTACGTATAGTCTGAAACCTGCAGGGCATACTTGGACTTACCATAGTAAATGGTCTGCCACTGAAAGAAAATCGGGCCGCGCGTATAGTTGAAGTCCAGCGTGAACAGATTGTTCGGAGACGTCGTATCACCATTCAGGACATACGTGCTGCCAAGATACGTCTGCTGATTGCGCAGGTAGTGAGAATAGTTGCCACGAAGTTCGATGTTGCCAGCAGACTGCGGCAGGCCAAGGCGCTGCAGCGGCACATAGTAATCGATGTTCGCCTGCAGGATCTGCATGTGCTGGTTGGCAATGTTGAAATAGCCGGACGTGAAGCTCTCAACCTGGTGGTCCGAATCACGCTTGAAAGAGTTGCAATATGCGTTGTTCGGGTAAGAGCCTGAATCATAGCAGGCATTCATCAGATCGCCGACACTCAGGGATGTGATCTCATTGTTGACTTTGACATCAACAAAAGAGGCCGTCATGTCGAGGCCACGGACGAAGTGCGGATGGAAATCCAGCGTGCCTGTGTAGCTGTGAGACGTTTCGTTCTGCAGCTTTGCGTTGCCGCCTGATTTGCCCTGCGCTGTGTAATAATTGATGTTCGAGCTGAAACCGCCCTTGGGAATTCCTTCCTTTGCGCAATTGGCCGCTCTCGTTGCAGGCGCAGGACCAGAGGTGATGTACTCGATGGAGCAGGGATCTTCTGCTGTATTGTAGGTCGTGCTCTGGGGCGCAAAAAGCTCGGTGACGGACGGATTACGAACGGACTGAGCATAGTTCCCAGACAGACCGAAATCCTGCGTTGGCCACCATGCACCACCGAACATGTACGTCCAGTAGTTGCCGGTCATGCTGTTGTTGATGAAGCGGCCGTTTGCTGTTGCGGACAGGCTGTAAACGCCCGGGACATGCATGTTCGGGGAAACAAGCGGAATATCCAGCTCACCAAAAACTTCATGCGTGTGATAGGCACCTGACGTAATGGGGATGGCGGTTGAGTTGCCGTACTGCTTGTAGGTTCCGTCTGCCTGCTGCTCACCCTGGAAGAAGCTACCTGGGTTGAAGTTGTAGCCTTCACGACGATGCTCGTAGCCAAGATCCCAGCGGATATCACCAGCCGGCAGGTGGGCAACCGTGCTGTGAATTTCTGCCTGAAGATCGCGCTGCGCGTTTGTGTTTTTGCTGTGCGCGTCCGAAATGACGTAGTCGCGGGCGGCTGGCGTCATCTGGTTATAACCAAACGGGTTCAACGGCGAGCAGGTGGAGCTCCGTGTGACTGCCGTAGAGTTTGTATAGCCTGGAGAGCAGACGATATTGCCGCTGGCATCCGTCGTGGCATTCAGCGCATTGGTCAGGTTCTGGGTTGCAATGGACGGTTCCCAGGTGTCGTTCATGTACTTGCCGTACACACCCTTCACAGACCACTCGAAATGACGGCCAACTGTGTCGAAATCACCGTTCAGGCCGCCCTGGAAGCGGAACATCTGCATGGTGGTACGATACATGCCTGCGTCAAGATCCTGGTTCAAGCGTGACAGATAGAACGTATCCGTCGGCTTTCCTGCCGCCTGAAGAGCATTGACGATCTGCGCGCGAACGGCGGGCGTCAGGTAAGGATTGTTCGTGCTGAGTTTGTACGCACCGTTGACGACCGTGTTCGTCTGATAGCTTTGGAGGCTCAGCGGGTCATCGAACTGAGGCGTGTTCCAGGTACCCTGACCAACCAGGCTAGAAGCTGTTCCGCGGGCGTACCATCCCTGCCATGTTGCATGCAGGTGATCGGTAAAATCATAGTGGCCAAGCGTGGTCAGGTTCAGCTTGTCAGATGGCGCATAAAGCTGATTGTAATCCTGCAGCGCAATGCCGTTTCCGCCTGAGGCCCGAAGTCCGTCCTTCACAGCAGAATTATACGTGATAGGCACGAGAGACTGGCCGTTAGGGCTGAACATCAGCGCCTGTCCGGCAGCGTTAGGAATAGCGTATCCGGCTTTACCCGCCTTAACTGGAAGCTGGCCGTAAACGGCGCTTGTGGTCGGCAGACCAGTGACCGAATTCTGCAGGAAACGAACGCCTGGCGTCAGCACGCGGGCGTAAGGCGAGCTCGAATCGTATGCAGGTCGAGCGTACGTGGTTGACAGGCTGCCTCTGGTATAAGGACGATCATTCGCGACCATGCCGCCGGCATTGCGATATTCCACGTCAAAAACGACGCCGCCCTTGCCGTGATCAAAGTCTGTACCAGCCTTGAACGTGATCTTTTCCTGTGGCGCATCCAGCTTTTGCGTCCAGTTACCCTGAGCGTTGAAATCAACACCTTTGAAATGATCGTCGAGCTGATAGTTCACGACGCCTGCAACAGCATCGGCACCATAAGCCGCACCTGCACCACCAAGGCGGGTATCGACTTTCTTGATCAGAGACGTCGGGATTGCGCTGACGTCCACCTGCGAACCGGAACCTGCACCGTAGTTGGAGGCCGTTGACCCCCCGACCATGCGCATGCCGTCAACTAGGGTCAGGGTGCGCTGTGAGCCAAGGCCAAGAAGAGAAACGAACGACTGGCCAGCACCAAAGCTGCCCTGTGAACCGATTGGAGAGTTGTCACCTACCGTGAAAGCAGTGTTTTCACGCATCAGGGCAATGCCCATGTCCGTATAACCACGGGCACGGAGCTGTGCGGCATCAACGGTCGAGCCAGCCATAACGTTCGTCAGGCGCGTCTGGGAAAGACGCGTTCCGGTGACGGTCACGACTTCAGCGGCAGGTGACGCTGTGGCTTGCAGGTTGGTATTCGTAATTGTCTGGAAGGGCGCAGACACCGGAGCAACTGCAGCAGGCTTGGCCTTAACCGTTGCATGGGGGGCTGTCGCCTTTTTCGCAGCCGACTTCTGCGCGGAAGAAAGGTGTTTCGTCGTCTCTGCACAGGCCTCGGAAACAGGGAGAGCTGTGTAGGAAATACCAGCCAGCAAGGCGATTTTCAAAAAAGTCCGGGAAGGTTTCAACGAAAAGCCCGGACGGCCCAACGTGGGGAAAGAGGTGTTCATTGCTGGCAGATATCCCTTCGTTTCATGTCTCAATGTATCTTCGATTACAAAACTGAAAGGAAATGTCTCCTGTGCGCAATGGTAACAATGAGGTTTTGAAGTGAGATTTTCTTGGTGTGTCCATTACAACACATTTATTTCAAACTATGTATTTAACGAAAATATGGCTTATCTGTTATTGAATGGTGAACACTTCAAAAAAAGTAAATTTGTCTACGGTATTTTTTCTTTCATTTTTTAAAAGTGACGATTGAGAAAAATTCAATACCGAGCGAGTAGGAAAAGACAGTACAGTTGGAAGGAGGTTTTATTTGAACCGGCATGGCTGATCTGTGGTCGGCTGTTCATTAGTCTGAATGACCATAAGTGTCACAGCATCATCGCCGACATTTCCTGCAAAATGCCCGATGTGACCTTGTGAGTCCTTACGGCTCATTTGGTCTTCACCCAAAGAAACATCCCCTGGTCCCATCTCGACACGTGTTCCGTCCATTGCGGTAACGTACCATGTGCCTTTGAGAGGAATGATCCACTGGACTTTCGGGTCAGGGTGCCAGCTTCCATCCCAATGTGGGGGTTGCACGGTGGAGATGATCTGAGCCTGTCCGCTCTTGAGGCGGTCCTGCCATTGCGGGCCTGCTGGCTTGGACATGGTTTTCAGAATGTAATTGTGAAACGGACAGCGCGTCATGTGGCTGACGCCATTATGGTCCGTCCAGTTGTGCCAGTAATATGCCGTGGGAGGTGCAGGATCTGCAGCTTCAACCGAGTGATAAAATGCGGTAACGCCAAGAGCGAAAGCAAAAAGCAGAGAGATAGGGCGCATGGCTTATTGTTCCTCATGTCGTGCTGGGGGCTGATAGCGAGGCTTTGGGGCGATATCGTCAAAGCGGCTGCGTGAGGGCGTGGACAGAAGCTCGATAATCATGCCCCACGGCGCACGGCCGTAGCAGAACATGTTACCAGGGCCAGCTTCGAGAGAAGGCTGCCCCTGTGGCTCTGTCAGAAGTTCGCCACCCGCTTTGGTGAAGCGGGTGCAGGCCGCATGAATATCGTCAACATAGACGGCAAAGTGCTGTACGCCGAAGTCACAGGCGCGGACGGCCGGTCTCTGGTCTGGGCCATGAATTTCAAAGAGTTCGAGCCCAGGTCCATGCCCCAGAGACATCATACACATCTCCCAGACCACACTGCCGGTTGGCAGCCCGAGTATCTTCTCTGTCTGCGGACCCTGTTGGGGTTGGGTGTGAGTAACGTTGCGGTATAGCGCAACTGCACCCAGTGCGGCTTCGAGAAAGCGGATGGCAAGGTTGATGTCGGGTACGGTCACACCGACATGGTCGATACCTCGCGGAAGTCCTGAATGGTCTGCACTCACGGAGAGATCCTTCATGGTTATGAAGGTCTCAACCTGTGAGTTAAAGAACGGTTGCGGTCAGCCGTTCACATTAGTGACGAACTATGTCAGTTCAGGCGTCGTCGATCGGACGTTTCGGGAGAAGCGCCGGCACGAAGAAGAGTGTGCAGATCAGTGTGCAGCCCAAAGACATCAGAAGCAGACGGCCCATACTCGCAGTGCCCGGATGAGCAGATGTTGCCAGCGATCCAAAGGCCGTTGCTGTCGTCAGGGCAGAAAATAGAACCGCCCGTGCGGTCGGAGAGGTCAACGGCCCCTTGATACCTTCACGCCAGTTCATCACGAAATAGATATTGAAAGACACGCCAACCCCGAGAAGCAGGGGAAGAGCAATGATGTTGGCGTAGTTCAGTGTCTCCGGAACCGTGACAATCAGGATGACAGTCAGGAGAGCCGAGAGCAGGAGCGGCGCCATAACAAGAGCTGCATCCAGAATGCGGCGCAGCACCACCAGAAGAATGATGCCGATCATGATCAGAGCCGAAATGGCAGCAATCGTGAAGGCATGAACGATGGTGTTCGCGCTTTCGGTGATCTCCATGGCCGGCCCACTGATATCCGGATTGATCGAACGCAACTGGGACACAAACCGGTGCATTACGGGCGTCTCGGAAATCTGTCCTTTCGGGTGGATCGTCAGGCGCTGGCGACCATCGGGAAGTGCATAATCCTTCCGGATGTCGTCGGGGATATTGTCGATCGTGATGGGCTTCGGCTGAAGCGCCGTGCGGAGCATCGAGAGCTGATCCGGCAAAAAGCGTGTCAGGGCATGGCTGGCATTGACCAGTGTGGCGTCAGGGGCTGTCGAGAGCGTGTTGAGAGCCTGGCGGATTTTTTCCAGCGGTGCGGGGAGCTGATCTTTGACGCTATCCAGTTTAGTCGCCGCAGCAATGGCAGAGGCCCGAATGGCTGCGGCATCCGGCGCAGGTAATGGGTCCTGAACGGTAATTGTCGGGAGAAGGATGGAAGCCGTGTCCTCGATCATGGCCAGTTTGTCGGTCTGATCGTCCGGGACGAGCGCTCCCAGCCACAACACATCATGGACGCTCGACAGCTTGGAGAAAGCCGCCGCGTTCTTTGCCGCATCCTCAACATTCGGCACCAGAAGTTGAGCAAAATATGGGGTGGTAAGGGGGTTATCTTCCAGAAGATGCAGGGCATGCATGCCCTCCGTGTTCGGGTTCTTCGTGTGGAGAGGATCTGCATCGAACTTCAGCAACGGCATCAGGGCAACGCCCACGACCCCGAGAAGTGCGAAGACACCCACGACCTTTCTGCGCTTGTGACGCAGCATGTGATCGACGGGCGCCATGAACGTGAAGCCGGGCTCACCTTTCCCGAGCTTCGCCCGGAAGAGCGTCAGCAGGGCCGGGAGCAGTGTCATGGTGCACAGGAAGGCAATCAGCATCCCGAAGCCTGCAATCAGGCCCAACTGGGCAACGCCGATGAAGCTCGTCGGGGTGAAGGCCAGAAAGCCCGCGGCGGTTGCAAGCGAGGCGACCAGAATCTGTGCGCCACTCTCCTGTCCGGTGAGAACGAGGGCATCATGCAAAGAGGGCATGGAGCCATCCTCGTTGCGCTGTCCCCGGAAGCGGACGCTGTACTGAATGGCAAAATCCACAGCAATGCCCACGAACAGGATCGCGAACGCCACCGAGATGAGATTCAGTTCTTTCACGCTAAGCGCAGCAAAGCCGGTCGTCAGCAGAAGGCCTGCAATCAGAGTCACCAGAATGGGAACAATGACACGGATGGAATGCACGGCCAAAATCAGCCAGAGTGCGACCAGAACCAGCGAAACGACCAGACCAAGCACCATGCCGTGCGCAACGGTCGAGAACTCTTCGTCGTTGAGCTTGACCTCGCCAGTAATGCTGCCGGTGGCCTGACCGGACTTTACGAATTCAAGGCTGTCGATCGCCTTGCGCATTGCCGTCGTGGCGCCCTCTCCGGGTTGAAGGGAGCTATAATCCAGCTTGGGCTTTGTGACGACGAATTCGTAGCGGCTGCCCAGTTCGGCCAGACGACCGACAAGAAGATTCTGCCAGGACAGATCCTGAGGCTGACCAGCCGCGGCCTTGGTCAGAGAGTCCGCAAAGCCGTCCAGAGCGCCGTTGAAGCCGCTGGGAATGCCTTGCCCGGCCTTGATACCGTCCCCAATCAGGCCAAGGGCACCGAACAGGCCGCGGGCTGAAGGATCTGCTGCCAGAGTTCCAAGAAAAGGCTGGGCTGAAACGATGGAATCCAGAAGGGGTTCGAGGTCCTTCTTATCCAGAAACAGGAAGCCGTGACTGTTATAAAACGGATTATCGCCCGGCAGGCTGACCATTTCGAAGTGCTCATGGTCTTTGCTGAGTTCGGCAGCAAGGGCGCGGGCCGTGGCGCGTCCCTGTTCGGGGATGCGGCTGTCGATGATGGCGACGAGCTGATTGTCATCCTGCGGGAAGAGACGGTTCATCTCATCCGTCCGCTGTTTCCAGGGCAGGGTGCTGGCAAACATCTTGCCAGTATCAGTTGTCACACTCAGGCGCATGATACTCAGTGCGACACATCCCGCACAGAGGAGCGCAAACAGAACCACCACCAGTGGCGCACGACGTGCACAGGCGGCATTTAGCCGGCCGATCAGATCCGAAAACATGGGGCCTACCCTTAACAGAACGGGCAGAATTTCCCTACCCCAACCTGACATTTCCGCCATCATGGGGCACAATGGAAGCCATGACGTGGACTCTCGATGGCTTGGCTGAACATGAAAGTGTGATCAAGGGCAGCACTTTCCTTGCGCGCGCGGCTCCTGTTGCAGATGAAGCCGCAGCACTGGCGTTCTTCGCCGAGGTTGCCGTCCCGGACGCGACTCATAATTGCTGGGCTTTTCGGACAGGCCAGAGATATCGTGCCAGCGATGACGGAGAACCCTCCGGAACAGCAGGCCGCCCCATCCTTTCCGCAATCGAAGGGCAGGATTTCGACAATGTGATGGTTGTCGTTACCCGATGGTTCGGGGGCGTGAAGCTGGGGGCTGGTGGGCTTGTCCGGGCATATGGCGGTGCGGCTGCGGCCTGCCTGCGAGAGGCCGCCAAAATCGAGCGGATCGAAACCCTGCCCCTGCGATTTCATTGCCCCTTCTCGGTTTATGCGCAGGTTGAAGCCAAACTGCCGGGCTGGCGGGCAGAAAAGACACTGTGTGACTTTGATGCGGAAGGTGCTTGGCTGACGGTGGCTGTGCCTGTTGAAGAGGCAGAGATGATCACGGAATACCTGCGCGATCTGACGCGCGGACAGATGGCCATCTCTCGCCCGGATCTATAAATAACAAAACAAAAAAGTTATATATAAAATCTCTCTTTACATACTGTGTAATATGAGGCTCACTCGTTTTCGTTGCCTCTTCATGTCAAATTGTGGTTCTCGATGCTTCTTTCTGTCGTCTCTTTCCGTCATGAAAGAAGCCTCATTGCCGGAGTGCTTCTGTTGACGGCTAATCTGGGCCATCACGCAGGCGCCCAGACGGCTCCTATGAAAACCAGCCCCATTGAATCCCCTCCGATTGAGGAGGAATGGATTAAGGTTCCTTCCACCGAGCGCCCGATCATCCAGGATTATCCCCATGCTGGCGTGGTCGGCCAGCCACGGCGAATCACTGCCAAGCAGAACCGTGCACCGAATGGTCATCAGGGGCCGTGGGGTGATTTCAACTACGGAAACGGTGAAGCCGCCGGGTTTGGCCCGGTTGGCCGCTATGGCGCGGCGGCTTGGGCGGAGGACTGGAGTTACCTGCGAGACAAGAGCAAGCGTACGGACTTTTTTGATCCGCTCAAATTTATTGCCCTGAACAATAGTCGCACGATCTGGCTGACCTTGTCGGGGGAATCGCGGTTACGAAACTGGTATGAGGAAGCGCCATTTCTGGGGCGCAGTGGAAAAGCCCAGTCAGGCCGCTTCGGCATTCGGAACCTGATCGGGGCAGACTTGCATCTGGGTGAGCATGTCCGTCTTTTTGGGCAGCTCATCAATGCGGATGCAGGGGGCTGGAAGGGGTTTGGATATGGCTCGACATATCGCAAGAGGCTGGACCTGCAACAGGGCTTTGTTGAGCTGAAGGGCAAGGTTGCCGGAGCACATACAGGCTTTATGTTTGGACGCCAGCAGTTCCTCGATGCTCCGTCCTACATATTGTACAATCGCGAAACCCCAAACGTTCCTCTGTCCTGGAATGGTGGTCGGTTTTATGCTCTCTGGCCCCGGATCCGTGTGGACGCATATGATTTCGTTCAGACGAAAACAGACAGTCGTCTCATGTTTCACAATACCGAGGATTACGGAACGCGTCTTTATGGTGGAAACACCACGATGATCGTTCCAGCATTTTCCGTTGGAGGCGAACGCGTGCATTCGTTTCTGGACCTGTTCTACATTCGGTACAGATACAGCAGCGGTCTCTCGGCGGTGCCAACAGCAGCACGTGTTCTTAAAGGAACATCCTCTCGGGGCAATCTGGGATTTCGCTGGTATGGAACATCCGCATCCGTCGAATATTCAGTTGGGGCGCTCTATCAGAACGGGACGTTTCAATATGCCGGGACGCAGCGAAAAAGCAGCGTTCGCGCCTGGGCCGTCAACACGATCATAGGGTACAGACATACGCCGTCTCCTTTGCATCCCTTTCTGGGTGTGCAGGCTGATGTCTATTCCGGTGGTTCGGATGGTCGAAACGGAACAGTGCGCACGTACATGGCGCCGTTTAATCCACAGACCAATTATCTGGATACGACGACCTATATTTCACCGTCCAATCTGGTCAGCCTGTCTCCCGTGATCAGCATTACCCCGTGGAAAGGCTTTGCATCCCTGCGTCTGAAGGCACCGTTTATGTGGCGGGAAAACGCAAACGGAGCGATCTGGAGTTCATCCGGCCCATATACATTCGCTTATGCTTATCGGGGAGGATATGTGGGCGTCGTACCGCAGGCATCGTTGACGCTTCAGATCAACCATCATCTGACTTGGCAGATCTATGGAGCGCGGTTCATGGCATCACAGAGTTTGCGCAAAGCGGGCGCGCAAAGTGGCAGCTATGCGCAGTCAAACGTGACATTCAGGTTCTAGAAAACTATCAGTTCAGGACGGGTTCTGACCTGTCCTCTGGCAGTGGGGGCGTCTCGATCATCACGGGCGGAAGAATGTCTTCCAGATTGGCTTGGATAGCCTGCTCGGAAAAACGCTCTTTCAGCAGCTTCCTTGCGGCCGCTATCTGAGCCTTTGCCGCAGATGGCACCAGAAGAGCAGCTGTTTTTTCCGCAAAATCTTCCGCACTGTCAGCGATGGACTTTGCCCATAGCGGATTGGACGCATCGACCAACCCCTCTGCTGCAATGGGCGTCATGACAATTGGCAGCCCAACAGACCACGCATCCAAAACTTTCCCCTTGATCCCTGCACCATAACGGAGTGGAGCGACACAGAGCGACACGTCAGACAAGGTCTCTTGAAGGTTGGACACGTGCCCCGTCACTTCTATGTCTTTGTCTGCAAGCATGTGAACTGCATGCGGCATGGCGCTGCCGATGAGGCGACAGACAAGATTGGGAATGCGTTTTTTAAGGCGCGGCAAAATATCCAGAATGAGCCATTTTGCAGCGTCCGTGTTGGGGGCATGGGCAAAGTGAGCAACAAACGCAATGATGGGTTTGTTTTGGTGTCGACGGGCACGGGTTTTGACGGGAACCGCCCAAGGCACAACATGGATATTGGCCGTAGGAACCATCCGCTCCAGTTGCTTGGCTTCGATCGAAGAATGCGTCAGAACGCTATCGGCCAGCCAGGCACACATGTTTTCCCGCACTTCAATTCGCATTGCTGTGCGCACAAGCTCTGGACGGCTTTCCACAGTGGCCTGACGGTGCAGGCGAAGGGACGCCAGATCCGCAACACTCCAGATCAGTGTGGCTGTTGGGGCAAAGGCGCGGCACAGGGCAGCATAGCTTTCAGCATTATTCAGGCGATGCAGGTAAACTACGTCTAACCCAGGTCCGAGCCGTTTGAGGGCCTCTTCAGGTCCCGTGAAAACCGGGGGCATAAGGCAGTCGATATTCATAACTGCCAGATGCGCCTGATCCTGCTCTGTGGGGGGCAGGCGGGAGGCTATGAAACAGCATCGGTAGCCCAATGCCTGCGTCGCTCGCATGTGAGACAACAAGGCGACCGATCCTGCATCTCTTGTGGGGTCAGGAGCTCTGTCATCTATGAAAAGCGCACAGGGAGCAAAAGAGAGAGCGTCCTCATGGCGGCGGCTGGCTTTTTGAGCGAGAGTGCGAGCCTCGAGACTGGTAATGTTTGACGCGCTCTGGTGTCGAAGCGCATCTGCTGACTTTGTGAGAAAAGACAACGCGTCACGTCTTGCCTGCGGTGTAATCAGGCCTTGGATCAGGGCGTTGAAATGCTTTTTGAAAGCATCATCCAGGTGATCTGCCCGTGGTAAGAAAACGGGATCTCCGAAACGCTCCTGTCCATGCAGAAGCTGGATAGTATGGTCTTGCAGCGGATCAAGCGCAGTGCTGAACACGTATTCGAAGCCGTATCGGCCGGACTGGAAACCAGCGTCCCGTAAATCCCGCCGGAATTGGTTCGCTGGAAAATGTGCGGTGGGAGCGCCATCAATGACCGCGGTCAGCCAGACTGTTCGATCCAGATTCAGGTCATCTCGGACCCAGCCTGCAATACGCAGACGGTCAGTAATATCTATGGAGCCGACAAGAGCACTGGGCAGAGGCTCAATATAAAAAGGGGAACCGTTCAGGGGGCAGTCATGTTTGCTGTCTCGAACTTCAATAATGCCTCCTTCATGAGGAGGACATTCAAGCCAGGTCAAGTCAAACGCGCAATATCCTGCTCTGGCGAAGTCGGCCAAATCAGTACGGAATATTTCAGCGGTCACCTCATCAAGGAGGCGGCCATTCTGAAAAATCCGCAGGCAGACAGGCTGATCAGGCTCCTCCAGATCTAAAGCCCATCCGGCGATACGATTGCGATTGCAGACATCAATGTAACCTGCCAGAGGGTGCGGCACGGTAGCGAATTATCCTCGGAGTATCAGGCGGCTTTAAGGGGTAAAAAATTCCGTGCGTATTGCTTCAGGCTATCGTGAATACGTGCGAGTTCCGGCCCGTCTTCCAGCCTGGGCGCACAATAGCGTGGAGGCTGTTTGGAAGTCTGCGGGTATAGATCATCGTATTCGCTAGCGTTGTGGAACATCCCGCGTGAGTTATCGTCCAGAAAGCTTTCTGATGGTGCTCCCTCTGCGAGCAAGACGTCATGGCTTTCAAGCTCGATATGGATGTAGCGGATCTCTGACGGTTTCTCGATCTGAAGAATAGAAAGGTCGTTGACCAGATGAAGAGCCGGAATGAGGCGTCCGTCGATGAGCATCGCGTGCAGCGGGGAAATCATCAGATCCCGACGTGGCAGTCCGTCGCCAAGAGAACCCGCACGAAACAGAATAGGCAGGATATCCCGGTTGCCATAGGCAAAAATCGGATCATAGGCCCGCCGTCCGATCCAGCGGATTGGACGATGCTTTCCCGAGGCAGTCAGAACGATGTCGCCAATAGAAAGCTGTTCGACAGGTCGCTCTCCCTGTGGTGTCGCGATCAGGGTTCCAGGGCAGTAGCAGGGCGTGCCGACAATCAGATCCAGTCCGTTTCCCGAAGGTGCAGTCTGGAAATAATAAGGAGAGGAAAAATCGTCTGCCACCCCAATGCTGTGCAGAACCTGGCCGCCAGACATGATTTCCAGAGTAGAACCACTGGAGGGGCTGATGCTTCCGCCATTATGGACCAAAACGCCACTGACTGTAGAGGCTGTATTTTCCAGGTCGGTAAAGCTGATTGTCGTCTGAGCGTTATTCTTGAAAATTCCCGTTAGATTAGCGTTGTGATCCAGAATGATCGTTCCGCCATTGCCTGTAACGTTTGTGGAATTTTGGTCTGCACTGACGGATAGGACGCCCTTAACGCCTACCGTGACATCCGAGAGTGTGCCGGATTTCTGAAGAACTGCGCCGCTTCCTATAGTGATATGGTCAGCGCTTCCTCCAGACAGGATCAGGGTTCCGCTTGCTGGTTGCTGACTGGAGCTTGTTATACCTACCGTTGCAGTGTGAAGTGTTCCACCATCGGAGACGATCTGTGTTGCTGCATACTGAGCATACTGAATCGTCATAAGGCCCCCGGAGGTCAGCCAGCCGCCACTAATATTGACGTTGTAGGAAATACCCCCGTTTTCGATAATGGACGTCGCTAATGGGCCAAGCGTTGTATTACTGGCGAATGCTCCGGATTGAATGGTTTGGGTGGACGATTCAAAAACGAAGTGCTGCTCGCTGATCATACCCCCGCCGCCTGGAAAACTTGTCCCGGAGATTATGGTGTTGAGTGCACCTGCAGAATTTTCGATAATCTGCGAGCCGGGAACGCCCGTATAATGAGGGAGCGCTGACCAGTCTGGAGATACGGGTGTGGAACTTGCTACGATTTTCGCGCCATCTACGACAGTCCCGCTTGTGACGACCTGTGAGGTAGTGGAAGTCGAGCCTCCCGACACAATCGTGTATGTTTGTCCTGTCTGGGGGGATGTATAAGTGGACGAAGTTGCCATGAACGATGTCACCCGAAAAATGTAGAGAATCCATGGCAATATCCGTTCCTGTTTCAGGATATGGTATTTGCAGAATTCTTACTTGTATTTCTGATTCCCCCTCGATTGGAGGGATGAAAGGAATGTAATAATTTAATACGGGTTTTTTGAATGGGAGTGTCGGTAATAATTCGTTAATTTAACTGCTTTTTAGCAATTAAATGATGAATTTTTTCATGGATGAAGGCTTTTTACTTCAGCTTTCGGAAGGGCTGAATAATTCTACCAGATCCGTGAGATGCCCGATTTCCCGTAGCTTGAGACCGGCTGGCGGTTTGACCCGTGCCGAGGCAGAAGATACTCGCCTTGGGAGAATGGCTTCTCCAAATCCCAGTTTTGCAACTTCCTTGAGTCTCAGATCAGCCTGACTGACCTGCCTGATCTCACCTGAGAGACCGACCTCGCCGAAATACGCGGCTGTTGAAGATGTTGGGTGGCCTGTCGCTGCGGAGATCAGGGCTGCGGCAACGGCCATGTCTGCGGCAGGCTCATTGACTCTTAACCCACCAGCCACGTTCAGATGGACGTCCATATTGGCGAGTTTCAAACCGCATCTCGCATCCAGCACGGCCAGCAGCATGTTCAGGCGAGAGGTATCCCATCCGACAACGGCGCGACGTGGTGCCCCGTCGCCAGCTTTTGGGGATAGCAGGGCCTGAACTTCCAGAAGAACGGGGCGTGTGCCTTCAAGGCCGGCAAACACAGCCGATCCAGCAATGTTGCCGCGTCTCTCGGCGAGGAACAGGGCGGAAGGATTAGGTACCTCCGTCAGCCCCGTATCAGTCATGGCAAAGACGCCGATTTCATCGGTTGCGCCAAAGCGGTTTTTGGCTGCACGCAGGATGCGGAACTGATGACCGCGATCACCTTCAAAATACATGACAGCATCAACCATGTGTTCCAGCACACGTGGCCCTGCCAGAGACCCTTCTTTCGTGACGTGACCGATCAGGATCAGGGCGAAGCCAAGCGTTTTGGCCAGACGGATGAGTTCAAAAGCACTCGCCCGGACCTGCGCCACGGACCCTGGAGAGCTTTCCACACTTTCCAGCCACATGGTCTGAATGGAATCAATGACCACGACAGTATGGGACCGATCGTTTTCCAGCGATCCCACGATGTCCCCGACATTGATGGAAGCCGCCAGATCCAAGGAATCCAGTGTCTTGCTGTCCCGGTCCAGCTCCAGTCTCTGCGCGCGAATGCGGATCTGATCGACGGATTCTTCGCCCGAGACATACAGAACCTTGTGACCACTCCGAGCCAGCGCACAGGTTGTCTGGAGCATCAGGGTGGATTTACCAATACCCGGATCACCGCCAACCAGAACAACGGACGCAGGCACAAGACCGCCGCCAAGAACGCGATCCAGCTCTGCAATGCTTGTCGTGATGCGTGGGGGCGGCTTGGCCTCGCCATCAAGGCGAACGGTCTGCAGGCGTCCGCTGCTCAGCTTGCCCGTTTTGCGGGCTGTAGGTTCAGACGTTTCCTCAACCAGCGTGTTCCATTCCCCGCACGCTTCGCATTTGCCCACCCATTTGGAATAGACAGCCCCACAGGACTGGCAGACAAAGCGTGCGGTTGGTTTCTTGGCCAAGGGAATCTCTCTTCACATGGACTCTGGGTGCTCCCGATATAGGGAGCGTTCCCGTTATGATCCAGTCAGAGAAGGCGTTAATCGTCTGTCCGGATGATGATGCGGGCCATGATGCGGGCAGCCGTCACGATCATAAGCAGGATCAGTGCCTGAATAAGGATATTCTGGCTTTTGGGCGGGTGCATGAACAGAATGAACACCATCGGCAGCGCGATAAGATATGTCAGGCCAAGACGCTGCCAGACTCTGCGGGATATGGGAGGGCGTCGGAACGGCTTCATTTGCGAAGTTCCATGGTGATCGGGCCTTCCCGGCGTCCGTGCGTGAACTGGTCCACCATTGCATTGCCTGAGTTCATCAGGTCTGCGGCCAGCCCCTGCCAGACCAGTTTACCCTGGTAAAGCATGGCAGCCTGATTGCCGATCCGCTGCGCTGAAGCCATGTCATGCGTAATGGCGATAGCCGTTGAGCCCAGCTTCTGCACGCAATCCACGATCAGGCCGTCAATGACGGCCCCCATGATGGGATCAAGGCCTGTGGTCGGTTCGTCGAAGAACAGAATGTTGGGCTGTCCGGCAATGGCACGAGCCAGTCCGACGCGCTTTTGCATGCCGCCTGACAGTTCAGAAGGGCTGAGCTGCCCGACGGAGGGGTCCAATCCAACCTGCTGGAGGATACCGCCTGCCAGTTCACGCGCCTTGGATCGGGACGGAACTGGGCCGTCACGGTCTGAGTGCTTGGCCCGAAGCCCGAACG
Source organism: Gluconobacter sp. P5H9_a (assembly GCF_018812085.1). Classification (NCBI taxonomy): domain Bacteria; kingdom Pseudomonadati; phylum Pseudomonadota; class Alphaproteobacteria; order Acetobacterales; family Acetobacteraceae; genus Gluconobacter; species Gluconobacter sp. P5H9_a. The sequence continues at coordinate 159,027 of NZ_JACRVW010000001.1, forward strand.
CAATGTTGTCCGCAACGCTCATGCTGTCGAACAGGGCGGCGTTCTGGAACAGCATGCCAATCTGTCGCCGCAGGACTTCCTGCCGCCCACGTGGGGCGGTGAGAACGTTCTCGCCGTCAATTTCGATAATGCCGGCATCGGGCTCGATCAGGCCAAGGATACACCGCAAAAGAACGGATTTTCCTGAGCCGGAGCCGCCAATGATGACCATGGAGGTGCCGGTCTCGACATCAAGGTCGATCCCGTCGAGCACGACCTTGGAGCCGAACGCCTTCGAAAGGCCGCGGATGCGGATTTTGGGTGTGCTCATTGGGAGAAGAACAGATCTGTGAGGAGGTAATCAAACAGCAGAAGCAGAATGGATGCCCCCACGACGGCGGCTGTGGTGGCTGAACCAACGCCTTCTGCTCCTCCGCGGCTGTTATAGCCGTGGTAGCAACCCAGAAGGGCGATCAGGAAACCAAAGACTGCCGCTTTAACCAGGCCGACCACCACGTCCATGGTCTTCAGCGAATCCAGCGTGGCCGTGATGTAGGTGGACGGTGAAAAACCAAGTTTTGCGACTGATACGGTGAAACCGCCAAGAACACCCAGAACGTCCGCCACGATGACGAGACAGGGCAGGGCGATGGTTCCCGCCAGAAGACGTGGCGTCACCAGATATTTCATCGGGTTGGTCGAAAGGGTCGTCAGCGCGTCGATCTGATCGGTGACGCGCATGGTGCCGATCTGGGCAGACATTGCGGCACCGACACGCCCGGCAACCATCAGTCCTGCCAGAACCGGCCCCAGTTCGCGGGTGACAGCCAGAACCACAATCCCGGCGATGGCGCTCTGGACGTGATACTGCCCAAACCCGACATAGGACTGCAAAGCGATGACGGCTCCGGAGAACAGGGCTGTCAGGGCCACAACCGGAAGGGAGAAGAACCCCGTTTCGATCAGCGTGGACAGGAAGATGCGCCAGTAGAACGGTGGCCGCACGAGATGCGACAGCCCTTCCAGCGCAAACATGGCGAGAGCACCCGACTGGCGGACGAGTCCGAGGACGGCACGGCCAAGGGCCGCTATGGGATCAAGAACGGCATTCACCCTTCAGCCCCTACCCTGCGCGCCCGGCTACGTCAAAGTCTGTCTTGCTCAGGCGGAGCGTTCCAGGTCACGGAACTGGCGCTCCAGCGCAAAATCCGGGGAGGTTACGAACTGTTCCATGCGCGCCAACCTTGGCTCCATACGGGCCAGGCGATCGTTCAGGCGCGACAGAGTATGGTTTGAACTGAAAGGTGTCGTCTCCGGGGCGTGGCGTTGTTTATGACGCGCGCTCTGATCTCTGGCTGTGTGAATAACCTCTTCATACAGATCGACAGCACGGCGAGTATAATAGACATGGGGGGCGTCACCTGCAGATGATTGTCCTCCCATGCGACGGTCAGCCATGCGTGTTTGCCAGTTTCGCGTGAAAGCGGAGAGGCCTTCAGCAATATCGGCCCAGAGAGCACCAAAAAAGGACTCCCCGGTCCGTTTGCGATAACGTCTGGCATGACGCAGGACCAGCCAGACGCAGACCACGATCAGAACAAGACGGAGGCCGCCCAGATGGTGGCCGCTGCTATGTTTGCCGAAAGAGCCAAGAGCCTCCCAGCCTTGCTGCGTGCCGGAATCGAAATTCACGGACTGACCAAGGCTGGCTAAAATGTCTTTCGTGATCGCCTGCCCATCAATCGGTGCGGCTGCAGTGACATGCACGCCGGGGCCTGTGGTATGAACTGTCAGGTCTCCCGAGCCGTAGTGACTGCGGGATAATGTTCCTGAAACACTATCGACCAGAACGTTCCCAGAGCCATAGAGCGACAGGCTGGCTGAGATGGCACTGACATGTGCTGTGATATCGGACGAACCGAGATCCCGAATGGAGAGGTTCTCTACTGAGCCACTCCTGAGCAGCATGTTTCCTGACGATGTCGCGGATAGCTCAACACGAGGTGCTGTTACGAGCCCGACAAGCAGGTCTCCGCTTGAGAAATTGAGAACGTGCACATTACCTGTCACCGTCGCAATGGAAACATTGCCGGATCCGGTCATCCGCAGATCCACACCCGTTGCGCTGTTGACGCGTACGTCACCGCTTCCGGACAAGCCACTGAGATGGCCGGATGGTCCAGTGACAGTGATGTCGGTCTTGTTGCCGCGGAGATGGATATTCGTCCCAGCTGGAACCTGAATTGTCGAGCTGACTTCGGTGCTGCAGGACGGGTCACTCAGAGCAAGTTTGAGTGTCTTGTCCCCGGCGGCTGTCAGGTTGCCATTTCCCTGAACAACCTTCGCTGTATCACCCTCAACAATATGAAGGTCTGTCAGGCAGGTCGGTGCCAGTTCCAGCGTAGCTCCCGTGACGGAGCTTACACTTTCTGGAGTTGGAAACGCTGGTGGCGCCGGTGGAGACGGGGGAGCAGGAATGGCAGGGGCTGCGTCCTGAGAAAGAGCCGGGCTGATCGTTCCTGTAGCAAGCAGGAGGCCGAGGATGCTCCCTGCAAAACGTACCAGATCGTGGGATGTCTTCATCATCAGCCTCCCTGTTTTGGTGAATCGCCTTGAGGCGGCATGACCGGAGCTGTGGGCGTCGAAGGAGCAGGCGGCGGTGCCACAGTGTCCGGAAGGGGAGCCTGTGGCAGCTTCTGAGGAGCTTCCGACGGCGCCGTGGGGACACTGACTGAGGGTGTCTGCTGCGTCGGAGGGGGAGTACTTGGTGCGACGGCAGCCGGGGGGGGGGCGGCGACAACAGGAGGTTGAACGGCTTCCTGTTCCTGCTGGGCTGGTTTCTGCGGCAATGGTGCCGGTGTTGGTGCTGCAGATGTTGATGGAGCCGGAACAGAAGGCTGGCTGATCTGCGGAGACGTTTCTGTTGCGGCTGGCGGCTGAGGAGCCGGTACCGAAGCTTTGGGAACGGGCGCAGGAGCGACTGGCAGCGTCGCCGTAACTTGTGGTGCGGCCGGTGTCACGACAGGCGGCGGAGCGACTGCCGCCGGGGTTCCGACATTTACCGCGCCACTGCCAGACCGAACGATCGGGCCGGAGACGCGCTCAATATTGACGGCGCCTGTGCCGTTGGCTGTCACCGTTGCAACGGAAGCGTTGCCATGAACGGTGGCGGTCGCATTGTCTGATGTCACGATCGTCAGGGCTTCGATACTACCCTGTGACACCATAAAAGAGGCGTCGTTCGACAGTTGTGCAGATAGAGCGGTCAGTTGTGCAGAGTCGGCGATCAGCGTTGATGTGCCGGAAGCCACGATCTGGGCCGCCCGTTCGAGAGAGCCGATATGTACGCTGGAGGCACCATGCATGCTCAGATCAAGGGACTGCGTATTCTCGATATCCATCGTCGCGGAGTCGAGGCTGGCATCAAGGGACGCCAGTTTTCCTTTGATGATGAAATGCGTGTCATGGCTGTCATGGATCGAGACGCCAGTATAAGGCGACACACTGATCGTGACCTTACCATTGGGCGCGCAACTTTTCGTGGCGATGGAGATGCGGCTGTCCGACTCTTCCTTGCCGCTGCGCATCGTCACCTGCGTTGCATTGCTGCTGTCTAAAGTAGCGCCGTCTTTCATGCTTGGGTCTACGACGATCCGCACCTGACCTGTGCAGGGAATCGCCATATCCAGATCAGATCCGGACATGGTGACGCGCGCGGCCTGAGCCGGGTAGGCAGAAACTACCCCTGTCAGCATGGACAGCAGCAGCATGCGCAGGGCGGTGCGGGATGTCATCGTGAACTCCTAGCTCTCCAGCCCGGGATATCCTCGTCGAGGATGCGTTCGAGCTGGTCGATCCTTTCTTCCAGACGCGTAGCATGGGCCTCGGCCTGTGTCAGGGCAGCCTGCAGATGTGGGTCTGCGATGCCTTGATTGGGAAGGTTGCCCGTCCGGGCACGCAACAGGCGCGGGCCTAGGACGAGCGCCGGGATAAAGCCAAAAAGCAGGACAAGAGCGACGATATCCTCATTCATGACTCAGACTTTCTTGCAGCAGTCATCAGGCTTCGCGCTTCTTTTCTGCAATCCGGCGTTTCAGGGTCTCGAATTCATCTTCTACTGCTGCATCCGTTTCCAGAGCGGCCAACTCTTCGTGCAGGGAGGGGCGACCAGACCGACGTCCCAGATCATAGGCCTCGGCTTTGCCTTCCAGTTCATCCAGAGCGCGCTCGACCTGTTCGAAACGGTTCAGCGTGTCGTCAATGCGGGTATCGTAGAGCTTTTCACGTGTCTTGAGGCGCCCTTCTGCCGTGCGGGCACGCATGGTCAGGGTTTTCTCACGGGATTTCGCATCCGCCAGTTTAGCCTGAAGTTTGGTGATGTCGTCGTTTTGCTGCTCAAGACCTTCCGTGACCTGCGCAATCTGGCGTTCAAGCCCTTCGCGGGACTGTTCGACCGTGTGACGTGCTGAGAGCGCCGCCTTGGCCAGATCGTCCCGGTTGCGTTCGATGGCCAGTGTGGCTTTGCGGTGCCATTCGTCTTCTTCGTGCATCATGGTGCGCACGCGACGTTCAAGCTGTTTGCGCTCGGCGATGGTGCGGACGGCCTGACTGCGCACTTCAACGAGCGTGTCTTCCATCTCCTGAATGACAAGGCGGATCATCTTCTGCGGATCTTCTGCCGTGGCGAGAATCGCATTGAGATTGGAGTTCACGATATCGGCGAGCCGAGAAAAAATACCCATGACGCTTTCCTTCCTGAGAACTGGATTAGAGCACAATGACCTGTCTTGTCAGCGGGCTCGTTTTGGGGATGTTATGGTTGTGACAATCTGAAGTGGCGAACGAGGCTCAGAAATGGCGAGATCCACCCAAGCGGACGAGGTTCCGACACCCATCGGGCGGGCTCCGGCATTTCTGGCGATGCTGGACCAGATCTCCCGTCTTGCTCCGCTGAAGCGCCCCGTTCTGGTGATCGGGGAGCGAGGGACGGGCAAGGAGCTGGTTGCGGCGCGGCTTGCGTTGCTGTCGGATCGCTGGGACGCACCTTTGGTCAAGCTGAACTGCGCGGCTCTTCCGGAAGCGCTGTTGGACAGCGAGCTGTTCGGACATGAAGCTGGTGCTTTCACTGGAGCCCAGAAGCGCCGCCTGTCGCGGTTTGAGCGCGCGGACGGCGGGACGCTGTTTCTGGATGAAATTGGCACAGCGTCGCTTGCCGTTCAGGAAAAACTGCTTCGCGTTATCGAGTACGGCAGCTTCGAACGCGTTGGCGGCAGTGAGACAATTCGCGTTGATGTGCGTCTGATTGGTGCGACTAACGCTGATCTTCCGGCCATGGCGCGGGACGGAACATTCCGCCCGGACCTGCTCGACCGACTGGCATTCGATGTGGTCAATGTCCCGCCTCTGCGAGCCCGGCAGGACGATATTCCCCTGCTGGCGGACCATTTTGCGACGCGGATGAGCGCGGAACTTGGCCGAAAGCTTTTCGCGGGGTTCTCCCAGAAAGCTTTGCAGCGGCTGATTGACTACGACTGGCCTGGCAACGTCCGTGAGCTTCGGAATGTGGTGGAGCGCAGCGTGTATCGTATGGATCAGGCTGAGCGCCGTCTGGATGAGATTGTGCTTGATCCGTTCGTCACGCCTGACTGGAGCAGCGTTATGGCTCCAGCCTCGATCGGGGAAGGTCATGTTCAGGGAGACGTTCCCCAAACCTTCCCGCTGGATTTTGCTGAGACAGTCAAAGGTCATGAACGTGCGTTGCTGGAAGCGGCCCTCAAGGAGGCGCAGTTCAGCCAGCGGCAGGCCGCAGATCTTCTGGGGCTGACCTATTATCAGTTCCGCCACCACCTGCGGCTGCACGGTCTGGCCGACAAGGAAGCGCGGAAAGCCTTGACCAAAAAAGGATGAACGCAGTTTCATATCTGGGTTCATGCATGAAGTGTGCCAGATTTATGGTGCGGGGAATTTTCAGGAATGATGGTGTTATGGGGTGAGTCATTTGCGGGAAATTTGACCATTAATTGGTAAATCAGGCCAAAAATTCTGCCGCACTTCAATCGATGAGAAATACTCAATTAAACCATTTAATATGGTTATACAAAATAAAATAGTTGAATAATTGGTGAAGCGCGCCTATGTCTCCTTCACGTCGTGATTCTGGCGCGTGTGAACAGGGATATGGGTGCAGTAAATGCCTCTCTCACAATCCGAACTTCAACATCTTTTGGATACACCGGAGAGCCACGCACTTGAGGAGGCGCTCGTGAGCCTGAAAGGCCGCGTCGCTGTTATTTCCTCATTTGGAGCTGAGTCGGCCATTCTTCTGGATGAGATTGCTCGCATAGATCCATCTGTGCCGGTCTTCTTTCTGGATACACGTCGCCATTTTCCGGAAACGCTCTCCTATCGTGATGAGCTTTCCGATGCGCTCGGCCTTCAGGACGTTCGGACCATTTCTCCACCAGCCCGGGAACTTGAGAACAGAGATCCACAGGATCAGCTCGCGGCATTCGATCCGGATGCCTGTTGTGCCCTGCGTAAAGTGGAGCCTTTGGAACTGGTGCTTCCGGAATTTGATGTCTGGCTGACCGGGCGCAAGCGCAGTCAGGCCTCAACACGGGCAGCTCTTCCCATTGTGGAACCACAGCCTGATGGCACCGTGAAGCTCAACCCGCTTGCGGGATGGGGCATAGAGAAAATTGAAGCAGAGATGCGCCGCCGGAACCTGCCGCGGCATCCTCTGGTTTCAAAAGGATACACTTCGATCGGTTGTGCGCCTTGCACACGGCCGGTTGGAGACGGAGAAGACGGGCGGGCAGGTCGTTGGGCCGGTCTGACCAAGACAGAATGCGGCATTCATCGGCCGGCATGAACATGGAGCGGACAATGACGCGGACACAAACCCTGGCGGAACCGCGCGTCATGGATGATCTTGACCAGCTCGAAGCTCAGAGCATTTTCATCCTGCGTGAAGCCTATCGGAAACTGAAGCCCCTCTCGCTGCTGTGGTCCCTCGGGAAAGACAGCAACGTCATGGTTTGGCTGGCGCGCAAGGCGTTCATGGGGCGCGTACCGTTCCCGGTCATGCATGTGGATACCGAGAAGAAATTCCCGGAAATGTACGCCTTTCGGGATGAGTACACCAAGAAGTGGGATCTGGATCTCCTTCTGGGATACTGCCCACCAGTCGAAGAAATCGATCCGTCCCTGCCGCCCGCTGCACGTTCTGCAGCGCGCAAGACGGCGGGTCTCGCGGCTATGATCGACAAGCATAAGCTGCGCGGTGTGATTGCTGGTATTCGCCGTGACGAGCAGGCCACACGTGCGAAGGAACGCGTATTCAGCCCGCGTGGCGCCGGTCATCGCTGGGATGTTCGCAATCAGCCGCCCGAATTCTGGGACCAGTATGCCACGCCGTATGAAGATGGCATGCATATTCGCGTCCATCCGTTGCTGGCTTGGCGGGAAATCGACATCTGGCGCTACATCGAACGCGAAGGCATCCCCCTCGTGGATCTGTATTTTGCTAAGGATGGTAAGCGTTATCGCTCTCTGGGTGACCAGGACATCACAAGCCCGATCGAGAGCAATGCCACGACCGTAGCCGAAGTGATTGCCGAGCTGGAAAGCAGCAAGACATCCGAGCGCGCCGGGCGTGCCATGGATCATGAATCAGAAGACGCATTCGAGCGTCTACGCGTGGCGGGGTATCTGTAAGATGGGTGACATTATCGCAACCCAGGAACTCTCTGGAGCGTATCGCGCGGCCGCCACGCCGATCGTGATCGTCGGGCACGTCGATCACGGTAAATCCACTTTGATTGGACGTCTGCTTTACGATACGGACAGCCTTCAGGACGGCAAGCTGGCGCAGATCGTTGAGAGCAGCCGCAAGCGTGGTCTGGCGGTGGAGTGGAGCTTCCTGCTCGACTCCCTTCAGATCGAGCGCGATCAGGGCGTGACGGTTGATTCCACGCGTATTCCGTTCCGTCTAGGCTCCCGTGAGTTCGTGATTGTGGATGCGCCGGGCCATCGCCAGTTTCTGCGCAACATGATTACGGGTGCCGCCGATGCCGAGGCTGCCGTTCTGGTGGTGGATGCTCAGGAGGGTGCGCAGGAGCAGACGCGGCGTCATGCCATGCTGCTGCGTCTGATCGGGATCCGGCACGTCATTGTGCTGCTGAACAAGTCCGACGTTCTGGGCTTTGATGAGTCGAAGATCGTTCAGGCCGAGTCTGATGTCCGCCAGCTTCTTGGTCGTCTCGAAATCGAAGTGGAAGCCGTTGTTCCGGCGTCTGCGCGTGATGGTGACAATATTGCCAGCCGTTCCGAGCGATCTGCCTGGTACAAGGGGCCGACGCTGATTGAGGCTCTGGCCAATGTGCCGCCGCCGACGTCCCGTCTGTCTCTGCCGTTTAGGATGCCGGTGCAGGACGTTTATCGCTTTGATGGCTTGCGTTACGTTGCCGGCCGGATCGAGCGTGGCACTGTCCGTGCGGGCGATCGTCTGGCAATTGGTGCCCAGGGCCAGATCGCAACGGTTGCAGAAGTCTGCCGCTGGCATGCGCCGGAACTGCCGGTTGCTGGTGCGGGTGAATCCATTGCGCTGCGCCTGGAGCCGGATCTGGTGCCGGATCGTGGGGACCTGCTGTTCCCGGCAGATGATAAAGCGTCAGCACCAGAGCGTTCTGCCCGTATTCGCACGCGTCTGTTCTGGCTGCGGGGTGAGCCTCTTCGTGTAGGGGAAAGCTTCACGCTACGGCTGACAACAGCAGAGCATGATGTGACGGTGGCCTCCATTGATGCGGTTGTCGATCTGGATGACCTGACATTGCGTCAGGGCGATGAGGTCCCACCGGACGGATTTGCTGAAATCACGCTCGCTGCTTCTCACGCCGTGCTGTTTGACCCGTTCTCTCCGGGAATGGGCGATGGACGTGGCGTTCTGGTCGATCGTCATCAGCGGATTGTTGGAGGCGCACCGCTGATTGGTCCGGCTGAGATTGAAGATGGTGTTCATGCCATCCATCCGACAGCCAGTCGTATTTCTGCTGTCCAGCAGGCTCAGACGCGTGGTCATAAGAGTGGCGTGTTCTGGCTGACGGGGCTCCCTGGCTCGGGCAAGAGCACTGTGGCTCGTGCGGCAGAAGTGTCTCTGGCGGGACAGGGCGTGAAAGCTACCGTTCTGGATGGAGATACGTTACGGGCCGGACTGTGCAGCGATCTGGGTTTCTCGCCGGAAGACCGTCGCGAGAATATTCGTCGTGCAGCGCATGTCGCAAAAATTCTGTCTGAGAGCGGCCAGGCCGTGGTTGTCGCGCTGGTCTCGCCCCTTCAGGCAGACCGTGATCTGGCGCGCCTGATTGTGGGTGAGGGCTTCCACGAGATTTTTGTGGATACACCTCTGGAAACCTGCGAACAGCGTGATCCCAAAGGGCTCTACGCTGCAGCGCGCTCGGGAAAAATTCCAGAGTTCACGGGTGTTTCAGCGCCTTACGAAGCTCCCTTGTCTCCTGAGCTGCGGCTGGGAGCTGACCGGACGGAGGCTGAGACTGTTAGTGAGTTGACGGGCTTTGTGCTCCGGGTTGTTCAGCCCTGATTGCAGGCTAATTAAAGTGACTTCAGAAACGGCGGGCTTTGTCCCGCCGTTTTTTGTTTCAAGCCTTTTTCACTATGCGCGTGTCGTCGCATTTTGATCCGGCCGTGCTGTCTGTCAGCGAAAGAGGCTGGGCGCTGCCTCTTTGTGCTTTGACGGCTCTTAATTCGAAATTCGACGGTACAGGCATAGGATAAAGCCGCCGCCCGGAAGATATCACACAAAAAGCAACATTCATCACGTATTTATGTGATGGATACCGGCGGCTCAATAAATATCTCTTGTCGTATATTATACCCAATAATATCAATGAACTATGAATTAACGGTCTCTACCATGTTCGTAAAATATCATTTCGGATCCATAGGATAACAAGGATTTTGTGACGAAATTATCGTTGATGAAGTTATTTATAACAGTATAGTTGTTACGAATCGGGTGCTCAAATCGGAGATGGACGATGGAGCGTGACGCTATCTGGGTTGGTACAAGCTGGAAGATGAACAAGGGACCCGCAGCATCTGTTGCGGCCGCGAACGAGCTTGCACGGATGCCTTTCCCGGCAACTCTCCAGCCGTTCGTCATCCCACCATTTACATCTCTAAAGGATGTCTGTGACAGGCTTTCGGGAAGCCGTGTGGCAGTAGGTGCACAGAACATGCACTGGCAGGATGAGGGCGCGTGGACCGGAGAAATTTCCCCGACCATGATTTCTGAATGTGGCGCGGAACTGGTGGAAATTGGTCATTCAGAACGCCGGACTTATTTTGGAGAAACGGATCAGACCGTCAATCTCAAGGTTCATGCGGCTCTGCGACACGGATTGAGGCCGCTCGTCTGTATCGGTGATACGGCTGATGAATATTCTTATAACGTAACAAACGAAACTCTGGCACGCCAATTGAAGATCGCCCTTCATGGGGTGTCTGAAGACGATGTTCCACAGGTTCTCATTGCATATGAACCTGTCTGGGCCATAGGTGCGTCAGGCCGTCCTGCAGATGCAGCTTTCGTTGAGAGAACGCATAATCACCTGCGGAAGCTCCTGATTAACATTGCCGGATCCAGTGCAGGTTCGGCCGTTAAACTCCTCTATGGCGGAAGTGTCACACAGGACAATGCAGCAGGCTATGTCGCGTTACCCAATGTGAATGGTGTTTTCGTCGGGCGGGCTGCTTGGAATGTGGAGCATTTTCGGGCGTTGGCTGAGGGAGTCATCGCATGATGCCCCAAGCAACCTTTGAAACGCGCTCGGCTTCTGCGCGCCGCCAGAACATCCTGGACTATGTTCGGGATCGTGGTGGTGCACAGATTGATGAGTTGGCCGGACGTTTTGTCACCAGCCGCATGACCATTCACCGCGATCTTCAGGTCCTTTCGGAACGCGGAGTTTTACGTCGTGTGCATGGGGGTGTGACTACGCCTCCAAAAGCGTTTTCAGAGGGCAGTATTTCCCAGCGGAGCCATCGTGCGATGGAGGCCAAACAGGCCATCGCGGCTGTGGCGGCAGGCCTTGTCGAAGAAGGTGAAATCATTGCACTGGATGATTCAACAACATCCCGCGTTCTGGCTGAGCGTCTGACTGACAGTGCATCTCTCACAGTTGTCACGAACAGCATGGGCACTGCGAACCTGTTCACCAGCAAGCCCAATGTGAATCTTCTGCTGCTTGGCGGTCGCTATAACATGGATTTTGACGCGTTCTTCGGAACCCTGTGTGAGCAGGCCGCGGCATCGCTGCGCGTCAACACGCTGTTCCTGTCCGTCGCAGCAATTCGCGGAATGACGGCGTATCATCAGGAGCAGGATATCATCAAAGCCAAGCAGGCCTTGATGAATATTTCCGATCGCAAAATCCTGCTCGTGGACAGTACGAAATTTGGTGTCATCACGCTCAATCGTTTTTCCGATTTAACGGAATTCGATGTGGTGATCACGGATTCAGGTCTCGAAAAAGACCTGGAGGACACGCTCCGCAATGCGGGGATCAATCTGAAAATTGCGGAAATCTCCACCGTCAGGACGAGCGGATCAAGCACCTCCCCTGAACGTAACCCATAAAGACGGAGAAAAATCATGCGCATTGCGATTGGAGGCGATCGGGCCGGAGAAGGTCTTGCAGGCCTCATTGCCGCACATCTTCGCGCCACAACGCCGCATACGGTTGTTGATATGTCGCACCCTGAAGATGATCATCCTGAGCTCTATTCGGAGCTGAGTGAGCGGGTTGGTCTCGCGATCACTCATGGGGATTTCGATCGGGGAATCCTGTGCTGCGGAACGGGAATTGGCGTTTGTATTTCCGCCAATAAAATTCCGGGAATTCGGGCTGCGCTAACGCACGACACCTATTCTGCAGAGCGTGCTGCCCTTTCCAACGATGCCCAGATCATCACCATGGGGGCACGCGTCATCGGGCCGGAACTGGCCAAAAGCATTGTGGATGCCTGGCTGGCGCATAGCTTTGACCCGTCTGGGCCGTCCGCAGGCAACGTTGCGGGCATTGAAGAACTGAGCCGGAAATATTCCGAGCATCATCTGCAAACATCCAACTGCTGAAAATACGTTTCCTGTTCCGATCTGATACCGGAACGGGTTATCTGGAAAGACGACGAACATGAAAAAAGCTCTTTTCCTTGGTGCTGTTCTGGCTGTAACGCCACTTGCTGCACAGGCCGCTGACACCAGCACGCCGCTGCGCTTTGTTCTGATTCCGAAAGTTGTCCATCCGTGGTTTGACAAGCTCAATACGGGTGCTCGTGCCGCAGCAGACATGATCACCAAAACCACGGGACAGAAAATCGAAATCGAATACCGTGCGCCGCAAACAGCTGATGTCTCTTCCCAGAATGACATCATTGAAAGAGCGATTGCTACTCATCCTGACGGACTTATTCTTGATCTGCTGGACGAGAAGGGAAATCGCGCGACGATGGATGAAGCCATCGAGCAGAAAATTCCCATGACCGTTTTCGACTCTCTTCCTCCGGAGGGCATGAATATTACGGCAGTGGGCGCCGATTTCTGTGAGCAGGGAACGATTGCGGCAGAACGGCTTGCCACATTGATTGGCAAAAAAGGTGAAGTGGCCATCATGATGGGCGTGCCCACAGCGCCTAACCACACTTTGCGCGCAGAGTGTGAAAAGAAGGTCTTTGCAAAATACCCGGATATCAAAGTTGTCGCGACCGGGATCGACAACGACAGCATCGAGACAGGTCAGAAACAGGCCTCTGCCATCATGCAGGCGCACCCCAATCTCGTGGGATGGGTTGCCTGTGATGCATCTGGTCCTGTCGGCATCGGGCAGGCCATCCGGGAAAGCGGGAAGGCAGGCAAAGTCCAGGAAGTCGGCCTCGATAACCTGAACGATATGCTTCAGCTTATTCGGGATGGTGTTGCGGAATCAACAGCGTCCAGCCGCCCGGAAATGCAGGGTTACTGGGCTGTCGTCTCTGCATGGCAGAGCGCGATGGGGCAGAAAACACCCAAATACATCGATACGGGCATCGACGTCATCACCAAGAAAACCCTCTGAGCCTGGCTCTGAGGCAGGAGTAACGATCATGGCGGTTCTCCAGGTTGAAGCTGTCCGTAAAAGCTATCCCGGTGTGGTCGCGCTCGATCACGTCGATCTGGTGCTTGAGCCGGGCAAAATCCATATCCTGGCCGGAGAAAATGGCGCGGGTAAATCCACGCTGATCAAGACCCTGACAGGTCTTGTCACACCTGACGAAGGAAAGGTCCTGATCGAGGGGCAGGATGCTCTGGCAGATCATAGCCTTTTCTCCCGTATTGCTTACGTACCGCAGGAACTGAATCTGTTTCCGTCCATGACGGTTGCTGAAAACATGTTCATGCCGTTCCATCGTTCGGGATTTGGTCATCTGACGATTTCCCGGAAGGCTATGGAAGCGGAGGCAGCCCGGTTTATCGAGCGCTTTGGGATTCATGCCCGGCCGGGACAGACCGTCAGTCGCATTAGCGTATCAGATCAGCAACTGCTTCAGATTGCGCGTGCGGCCTGCCGGGATGAGTTCAAGGTTTTGATCCTGGATGAACCGACATCCTCCCTCACGGCGAACGAGACGGAACATCTTTTCCGCATCATTACCACGTTGCGGGACAGTGGCTGTGCAATTGTTTTTGTCTCGCACAAAATGGAAGAAATTTTCAGTCTGGGAGACACCGTGACTGTTCTGCGCAATGGTCGCAGTGTCGGTACGTACCCGATGGACGGCATGACGGAAGATCAGCTTATCCGTCTTATGTCTGGCAGTTCTGTTCAGCTTGAAGAGAAATTCCAGCCGCGGGGTGCCATTGATGATTCTGATATTCTTCTGAGTGTTGAAGGCCTGACGGGACCGGGCTTTTCAGATGTTTCTTTTCAGCTCCGTCGTGGCGAAATTCTTGGTTTTGCGGGGCTGGTGGGGGCTGGTCGTTCGGAAGTGATGCAGACCATGTTCGGGTATCATTCCGCAGAATCCGGACGGTGCATGTTTAACGGTAAAGAAATACCTCGTGGCCGAACAGATCGGGCTGTGGCTATGGGCATGGTCTATCTTTCCGAAGAACGGAAACATCACGGTATTTTTCCGCTTCTGAGCGTGCGCGAAAACATCAGCCTTTCCGTTCTGGAAAAGATGAAGCGCGGCGGCATTATTTCGTCCGGAAAGGAGAAATCAATCGTTTCTGAAACGATTCAGAAATTTGATGTGCGCACATCTTCCGTCGGCAAGAAAATTGTCTTCCTGTCCGGTGGAAACCAGCAGAAAGCCATTATCGGCCGTGCCATGGCGCGTCGTCCTCGCATTTTGATTTTCGATGAGCCCACAAAGGGTATCGATATCGGCACGAAATTCCAGATCTACCGCATCATGCAACAGCTCGCGGAAGAGGGCGTCGGCATCATCCTCGTCTCTTCTGAAATGACTGAATTGCAGCGCTGCGCAACGCGAATCATCACCATGTACGGCGGTCGGACCACCGGGTCGTTCGACCAGGCTACCACTGACGTCAATACGCTTGTGGGCGCGATCATCGGCGCCACGGAGACCCGTCATGTCGCTTGAAACCACGCTCCCTGGAGCAACTCCCACGCCGCCAAAGGCGTCTTCCATTCGTGCGCTTATAGCCAGAATGGTCGCCAATCCGCTGGGTGGCGTCATTGGTGCGATGATCCTGATTTTCGGGATTTCGTGTCTGTTGTCGCCGCACTTCCTGACGTCATTCAACATGATCATCATTGCGCGTGCGCTCGCGTTTATCGGTCTGGTCACCATTGGGCAGGCCGTCTTGATGATTCTTGGCGAGCTTGACCTGTCCGTTGGTGCGATTGGTGGCCTCGCTGGCGTCGTTGGCGGAATGCTGATGGTGCAGGTGGGTTTGAATCCCTGGCTCTCGCTCGCTCTGTGCCTGTTGATGGGAGCGGGATGTGGCTTGTTAAATGGCCTGCTGATTACTCAGCTTCGTCTGCATTCTCTGGTGCTGACCATCGGTATGGCGGGGGTTTATGGCGGTGCCAATCTGGTGGCGACACGCGGTGTCGCCATTACCGGAGTGCCGCATGAAATCAGTTTCCTTGGTAGAGGTCTTGTTCTCGGCATCCCGGTTCCATTTCTGGTTTTGCTGGTGTGTCTGACGGCTGTTGCATTCGTCATGATGCGTACGCCTGTCGGGCGTTACATTTACGCCATCGGGAGCAACCCGCAGGCCGCAAGAATGCTCGGTATTCGCGTTAATGCCATTCGTATGGGCGCGTTCGCTCTCGCTGGTTTCCTGTCTGCTCTGGCTGGCATTCTCATGGTCGCGCGTCTCGGAACAGCACAGCCATCCATCGGTGACACATGGGTTCTGTCTCCGATTGCGGCAGCCGTCATTGGCGGCGTTGCAACAACGGGTGGTCTGGGAAGCCCGGTTGGCGCTGTGCTGGGTGCCGTGATCATCGGGATCATTGAAGACATTATCGTCCTCTTTGGCATCTCGCCGTACTGGCAGTCCGTTGTGAGCGGCGGCATCGTCGTGCTCGCCATCTCTCTGGACTCTCTAGCCCGTCATTACCTTAACCGCGACGCGTCCTGACCGTCAGCAGCTTTTCATCCTGATAAAGGAGAGACTCACATGACCAAGATCTGTGGCGATGCTTCCGAATTCGCAGCCTCGGCCCTGCATGGATACAGCATGGTGCATCGAGACCTTGTCAAAATGGTCCGAGGTGGTGTTGTGCGCGCCAAACCGGGTTCAAAAGGCAAGGTGGCTGTCGTCGTCGGGGGAGGATCAGGGCACTATCCGGCATTCATCGGATATGTGGGAACTGGTTTTGCAGACGCGGCCATTGCTGGAGATATCTTCGCGTCTCCGTCAACACAGGCAATTCAAAGCGTCGTGCGTCAGGCTGATCTCGGAGGAGGCATTCTTCTGGGCTTTGGCAATTATGCTGGAGATGTTCTGAACTTTGGTATCGCTGCCGACAGGTTGCGGGCAGAGGGATATGACGTTCGCATTCTTGCAACCATGGATGACGTGGCCAGTGCGACAGAAAATGAGAGGGAACGTCGGCGCGGTATCGCGGGTGATCTGACAATTTTCAAGATTGTGGGCGCTGCGGCGGAAGAAGGGCTGGATCTGGACGCTGTCGAACAGATTGGTCACCGCGTAAACCGTCAGACACGAACATTCGGTGTTGCTTTCGATGGCTGCACACTGCCGGGCGAGGCAGACAAGCTGTTTCACGTTCCGAATGCCCGAATGGCGCTTGGGCTTGGTGTGCATGGGGAGCCGGGGATCGGGGAAGAGAGTATTCCGACACCGCAGGTCCTGGCACAAATCCTGCTGGAAAAAGTCCTAAGCGAACTGCCTGCTGGGGCATCCCGGCGTGTGGCTCTGACTCTCAACGGGTTGGGAAGTACGAAACAGGAGGAACTGTTTGTTCTGTGGGAAGCACTGGCGCCCCTGTTGGAAAAAGCAGGTCTGACGGCTGTGGCCCCTCTGGTTGGAGAATATGTCACCAGTCTTGATATGGCAGGCTGTTCACTGACCTTGACCTGGCTTGATGAAGAACTGGAGCGCCTCTGGTGTGCTCCGGTTGATACGGCCGCGTTGCGCCATGGCTTGATTGAAGAGGTGGGTACAACCTTCGAGGACGCGCCAGCCGAAACCAGCGTGACATACATGAAATCGTCCACAGCAGAAGGGCGGCGAGGCGGTCAGTGCGTCTCGGGAGTTATGATCACCTTGGCCGAGGCTCTTGCCGCGGCAGAAACTGAACTGGGTCATATCGATGCGGTGGCAGGAGATGGAGATCATGGTCAGGGAATGGCCCGTGGTTCGGCTGCCGCCAAAGCTGCGGCCACTAGAGCGACGATTTCAGGAGCTGGGCCTGCAACCACGCTTTCAGCGGCGGCAGACGCCTGGGCAGATCGTGCCGGCGGAACGTCTGGCGCTTTGTGGGGCGAGGGCCTGAGAGCGTTCAGTCTGGCGCTGGACGACAATGCGCTTCCCTCTTCAACGCAGCTTGCTCAGGGAGCAAGGCAGGCGATGGAGCGCATCATGTCTCTTGGGAAAGCCAAGCCCGGGGACAAAACCCTCATTGATGCTCTTGTGCCATTTGTAGAAATTCTTGAGCAGGAGCTTTCAGGTGGTGCGGCTCTGCCAGTGGCATGGTCTAAGGCCGCCAATGCCTCACAAGCTGCCGCCGAGGCTACGAAAGATCTTCTCCCTCGCATGGGGCGCGCCAGAACCCATGGTGAAAGAAGCAAGGGTCACCCTGATGCGGGGGCACTTTCTCTCGCGCTTTGTGTCAGTGTGGTGGGAAAGGAAATGCAGACTCAGCTTCCTGAAGGTGAGCAAAAACGCACAGTTTCTCTGGGGGAGTAAGGGAAAAACGGGCGCTTTCTCAGAGAAACGCGTCAGGGAAGGCCTTTTCTTGAGAACTCCTGACCTGGCGAAAGTGAAGGGTCAGGAGCTTTCTCTCCAAAAGCTCCTGATCCTTTTAACGGCTTAGCCGAAAGAAAGCTGGAGCGCTGAATCGTCCTGGCTCTCCAGAAGATATGGCCCTGCGTTCAGAACCTGAACTTCCAGCATCCCGATCGCATCAGCATTCCGGTTTCCCAGAGACACCAGAGCATTACCATTCGTCCAACGGGCGTCACCGTTGGTTTCAGCGTACCAGCCCGCATCCTCGGATGCAGAAAGATGGGACGTGATGGAATGGCAAACCGTGCTGTCCCAGAGTTTGATTTGCCCAACCAGAACGCCGAGATTGCGACGGTCATCAATAAATGGACCAATAACATCTGCTGGGCGGCTGCTTCTTGAAACCAGACGAACCGATGTGACGCCCGGCTGGATCTGGAACAGAACCGATCCCTGCATTGTCCGTGATGGATAAATCACGGTGCTGTCCGTCGTGACCAAATGCAGATCATGGTCATCTGTTTGTTCTGCGGGACGCGACGTTTCGCCGATATCCAGCTTGATCGCACGTTCCAGAAGCGCCGTATAAAGCGGTTCGACCTGCTCGCGGTTTACACCTAGCGGCGCCGCAGCATCAGACACCCATGTCTGATTGTTCAGGCGAACAACATCTCCGGTCTGTTCGAACGAAGTGCGGTTTCCCGTGTCCAGATAGCTTTCAGCTTCTGCTCCATCAGCAATGAGAACGCCGTGTGTTTCGAGTTCCACATGGAAGATTTCGAAAAAGCTCTCGGACGTATCTGTCGTGATGGAACGACCATTGACCAGCATCCGCGCCGGAACCATCTGATCATTCAGATGCAGGCAGTGCTCCGAGGTAATACGAAGGTCCTTATGTGGGATGTTTTCGGCGAGTGCGTTGGCCTTGATGCAGACGGGCCATTTGTCAGGGTCTGTACTGGCTTTGACGTCCACAAAACGACGGCCCACCCAGCGGATTGGCTCTGGCTGAAGTTTGCCATTCCGTTTGACCATGACCAGATCGCCAATCTGCAAAGTTTCAACGGCCTTTTCACCATCTGGCGTTAAAATCATGGTGTTGGACAGATAGCAGACCGTAACCCGGATGCCGCCGCTATCGTACTGACCCGACGACGCTGAGACGTCGAACTTATGACCATCATAGGCAGTCGTATCCAGGCCCACGGACTGTACAAGCTTACCTGCTGAATAAACATTCAAGGTCGAGCCACTGACACTGGCTGACATGCTGGAACCAGCCTTGAAGTCTGCAAATGTCAGCAGAGAGCCAGAGGTAATGTCCAGACCGCTGATAATGGCGCCTGAATGAACTGTATAAACTCCACCGGAAGACACCGTGGCGCTAATGGATGATGCGCCAGCCTGCACGGAGAATTCTCCGCCATTGGCAACGGTCGTATAATAGTCCTTGGATGGACCGTAGCTGTTGCCGAACTCCTGGGCAAAGCCACCAGAGGAAACGGTGACGTTGCTGAGTACACCGCCTCGATTATTGATTTCAGCGCCGGAAAAAACCGTGACGCCTGTGACCGTCGCGCCGGAATAGGTGTAGAGCCGGGCGCCATTGGCAGCATATTTCGCGCCGCCAGAACTCAGTACGATGCCCGAGGCGCTTCCACTTTTGACATTAACAACGCCGCCTGAAGAAACAGCGATACTGCTTGCTTTCCCACCACCTGAGACATTCAGTGTGCCACCACCACGGACAACGAAACCGCTTTGTGTCGTACCGCTAACGGTCGTGGAGCTTCCTGAACTGACTGTCGTTGTCATGTGATTCCTATGCTTCTTCGTCGACGTTGAATGCAGATAGTTTGTTTTAAGCAAACCAATGGTATGATTTCGGGTGTGTTTTGTAAAATGGAAATACTAATTTTCGTGATTTTTCACTGCCGAAAGACCAAGAAGAAATTACCGAATTTTTTAAAAGTCCTGATTTTTTCAAGAGAAATATTTTTTAAAAAAAGTGCTTTCTAAAGGGGCATGCTAATCGGAATTTTCATATTAAATTCCGAACGTCAGATGGAGTGTGGCCAGAAAAGTGCTCTAATATTTTTAAATCGATGGAAGGTCCGCGGTAGCATAGCTGTTTCTGGAAACTCGCCTATGCTTTGCCTCTTTCCCGGCAGACGTGAGGGTCCCATTTGAGATGTGGAGAGACTAATAATCTCGATAACGTCACGTCTCCGGCTCTTTGTTTAGAACATCGACTTCAAGAGAGACCGTTGATTTGAAGGGGTGCTGGCGAATGGAATTGAAGAGGCATTTCCGGAAGCGGAAGCTTCACTGTAAGAGAATTTCCTATCGTTGATTTTGGCATCAGGGGCCTGTCTGTAATCTCATGAGTGTTTCTTCCGTCCCCGTGCGGCGGCGTACGCAGGCTGATCGTAGCGCCTCGACGCGTGCCAAGGTTGTGCAAGCGGCCGTCAATCTACTTCAGACGCAGGGCTATGCCGCGACAACAATACAGCGCATCGCAAAAGCGGCGGGTGTCAGTCTTGGGGCGTTGCAGCACCACTTCCCCACAAAATCACTGATTATGGCCACGGTCCTGCGTCATTATGCTCTTAAACGCGCGCGCCTCTACAGGCAGGCCATCAGCAACAAGGAAACACCTGAGCAGCGTGTTGATGCCATGCTGGATACGATGTGGGCACTCGTGACCGCCGGGCCGGAATTTATTGCGACGGTGGAAATAGAGCTGGCAAGGCGAAGCGATCCGGATCTGGAAGAAGTGACAGCTCCGGTTCTCGCCCGCATTGACCAGTTCATGACGCGGTGGCTGTCCGGAAAGCGGGGTGTGGCGCCCAGTCAGGAGTTTATTGATCTGCGACTTCTGAATGCTGCGCTTTTGCGCGGGTTAGCAGTTGAAACGGCACGAGGCATTCCATTGGAGGACCTCTATCGCTCCTTTGAAGTCTGGCGCAGATTTGCCCGCGAAGAATTCCTTCGGATTGCTTTGAAAACTCCCTGATTCAAAGGGCTGGGAACGTTCCGCACGTGCAGGGTCGAATCATTCCGATACGCAAATAATTTATCTTGACGCACAACAAACAAGTAGGTTGTATTGCTTTTATAATAATTTGAATGGGAGCGTTGAGAGACCTCCCTCCAGCACAACAGGGTCAGACATGACAATGCCGCCTCTTACTGCTTTGCAGGTTTCTCCCGCTGAAATGGCCGAACGCCATAGGAAGGTCCGGGAAAAAATGGAGGCAGCCGGCCATGCGGCGTATGTCTCTTTTGATCCCGACAACATCTATTACCTGACAAATTTCGCTAATTTCGTTCATGAGCGTCCATTTGTACTGGTTCTGACTGCTTCTGACGCGACGTTCATTGTTCCTAGGCTTGAGATCCCGCATGTGGAGCGGCACAAGGTCGGTGCCCTGACACTCGCGGAGTATGCCGAGTTCCCAGCGCCTGCTGGAGCACAATGGTCTGATCGTCTGGCGAGCATTCTGTCAGTACAGGGTACAATCGGTATTGAGGCTGCCTGTCCGGCTTATTTGCAGGCAGCGATCGGACCTCGGTGCCAGATCCTGAATATCGTCGATGACGTCCGGCAGATTAAGTCTGCCCATGAGATTTCACGTATCGCGTGGACAAGTGACGTGATGACCAAGGCTCTTGCCATGATGATGGGCAAGGTCAAGCCAGGTGTGATGGTGGCTCAGGCCATTTCAGACGTGACACCCTATTTTTACCATCGCTGCCTGACGGAAGCACCAGCTTATAATGTCATGTCCAGCAAGGCCGCCGGTCTCATCCAGCCGCCTGCTTATACAGACGATCCGCATAATTTTTCATGCTTGACCGCACCTTGTGAACCAGGAGGTCCGTTTATGGGGCTTATTGCGGGGCGCATTAACGGATATGGCGCTGAAATCGAGCGAACGTTCTTTCTGGATCATATCCCCGAAGACGCGAAACGCCCCTTCGATACCATGATGGAAATGCGTCATACGGCATACGGCATGCTTAAGCCGGGTGCGATTGGTTCCGAAATTGATGCGGCCTGCCAAGCTATTGCGCATCGCGCGGGTTATGAAACGCCGCTGCACCGAACCGGCCACAGTTTCGGCGTTACCAGTCATGAAGCTCCGTTTCTTGCTTTGGGTGAAGATAACGTCATTCAGCCGGGCATGATTTTCAGTGTTGAGCCAGGAATTTATATCAAAGGGCAGGGTGGATACCGGCATTCGGATACGGTTCTGATCACTGAATCTGGATACGAAATACTGACAAAATATCCCGATGAAAAAGAAAATCTCATCGTTCGTTAGGCCTGAGGCACACGCTGATTTTTCCTGACGAAGTTTGTTTTTTCATTCTCCCTTGTGTCGGGAACGCTATCGATGACTATTTCAGAGCGGCTGGAGCAGCTTCCGTTTTCCCGCTTTCATTACAGGCTCCTTCTGGTGGGAGGAGCAGGGTACTGCTTTGACGGGCTTGATGGAGCCATTCTGGCATTCGTTATGCCTGCTATTCAGCATTTATGGGGCCTGTCCCTGTCACAGCTGGGGCTATTGGGCAGCTCCGCGTTTTTGGGATATTTCATTGGTGCGCTGTGTGCCGGTTTGATTGCAGACAGATGGGGGCGCCGATCTGTCATGATGTGGGCTTTGGCCTGCTATTGTCTGGGATCTTTGGCTTCGGCCTTCTGTACAAACTGGCACAGCTTTATTCTGACACGGATGATCGCGGGTCTTGGGACTGGCGCTGAATCCGCCATTATCGCTCCATATCTTTCAGAATTTGTGCCGCGCCGTTATCGCGGAGCCTTTACTGGTGCTCTGGCCGGCTTTTTCTCGTTTGGCTTCGTTGCTGCGGCTCTGCTGGGATACGCCCTGATCCCGGGATCAGCAGACGGGTGGCGTTGGGCTCTGACTCTGACAGCCTGTCCGGTGATTTTGCTCCTTTGGTGGCGCAGATCTCTGCCAGAATCTCCCCGCTGGCTTCAGATCGTCGGGCGGGGACAGGAAGCTCATGCTGTTCTCAGTTGCATCGAAAGAGAGCTAGGGCGCCCATCGGTGGCTTATGAGGCAGAAAGCGCGCCATCATCATCATGCACGCGTATGTCCAAGCAATTCACGCAGCTTTTGTCGGCACGCCTGCGCAAGGTCACCGTCATGAGCTGGCTTCTCTGGATGTCCATTACGTTCAGCTATTATGCGTTCTTTTCCTGGCTGCCTACGCTTCTGATCGCTCGGGGTTTTACCATTGCGCATAGTTTCGGCTTTTCAATCGCAATCTACGTGGCACAAATCCCCGGGTATTTCAGCGCTGTTTATTTCAACGAAGCGTGGGGACGAAAAGCGACCATTGTAGGTTATCTAGCTGCCGCGATGGTCAGCGCTCTTGGTCTGGGGATGGCGAGTTCTTCGACCGCAGTTCTTGTATCCGGCCTTCTGCTCTCCTTCTTCATGAATGGAACGTATGCCGGGGTTTACGCCTACACTCCTGAGATTTTCCCAACGTCTCTCCGCGCGACGGGCATGGGAACAGCATCGGCACTTGGTCGAGTAGGAGCGATTGCTGCCCCGCTCTTGATTGGTGCCGCATATCCCAAAGTAGGCTTTGCAGGAGTGTTTGGGCTGACCGCCGTCATTTTGTTCGGTGGCGCGCTCAGTATCCTCCTGTTCGGACCGTCCACCAAAAACCGTTCTCTGGAGGCGATTACTGGAGATTACGGCGTGTAAGTCACGTCTGCCTCCACGCGTCCCTCTTCACCAAATACGCTCATGCGAGTGCATGAAACACGCCACCTTCATAACCGGAGATATTCCGGGGAGACCTGAAATGTTCCGATATAACAATTATTTTCTTCTGTGCGGCACCGCTCTTGCCATGACGCTTTCTGTCTGTACGGAAACATCTGTCGCGGCCCCAATCACAAAGGGCGCAGTTCACAAACATGCGTCTCACCCCAAAGCTGGGGCAACTGCACAAAAGCCTGTGTTGTCTCCCGTTCAGCATAATCGACAGGCCATGCAATCTTCGCAACCTGAGACGATTATGGTGCGGCAGACGAGAAATGTGTTTGGGCAGGCGGCGCGACAGAAGCAGGGCATTTCAGTCACTCATATCGATGCTGCGGATCTTGCAAGGCATCAGGTGACGGATGTTAAAGGCCTGATGAACCTTGCGCCCAATCTCACAGTGCAGCCTCAAGGTGCGAGTTCCAGTGTCAATTTCACATTGCGTGGTGTGGGGCTAAACGATTTTACCTCTAACAATACACCATCCGTCATGACCTATGTGGACGGCGTAGCTTTGCCTATTGGATATATGGCAGGCGCTGCGATGTTTGATATGGCGGGTGTGGATGTCAGCAACGGGCCATCGGGTTACACGCACGGACAAACCGTGACGGCAGGTGAGATCAACGTTCAAACGGCGGACCCGACGAAGGCGCTTCACTATGGTGCGTCTGAAGACATTGCGACCTATAATCGCAGCATTACCAATCTTTACGTATCCGGCCCCATCACCTCCAACGTGCAATACCGAATTGCTGGTTTTACTCAGCAGGGGGGAGGCTTTCAGAAGAACATCAACACAGGCCAGACTTTGGGAAATGCCAACAAAGGCGGTTTGCGCGCGAAGGTTGCCTGGCAGCCTGACGATAAGACGAACATCGTTTTTAGTGGGAACTGGATGCAGGATAATTCCCAGGCTACTGGCGTCTATAATATTCAGGATCTATCGAGAAATACGCCAGCTTACAGCAATAACCGGGACACTTCGTGGGGCTTTCGCCCGGAATTTCTCAAGTTGTCAGGTAATGAGGGACAGACAAAACCATCTTATAACAACACCTTCTGGGGGGCAGGCGTTAATATCACGCGGAACCTGGGATTTGCGAACCTGACGACTATCAGCGCATTCCAGCAGATGTACGTTCATAATCTCATGGATCTGGATGGCACGCGCTATGCAATCTATGACGTGGACGTCAACACGAACGCCAATATGTTCTCTCAGGAGGTCAAGTTAGCGTCGCGTAACCCACAGTCACGCCTTCAGTGGACGGTGGGGATGTATTATGACCGCACGCAAATGCGTTCTTCCATTTTTAATGATTATTCCCAGTCCGGGTCCCGGCCTTATGTGCAGCGGACCAGCTATAATCAGGATCAGCAGGCGTTCAGTCAGTATGGACATTTGCGCTTTGCCCTTACCAAAGGGCTGCATCTTCAGGCGGGCCTGACGCATGAATCCGATGACCGTACGCTCTATAATATGCGGACTATGCGGTATAACACTCCGGCGTATCCAACGCCTTTTGACAACCGGTATGGCCAACATGGTGCTCTGACCAATCAGTTTTCCGGAATGGGCGGCATTGAATATCAGGCGTTCAATAATCTGATGTTTTATGGGTCAATTCGGAAAGGATTTAAGCCGGGCGGGTTCACAGCCAACAATACGGTTGTTGAATCGCAGCTTAATCCAACAAAGCCGGAATCCCTTCTGGCTTACGAAATTGGTTTTAAGTCCGACTATATGCATCATAAGCTGCGTATTAACGGCGATGCGTTCTGGTACGATTATCATAATCAGCAGATGGTTGGGCTAGCCGTTATTCCGCGATATGGCGTGGTTGGTCAGTACGTTAACATTCCCAAGAGCCGTATCTGGGGTGTGGAGATGGAGCTTGATGCCAATCCGATTCCTGGGTTAGTCCTGCATCAACATATTGGATACGAGCGCGGGAATTATAAGGATTTCAACGCTATCGACTCAACGGCTGTCGCTCTTGCGTACATCAAGACGGGCGTGCTGAGTGCGCAGTACAAGAATTTCAATAACGTCGATATGGGAATTCCGAAGCTGACGCTTGAGGGCTCTGCGTCCTACAAGGTGAAGCTCGGTGAGGCATGGGGGCTTACGCCCTATGTCGATTACAGTTACCGCGGATCCCAGTTAAATATTCCTGGAAATAACCTTTACCGGCTGCCAGCTTATTTCCTGCTGGACGCTGGTCTGACGTTCGCACCTAAGAGCGGAAAATGGTCCGTCTCGGCCTATGCAAACAATCTGCTGAACCGCCATTACGACGTAACACGGGACACGGGTTTGAATGGTATTTTCGGTGTTCCAGGAACGCCACGCATGGTTGGTGGTCGCCTTAAAGTGGATTTCTGATACCAGTAGACGGATCTCAAAGGGAGTATGTAGGCTAAGCTGCGGAAAGACGAATGGAGTTTGATGAACCCACGCGTTCTCCAGCACGCAGAGCCGTGGACTTACACAACGCCTTTGAGCAGTCGTTTGGTATAATCGCTTGGAGAGTATCCGGTGTTTTTCCTGAAAGCCGCAGCAAAAGCACCGAGACTTTCATAACCTACAGCAGCAGCTACAGAAGTGACGCTTTCGCCGCGCGCCAGTTTTTCCTGAGCGCTCAGAATACGCAACCTCTGGCGCCAGGTCGAAAAAGACATGCCGGTATCAGCGGTAAAATGGCGCACGAAAGAGCGGAGTGACATCCCGGCCAGCTTTGCCCAGTCCTGCTGCTCTCGTGTATCGGCCGGATGAATGCTCAATGCTTCTGTCACTTGCTTCAACCTGACGTCTTTGGGGGCTGGTAGTGCTACCGGACAACGAGGAATAGACAGAAGTTCATCCCAGAAGCTTGCAGCCAATCGAGCGGTACGGTCGTCCCATGTACTGCTGATGATAGCTACTGACAGACGTTCCGCCTGAGCTGTTATCAGACGTGTGCTGTCTGCAATAAAAGGTTTGGTGGGGAGAAAAATGCATCTGTCTTCTCTGAGATAGAAGCTCCAGCCCGAAATCGCACCATGGGAGCGCGCTTCATGATTGGTTTTTGGTGGAACCCAGAGAAATTGTCTTGGACCGATCAGCCAGTACGACTCTTCAGTCTTTATGATCATAACCCCGCGCTCTACCCCAATAATTTGACCGGTTTTGTGGATGTGAAGGTCGGTCACGCGACGTTGGGGCTGACTGATATGCCTGGTTGTTAGCCAAGGACAAGCGATATTGGCGGAGTGCATATGTAGGCCCGACTAGGAAATTTTGGCGTATAACAGTTGTATTATGGCACATTCCCGAGAGTGCGCCACATTTTCCTACGTTAAAGTCTCTGTGTTGGATGCCACAAGACCAAAGGAAGTTTTCATGTCATTGAGACATCACGAGCGGACGATCCGCCAAATGTTCTCTACGTTTACGGATTTTAACTCAGAGATCAGCGCGCTCTCTGATTTTATGACACCAGATTATCGACAGCGTGTTGATGGAAATGAGATGACGCTGGACGCCTTCCTAAGGCATGCGAATGCTCTAAGAAGCGGCCTTTGTAGGCTGGAAATCAGTATTAAGCATGTCGTCTGTGAGGGTGATAGGGCAGCTACTGTCCATTTGGCGCGTGCTATACGCCACTCTGGTGAGTGTAGTCTGATTAAGGTTATCGCTTTTTATGAATTTCGTGAGGAGCGTATCTGCCTCGTGGATGAACTGACGCATGTTCTTGAGGGTGGACAGAACGATAAAGCGCTTGGATCGCTACAGTAACGGGTAGTTATGATATTTCAATCATTATCATGAGGTGTCATTTATGGCAGCGGCTTGTTTCTAGTGTTGCGCAGTCATGGAGACATCACAGGCTAGAAGGTGGCCGCAATGATATGGGACCAGTCGGTTATGATCTCGGCTGTTTTTATAGCTCTTTGAAAAAAGCGAGACTGTAATGCAAGTTGGGAGTTCCGGGAGGAGGCTGTGAAATAAGACGGTCTTCTTTTTGCTAACCGCCACATCCGTATCATCTGGTTTGCGTGTTTATTTTTAAACCTCGTTAGTGTCGTCATCAAAATTCTAAAGTGGCGAAGTGCAGATAATGTTTTCACATTAAATTCTCTCCACAAAAAAAGCACATTAAAAACAATTGGTTATAGGGAGGCGTTCTTCCAAACACTATCTTTGAAAAAATTGTACGCATTGGGCGGTTATATTTTCCTGTTGTTGTCTTCAATTGTACCTATTTTTCAGCACGTCATTCGTCTCTTGTAATTTGCATACCGGCGGTAAAAGGCGAACAATGTGCCTCAAAGAGTGGGGGCCAATCGATAGAAAGTGTACTGACTTCGACGCCTTGGAACGTTCTAACAGGACAAGGAACAGAATTATGATTGAAAATTTTAATAAGAATGAAATTTACAATAATAAAAACGTCGAAGCTGAAACGATCCTGAAGCATAGACTTTTTGGTATGGTTTTAGGTTTGTTTCTAGCTCATGCATATGTAGCTCTGGCACTTTATTACACATACATAGATGACAAAAATCATTTCCACACAAGCTGGATGGCTTTGTTCGGTTGCTTTGTTTCATCCATGATATTTTTGTATCATATTGGTATTTCAAAAGCGATTTCTGAAAGAGAAAACGGAGTTTACGGAAAGTATCTCTCTCCTTTCATGTCATCCTCTCTATGGGGTTTCGTTTTATTGGCGATAACCGTCATAACGATTGTTCAGGGACAAACTTGGTTCTCGCCATATGAATATCTTGCATGGCCTATGGCATTTGCATCCATATTTGTTGGGTATTTTATCGGGCCAGCGCTCGATCGATTTTTCGGGTTTCTTATGAATTTTTCCAGAAAATAATTAAGAATTCCGTAAATGCAGAATAAAAAAATATTGGATAGGTGGAGTGAATATACGGCCCAATATAATGGGCCTATGTACCTTGCAATAGTAGAAGCTCTGGCATCGTCAATTCGGGAGGGTATCATTCATGGTTCTGAAAGACTTCCTACCCAGCGAGATATAGCTGCTGCGCTCGGGACAAATCTTACAACTGTGACGCGAGCATTCAGAGAGGCGCATCGCCGTGGGCTCATTAATGCAACGGTGGGGCGAGGAACCTTTGTAAGGATGGGAGCTGAAGTCAGTCACTGGCGCTCTCCCAAAGCGGCAATTGTTGATATGACGATGAATCTGCCGCCAATACCGCAGAATCCGCCACTTCAGCGCATTATGCAGCGTGATCTTGCTGCACTTTTGAAAAAGCAGGATATCGCCAACCTTATGTCCTACCGCGTCACAGGGGGAACATTGGAAGAGCGCCAGCAAGCGGTAAAATGGATTGAACCCGTTATGGGATCAAGGCGCTCAGATGACGTGTTGGTAGTCCCTGGTGCACAGACGGCTTTGGCGGCGGCGATGAGTATTCTGGCAGGTCCGGGAGATATAATATTAACTGACCGTATTACCTATTCTGGAATACGCACTGTCGCAGATCAACTCGGTCTTATTCTGGTCGGGGTAGATGGTGATGAAAACGGGTTTCTACCTGAGCAGCTGGAAACGGCCTGCCGACAATATCGACCAAAAGCCATATATTGTATCCCTTCTATTCAAAATCCGACGACGGTGACGATGTCATTGGAACGCCGTAAGCAGGTCTTAAGGATCGCTCATGACAACCGTTTGTATGTCGTAGAAGATGATCCCTACAGCTTGTTGTATGATAATCCCATTCCTGCACTGGCTGCGCTTGATCATGGCCGAGTGATCTATGTGTCGACGTTGGCAAAGGTACTGAGCCCAGGCTTGAGAACAGCCTATGTTGCACTGCCAAACGCTGAAATGACCAGACGTTTTTCTATAGCAGTCCGCGCATTTGCTCTGACAAATGCGGGACTATTGAGTGCACTGACATTGCGATGGATGCAGACAGGGCAGTCGAAAGAGATATTAGTATCGATTAAGCAGGAATTACGCCTCAGACAGTCTATTGCCCGAAAAATTTTAGGAGACGGTCATGGGATGGACCCGAATGGCCCGCATGTGTGGCTAAAGTTGCCTGAGTGGTGGACTAGCGTGGATTTTGTATCATATGCGCGCCATCGTGGTATTGCACTGGTCCCGAGTAATGTTTTTGCCGTGGATGGTGATGCGCCCCAAAGAGCTAGAATTTCTCTTGGGAGTATCGATAATATTTCTAATCTTGAAAATTCATTGCATGATATTGTGACTATTCTTAGTCACAAGAGATCTACAGATTTCCTGTCTATCGTATAAATCGAAGAAGCAGGAATTTCCTTGCTTGCGAGATTTATCCAGTAAAAACTTTTTTCAATATTCCGGGAGGTGGCCGGTCTAAGCCTGTCCTCTCTTGATGGTGATCGTGGTCTCATACCTGAACCGGGGTAGCATGACGAAAGCAACAGAGGGCTTATGCTCAAGTGCTTGATCATGATCATTCAGTTGTGCCCGACCACAAATGCGGCAGCCTTGACCTGCTCTTCGAGAAACAGACACCGTCGTCAAGGAGTGTGGAAGCAAGAGTGCATCCACCCCCGATGAGGCGAGATGTGACAAATGCACATCATTGAATGTCACATCTAAGCCAGAAATAACATTAATATCATCGAAATATGAAAATACTCACTTTTACGATGTTCCGTTAGGTGCTGTAACGTTAAAGACACCCCTCCCGAATGACCCTGCTCACGGACGGAAGAAGACCCTATGACGCAGTCCCTTGATGTTTCACGACGGCTCAGCGGAGAAGCGCTGACCAATTTCATTGCAACCATCTCTGCAACGGGTGGTCTGCTTTTCGGATATGATACGGGAATCATATCCTCGGCGCTTTTGCAGATACGTGAGCAGTTTCATCTCGATACGATCGGGTCAGAGATTGTGACCTCTGCCATTATTCTCGGCGCGTTGATTGGCTGTCTTGGTGCGGGTGGCATTTCTGACCGGTTTGGTCGTCGTCGGACTGTGATGCTTGCTGCCGCTTTGTTTCTGGTTGGAACAGCATTGGCATCGGCGGCCCAAGGGGTCACAGTACTTATCGTCTCACGTCTGATTCTAGGGCTTGCGATCGGCGCGGCGTCCCAGATTGTCCCGATCTACATTGCAGAAATTTCGCCGCCGAACCGTCGCGGACGACTGGTTGTTGGTTTCCAGCTTGCGATTGTATCGGGCGTTACGATTTCCTTCCTGACTGGCTATTTCCTGCGAGACAGCAGCTGGCGGATCATGTTCGGCATCGGCATGCTGCCTGCACTGATCCTTTTTGTCGGGATGGGATTTCTGCCAAACAGCCCACGGTGGTTAGCCCTTAAGGGGCGGACGGACGAAGCTCTGGCTGTCCTGCGTCGCGTACGGCCTTCAGAAGAAGTGGCCCAGAATGAACTTCAGGCCATCATAGACAACCATGACGAGCAGGCTCCCTGGTCTGAACTCGCCAAGCCCTGGGTTCGTCCGGCTCTTATTGCTTCTGTTGGTATCGCTCTGCTGTGTCAGCTAACGGGTATCAACGCGGTTCTGTACTATGCCCCAACCATTTTTGCAGATGCCGGGTTTGGTCAGGAATCTGCGCTTTTGACGTCAGTTGCTGTTGGCCTGGCGATGGTCTGCGCTACGATCTTCGGTGGCTGGGCCGTTGATAACTGGGGCCGCCGGACGCTGATTCTACGCCTGCTGCCCGGTGCAGTTATTTCCCTGATCGTGCTCGGAGCAATGTTTGCGCTGCACATGAAAGGCGGTGTTGGCGCATGGATCACGGTTCTGGCGATCATGGGTTACACGATCTGCAACACGGGTAGCCTGTCAGTTGCAGTCTGGCTGGTTGGCGCTGAGGTTTATCCGCTGTCCTGCCGTGGCAAGGGCATGAGCCTTGTTGCGGGCAGCCATTGGGGGGCAGATCTGCTGATCTCTCTGACAACCCTGTCTCTTGTTGAGGGTTTGGGCGCACACATGACGTTCTGGCTTTTCGCTCTCGTCAATGCAGGCGCCTTTCTGTTCGTGCTGCGTTATGTGCCGGAGACCAAAGGCCAGTCCTTGGAACAGCTTGAAAAGAGCCTTCGGAATGGAACTTTTGCTCCCGTTCACAAGTCCTGAAAGCTGAACGTATTACTTTTGACGCGAAAAACCGGCCTTTCAAAGAGGTCGGTTTTTTTTGTGCACGTTTAGAGTCGGCCGATTGAACTGTAATCAAAGCCGGCGGCCCGCATGCTTGCGGGGTCCCAGATGTTTCTCAAATCCGCAATGGCTTTTCCGCGCATGGCTTTGCTCAGGCGTTCCGGGTCAATGGCGCGGAATACGTTCCATTCCGTGAGAACGACCAGAATGTCAGCGTTGGTCGCTGCTTCCAGCGCGTCTCCGCAATAGACAACCCCGTCAGGCAGGAGCGAGCGTGCAGCTTCCATTCCCTCAGGATCGAAGGCCTGAATCCGGGCTCCTGCTTCATGCAGATGGGTAAGGATAGGCAAAGAAGCTGCCTCGCGCATATCGTCGGTATCTGGCTTGAAGGTTAGACCCAGAACTCCCACCGTCTTGCCTTGGACAGTACCGCCAGCCTGAGCAATGATGCGTTCAGCCATCCGACTTTTGCGGTCTTCGTTTACGGCTACGGTGGCTTCGACCAAACTGGATGGGGCTCCTGCATCATTTGCGATGGCTGTTAGAGCGCGTGTATCCTTCGGGAAACAGGACCCCCCATAACCCGGGCCCGGATGCAGAAAACGCCCGCCAATGCGTTGATCCAGACCCATGCCACGCGCAACATCATGGACATTGCCTCCCACTTTTTCGCAGAGATCAGCCATCTCGTTGATGAAGGTGACTTTCATGGCGAGAAAGGCATTTGCGGCGTATTTGGTGAGTTCCGCCGTTTCGAGGTCTGTAATGACGATAGGCGCTTCAATCAGATGCAGGGGGCGATAGACTTCACGCATGATCCTTGTCGCACGTTCGCCTTCGTCGGAACCGGATGTATCAATCCCGATGATCACGCGATCCGGGCGCATGAAATCTCCGATAGCGTTACCTTCTCGGAGGAATTCAGGATTTGATGCGACGTCAAACGTGAGCTCAGGGCGCGTTTCCCTTAGAATTCGTGCAACTTCACGGCCTGTTCCAACCGGAACCGTAGATTTCGTGACGACGAGCAGGCCCTCTTTGGCAGAGCTGGCGATTTCTTCCGTTGCTGCATAGACGTAGGTCAGGTCTGCGTGGCCGTCGCCGCGCCGGGTCGGGGTGCCAACGGCGATAAAGACGGCGTCTGCACCATTGATAGCGGTTGACAGATCATCCCCAAATGTAAGGCGGCCGGTCTCGGTATTCTTGGCGACAATAGCGTCCAAACCGGGCTCATAAATGGGAATACGGCCCTCACGCAGGGCTGCCAGTTTCTTGGGGTCCCGCTCGACAACGGCTACGTCTGAACCGAATTCGGCAAAGCATGCACCGGAAACCAGCCCGACGTAACCACCACCGATCATTGCTATACGCATAACAGAAACTCTCCAGGCGCTATGCGGTCTGCATAACCTGCGTACATTGACGGAGCAAATTGAGGCCGCTCCATGAACCAGGATGATGTGTCATTGCGTGGGGCGGGCGCAGGCATTGGAAGATGCAAAGGATCGGAGGGCAGCAGGCAGAACAGTCAGCTCGTTGGAGTCCGCCAAAAGGTCACGCCCTTTCTTCGACCACTTCGCAATGCTCAGATCGGGACTGTCAAACCGCCCACTGACACGTACGGGGATATCGAGTGCAAAGAAACTTGTGGAGAACGGCCGGCTCGCAAACACAAGGTCCAACCATCGGCGGTTTAAATCAAAATCTGCCTTCGCGGCCAGAACACCGGCGCTGGTCTTCAGCCGGAGAGGAACAACTTTTCCGATCCCCTGATGCATCTCCAGAACACCCAGCATGCAGGTGATCGGTGTGGTCCCTTTTGCATGACGGAACAGCAGCCGAAGATCCATGGACGCGGCTTCCACGATCTCTCGGGCAATTTCTCCTTTTTCCATACTGACCGCTGCGACCAGATCAGCTTTCCGTGTGGCCTCGTTCAGGGTGCGGACATTATTCGCCGAAGCAATGATGCGGATCGACAGGCTGCCTTTTACCGGAACTGGGGCTAGACCCGCAGTGCGGCGAAGGCGGTCAATGTCGCCATGGGAGAGAGCGATGTTTGCCGTAACACGGGAGCGGCCGCCTTGATCTTCCATGTGTCCGTTGGCCTGAAGTCCCGCTCCCAGATAGCCTAGTGCGAGGGTGCTGACATCAATGCGGCCAGGTGTCTGAGACGCGTCCAGCTTCAACTTGGCAAACGTCAGAGTGTTGTAAAGGATCTCATCAGCAGTGAGTTTGACGTGCAGAACCGGGTCAGGTTTTGCGGGGGCAATCAGGGGGATATCGGTTGGCCCAGAGGATTTTCCGGATGAGAGTGCTTTATTGAGATCATTAAGATCTACCCGGCCCAGATTCAGGTCTGTTGAAATGATATCGGGCTTTCCTTTGCCACCTTCGTTCAGATCAAAGGTCCCACTTTTGATTTTGGTGCTTTGGAAGTTTCCCGTGGCATTGGTGAGATGCCAGTTGTCTCCGGCATGACTAAAGGTGCCATTAAGAGTCAGGGGAATAACGGGATGGGTGTCTGGTAGCCCTGCCAGCGCAAAAATTGGCGCAGAGGTCGGCGTGGAAAGGGTAATATTGCCTTTCACGCCCTCAAAGTTCAGAGCATCCGTGAGGGTGCCATCAAAGTCGATAGCAAGATCCCCGGACGTAACATGGGCTTTTGCCCCGTATGGCTCTGGGGCGCGACGTAGGACCTTGAGGGGCTGCATGGTGGCATCGAGCGTGACGGGTGTGCCGTTGTATGCGCCCTGAAAAGCCATGCTTAGGGGAGACGCATCATTTTCGGACTGAAAAGTCACATGCTGCATGGTGACTGGGTATGAGGCGCCCTTTGCGGAGCGATAAGTAACATCGCTCTCGTTGATTGTGGCGTTGCGAAGTCCTGGGAACCAGCTCAGGTCAGGCTTGTCCGAAGGCGGCGGTTGGGTATCTGCGGTATCGGAAGTTTTATGGGACTTGAAGCGCCAGTTAGGTGTTCGGTCTGGGGTTCTTTCAAAGAGACCTGAGAAATGGTCAATCGTGACATCGCGTGTTTCAAGTGGCCCATGCAGAAGCGAGGTTAGCCGTATTCGGGCATGCAGGGCACCTACACTCACCATATCTGGTCGACTGCCGCCGGGAATATTGGCCAGATGCAGGTCCTTGGCGTCTATCGTGATCCACTGGCCAGGGCTAAGGCGTAATGAGCCGATTTTGACCGTTCGACCCGTGGCTTTTTCGAGCTTCTGTGTTGCAAGTGCCGAGAAATCTTTCTGGTCGATCCAGAGCCAGCCGCCTCCGATGATCGCACTGCAAACGACAAGAAAGCCGAGGAACGCTCCAAGAAGCCATTTCAACAAGAGAAAGTCTTTCCAAATACCGAATATAAAATTCTATAATAACTGGAAGATCTCTAGAGTGGGAGAGTTCGTCTGGAAAAAATAATTTTCCAGAACATTTCATTGGGTTTCAGGTGAATGCTGTTCAGAATGTTGACTGAATGCGCCCGACGACCGCATCGCCGTTGCGACCATAGAGGTTAACGGTGGCGGAAGAACGACTGACGATGAAGTGGTTATAGTCCAGCATGAATTTAAAATAGCGGTTGGGATACCAGCTTAGGCCCGTTGCCCAGACAGTCTGCTGTCCGCCACGGACGCCATCTGCATCTCCTATGCGGCTGTTGAGATCAGCGACGCTATAACGGGCTGCAATTTCCAGAGCTCCCCAACGATCATGCAGGGGATCAAATTCCTGATCCGGAGAGACGCCGGGGGCAAGGAAACCTCCTTCCTGGATGCTGTAACGCCGTGGGTTTCCAAAAAGCGTGTATCCAACAGCACCATACCACCCCTGGAATCCGAGTGAGGGTAAACCCTCTGTGCGTTCAACACCGATGCGATAATACTCAGCCTTTATCAGAAGTCGTTTCCAGCGCAGCGCGAACTCCGGCCCTGCTGACCAGAGTTGAGCAACATTATTGATGGCGCCCGTCGTCATAAGGATGGATTCGCCCAGATTGATTTCCGGGCGTTGGGCAAACGTATAACTGCGGCCTGTCGTGCTCTTGGCAACCTTGAAAGATGCGATGGAGGAGATGCCGACATGCATGTCCACGTCTTTGGTTACAACTGGGCGGCCTGCGACACGGAAGGTTCCACCTGTCTGACTATCCGTGATCTCGTCCCCGACACTGGCATAATAGCCGCGCTCGTTGCGATTGCCCCATTCCTGCCCGGTGAAGTACCCTCCAATCCACCAGCGATCGGCATAGTGCATACCTCCCACGCTGAATCTGGCATCGTTGGCGGCAATCGTGCGAACAAGGTCAATGATTGCAGGGCGCTCAACAAACATGAAGTCGTTCGAGCTCTCTGCATCTTCTTCCGTCACACGGGGTTGAAAATACCCAACGGTCAGGACGGTGTTATGCAGCCCTGCATAGTTGATGTTGGCTTCGTAAAGGCCAACCTGACCATCATGGTTGCCATGCCCGAAGTCAGGTGTGACGTTTGCAACCCAGTCCTTATAGCGGAAGGTAAACGGAATCCGGAGGCGTCTACTGTTGGATGTAAAGCTGTTGAAATTGCCTCGCTCTTCGCCATTTCTGTGCGAAATGCTTGGGAAGCCGCCAAAATCTTCCTGAAACGCTAAACCAATGGACAAAGAATAGGCGCCATCGGCTGTCTTGAATGTCGGACGCCCGTTCGGGAAGCCAATCTTGATTCCTCCGACGCTGACTTCCTCATCCTGAGCGGTAGCGGCCTGGAAATCCTGCCAGGAGGTCACGATGCCTCGGTCTGATGGCGGCGTGTCTTGCGGATGGACGCCTGGCCGATGGATTGTCAGTGGAGCAATGGCAGGCATGACCTGAAGAAGCGGAGGCGGCGGAAGAAAGCTTGCGCGCTGCCTGTAGGGATTTGCTTCTGTTTCTTCGCGCTGGTGTGCCAGAACGGCCCGAGCCTGTCTAAGTTCTTCGTTTCGCTCTTTCCGGAGTTTCTGGACCTCCGCCTGCATTGCCCTGATCTGGCGCTCCATGATTTCCAGTCTGTCGGCAGCGAAAACGGGGAAAGTGGAAGCAAGAGACAGTAAAAACGTTGCTGTTGCTAGAAAACTCAGGCGGGTCAAAGAGACAATCATAAGCGAAAGGGCGTCCTGGAAAGGCAGCTCATCTGTCGGGGCCAAGATCGCAGGCATACTGCAAGCGAGGATTTTCTGTTTAGACAGAAATCACAATGAGGTGCGTATCATTGTGCGACAAATAGAGGGCTACGGTAGACGCCACTGTTTCTTGTCTGAGGCTCCATCAATGAAAAAGGCGGGGCATGGTCCATGACCCGCCCCGCCTGAAAAATGGTGAAGTGTTAGAAACCAGCCTGAATTCGGGCTGCAATCGAGTTGCCACTGCGGCCGTACAGGTTGGTCGCCTGCATGCTGCGAGACACGATGAAGTGGCTGTAGTCCAGCATGAGGCGGAAATGGCGATTGGGATACCAGTTCAGGCCGCCGGTCCAGACTGTTTGCTGACCACCGCGAATGACATTCTTGGCGTTTGCATCATTCAGGCCACTATTGAGGTCAATGACACTGTAGTGGCCGACGACTTCAAGAGCCCCCCATTGATCGAGCGCCGGATTGAATTCCTCGTTAGCCTTTACGCCGGGACCACCAAAAGCACCTTCCTTAATGTTGTACATGCGAGGGTCACCGAAGATTGTATAGGCTGCTGACCCGTACCAGCCTTGAAACCCTGCGGATTTCAGACCGGGGCCAGAACGCTCGACGCCAACGTGATAGTACTCACCTTTGACAATCAGACGTTTCCAGCGGATGCCCAGTTCGGGGCCAGCAGCCCAGACCTGGGCAGCATTTGTGATTCCTCCTGTTGCCGCGAGATTAGCCTCTCCAATGTCGAATTCAGGACGCTGGCCGAAGGATGTTGACCGTGTACAATGGTTTGCATCTGCTCCTGTGTTGCAGGCAACCTTGAAGGCTGAAATGGCAGACGCTCCAACATGGACGTCCACGTCCTTTGTGACCACAGGTCGGCCAGCGACACGGAGTGTGGCGCCTGTCTGACTATCAACGGTATTGGCGTTGCCGCCGCCATAATAGGTGCTGCCGTTGTCAGAGGCGTTGCGGTGTCCCCATTCCTGCCCCGTGAAGTATCCTGCAACCCACCAGCGCTTTTCATAATGCAGGCCGCCCACGCTGAAGCGCGCATCGCCAGCCGCAATGTTGCGGACCATGTCAGTGATGCTCGGACGTTCAAGTGTGAAGAAGTCATTCGAGCTTTCGGAATCTTCCTCCGTCACGCGAGGCTGGAAGTAACCAGCAGTCAGGACTGTGTTGCGAAAACCTGTGTAGTTCAGGTTGCCCTCGTACAGGCCGACATAACCATCATTATGGTTCGCCCCAAAATCAGGCGTAACGGCTGCAACCCAGTTCTTGTAGCGGAACATGAACGGGATACGCAGGCGTCGCAGATTGGAAGTAAAGCTGTTGAAAGCACCACGGCTTTCGCCTGCCCGTGGGCCTGCATTGAAGAATCCGCCAAAGTCTTCATGGAAGGCCAGTCCAATGGAGAAAGCATACGCGCCATCGGAAGACTGAATGGTTGGACGGCCTTTGGGAAAGCCAATTTTCACGCCACCAACCGTGACTTCCTCGTCCTGAGACGTCGCGCGCTGGAAGTCGGCCCATGAACTGACATCTGCACGGTCCGAAGCCGCACGGCCACTGTCCGGACTACCAGTCCCTTGGCGAACAGTGATTAGGGGGGTAGTGGGTTGTGGTGGGGAGCCAATATAGCGGCTACGTTGATTGTAAGGGTTATTTTCCGCTTCTTCACGCTGACGGGCAAGGACGGCTCTGGCTCGCTTGATCTCGTCGTTATGCTCTTTCTTCAGGGCATTCAACTGCGCCTGCATCGCGTGAATCTGGCGTTCCATGATTTCCATCTGGTCAGCCGCATGGGCATGACCAACGAACGTTCCAAAAGACATCAGGGTCGAAGTCGCCAGAAGGGCTGTTGCTCTTCGAACAGAAAAAGTCATTGCCGTGGTGCATCCTTGCATGAATGGCAGGTGATCCACAGCGGAGGTATCTGATTTCGTTTTTTGAAGAGTGGGAAGGTTTCATGACGGTAAAAAGACTCATTTATGACAAACCCTGTCATGTCTTTGAAAATGTGTGTCTTTTAGAAACGGGCTGCATTTTCCCATTGTTGAATGCTTTAAGGGGAATGGACCATGGGTGTGTTATTTACGCATCAGGCACTCTGAGCCTGTCATGAAACTATCATGTGCCACCCTCTGTTTCCCTTGGAAGGGTGGGGCTAGTACATAACTCCGTTTACCAATGCCCGGTTAGGGATCATCATGATTAAGAACAAGCTCGCGCTTTTCGGTTTTGTCGCAATGACGGCCCTTGGTTCTGTCTCGCTGTCTTCTGCCCGTGCTGAGGAGATTACGGGTGCAGGCTCCAGCTTCGCAGCCCCCATCTACGGGGCGTGGGGGGCCGCTGCCAAAACTCAGATCGGGGTGAACGTAAATTATCAGAGCGTCGGCTCCAGCGCTGGCCAGGATCAGGTTATTGCCCGGACCGTCGATTTCGGCGCTTCTGACAAGCCGATGGCTGCGGATCGTCTGGCTGCTGAACACCTGTATCAGTTCCCGACCGTGATGAGCGGCATTGTCGTCGTTGCCAATGTTCCGGGAATCGAGGCTGGCAGCCTGCATCTGGATGGTCCGACGCTTGCCGCTCTGTACGATGGCGACATCACGGAGTGGGATGATGATCGCATCAAGGCTCTGAATCCGGGTTTGAAGCTGCCGGAAACAGATGTCGCTCCGGTTCATCGTGCTGATGGTTCGGGCACAAGCTTTGTCTTCACGTCCTATCTGTCTCAGGTCTCCCCGGAATGGAAGCAGAAGCTGGGCGCTGGCACGTCAATCGCATGGCCGGGCGGTTCTGGCGCCCGCGGCAATGATGGTGTGGCAGCGATGGTCAAGCAGACGGAAGGTGGCATCGGCTATGTCGAGTATTCCTATGCTGCACAGAATCATCTGAATATTGCCCAGATGAAGAACCATGCCGGCGCATTTATTTCTCCAACGCTTCAGAGTTTTGCTGAAGCTGCGAATGCGGCTGACTGGACCCATGCTGACCATTATGCCGTTAACCTGCTCGATACGGCAGGCGCAGGGGCTTGGCCGATTGTGACGGCAACGTTCGTTCTGGTTCCAACCAACCCGAAGGATGCAAAGGTCGCCAAGGCTGTTCGTGACTTCTTCGCCTGGGGATTTCAGAATGGTGATGCGGACAATGCCCGCCTTGACTATGTCGGCCTCCCCAAAAGCGTGAAGGACAGCGTACTGGCAGGCTGGGGGAAATAATCTTCCGGTCGTCCCTGTTTTCCTGATCATTTCTGCTTTTTCGGGGATGGTCAGAGCGCATAAAAAGGCGTTGAGTACCGAAACGGGCTTCTCTCCACTGAGGGGCCCGTTTTCCTGTTTATCGCCCTGTCTGACGTGGTGTACTTTTGTCCACTTCCTCCGCCTCTGATGCCCCTGTAACGACCCTTTCGCCGGTCGTTCGGATTTTGATCGGTCTTATCTTCATTCTCGGACCGGTTTCGACAGATATGTATTTGCCAGCATTTCCCATGCTGGAACATGATCTGGGGCAGGGAGCTGGTTCAGCCCAGTTAACGCTGACAGCCTGGCTCGCCGGGCTAGCAATTGGGCAGTTTACGCTTGGCCCTCTTTGTGACCGCTATGGCCGTAAATTGCCGCTTTTGCTGGGGCTGGTGGTGTATGTTATCGCTTCCGCTCTTCTGGCGGTGGTCACGAATTTTCACCTATTCTGCATTCTACGTTTCATCGCTGCGATGGGAGGGGCGACAACGTCCGTAGCGCCACGAGCTATGGTGCGTGACGTTGCCACTGGACCGGCTGGCGTGAAGCTGATGTCCCAGTTGATGCTGATTTTTGGTCTTGGGCCGCTTCTGGCGCCATCCATCGGTAGCTTTTTGCTCGATCTGGGCGAGTGGAGGCTGATTTTCTGGGTTGGGGCAGGCTTTGGAGTGTTCCTGTTCATTGGAACGTGGTTCCTGCTGCCAGACACGTTTCCGCCAGAGAAGCGGTTTGCGCTCCCTTTTACAGGCGTGGTCGCCCGGTATTGGGGCTTGATTACAGAGCCACTGTTCTGCTCTGCCGCCATGGTCGCAAGCTTCGGCACCTTTACGATGTTTGCCTATCTTTCCAATGCACCAGCTCTTTTTGAGGGCATTCTGCATTTCTCGCCGCGCTTGTTCGCCATCTTCTTCGGGCTGAACGCTGTAGGCTTTGTCTTGGGGTCACAGATCAACGCACGGATGGCGCAGCGCTTTCTGTTTACCAGAGTCATGGAATACGGGATGCTAGCTGTTCTGACCTTTACACTGCTTAGTGTGCTGGTCTGTTCGCTGGGGCTGGTTGGGCCACAAAATCCCTGGATACTCTGTATCCTGATTTTCTGTACGACGTCGTCGCTCGGATTTGTCGGGCCAAACGCTGGTGTTCTGGCCCTGACGCATCACGGGCATCAGGCAGGAGCAGCATCTGCCCTGATTGGTACACTGAACTGGACCATCGCAGGAGGTGCAGGCGTTTTAATGGCGCTGCTACCGTCACACTGGATCGGGTCCACATCAGTGGGCATGATGATCGGAATCATGGGCTGTTGGATCAGCGACTTGTGGCGTCGTCGTCTGGATCCGAATTCCTACTTGTCCGTTCGTCACTGAAACCCTGCCTGCGAACAGCCAAGGCGTAACCAAAGGCTAAAATTCAGCCTTTGGAAGAAACGCGGTCAGCTGCAACAGTAGCGATCATCAGAGCGCCGATAACAGGCACGAATGCGACCATTGAGAACTGGGCGAGAAGATTGGTTGGCAGGCCGATCAGGTGGATCAGGGTCATGGACGTCATGGAAGTTTTCTCCGTTTTACTTGCCGTTGATGGCGTGGGACGGGAGAAACTCCAGAAACCACTGTCAAAGCAACAAATGAAGATGCGGGATCAGACCTGCGTTTAACGCATAAATCCCTGCCAGAACTTTGCTGCAATTCATGAAAAGCAGTCTCCTGAGCTGAAACAGCGATTATTTCACGTTTCAGTTCAGGGGTGTTCTATTGTCGCTTCCATTGTAATTTAGGGCATCAAAATTTGGGAACCGGCACATTCGCGCAATAAAATTGCGCAAGGCCTCAATTTTTCATGGGAGACGAAAGAGAAAGCCCGTCGCGTCTTAGCCCGTGCCAACTGAGAAGTGTGTCCGCCAGAAAGAAGAAAAGAGCGCCAACGGTGCAGGCCAGAGCTATGCCGAAAAAGGCTAGCAGCCATGTGGATGTGCTTGCATCGCGCAGCGAGCCGACAAAAAGAGCCATTGCCGCGCCGCAGGTCGAGGCCCCGCCGATGGCGTTGAGCATGATGGCTGCGTCCAGAACGAAGATTCGCCGATGGAGTCTGAGCTCATGAGCGGCCAGTCGTGCCGGTGTATAGAAAGGGTCTGGCGTATCGGTATCAGAAGGCGGAGCG
The DNA here is from genome assembly GCF_018812085.1 of Gluconobacter sp. P5H9_a. NCBI lineage: Bacteria > Pseudomonadati > Pseudomonadota > Alphaproteobacteria > Acetobacterales > Acetobacteraceae > Gluconobacter > Gluconobacter sp. P5H9_a. Next base: position 201,031 of record NZ_JACRVW010000001.1, read on the forward strand.
GCCAGTTTTTTTCGTACGTCTTCGAGGTGATCTGCCACGCGAGCAAGGCGTGTGTTGAAGACGTTGATGAGTGTTCCAATGCCCGAAAGCATGAAAACCGGCGTCAGCGCGACTTGAATCAGATGGGCGGCACTATCGACCGCATCGGGGTCATAAGAAACAGGAAAAGGCATACCGCTCTCTATACTGTATCTTCCGAGAGCGAAAAGATGGCGTGCTCTGGAAAACATACCCCCGGATGGAGTAGGGAAAGACGACCATTTTCAGAGATGCCTGTCTTATGCCGATTTATCCCCGTCTATTGCGCTCCGCCTGTGCGATGCTTGGCCTGGGGATTGGTATGGCTCCGCTGGCATTCGGGCAGGCCGTGATGCATTGCTCGGGAACAGCGGCACAAGTTGAATTCGCCTGCCACACCTGGACGGAAATCGACCGCTCCGTTCATGGCGGTACGGATACTATTATCATTCCTGTCGGTGGTACGGAGCAAAGCGGGCCTTACATGGCTGTCGGCAAGCATAATGTGCGGGCGCAGGTTCTGGCGGACGAAATTGCCAGACAGGCCGGGCAGACGTTTGTGGCCCCCGTCATTGCCTATGTGCCGGAAGGTTCAACCTCCCCGCGAACCTCTCACATGCGTTTTCCGGGAACGATTTCCGTACCGCCTGCCGTGTTTGAGGGAATGCTGATAGGTGCCGCTGAAAGCTTTCGTGTGCAGGGTTTCCGGAAAATCGTTTTTCTCGGAGATCATGGGGGCTATCAGGCGTCCATGGCGCATGTGGCTCAGGAGCTGAACACGCGATGGAAGGGTCAGGCAGCAGTTCTGGACCTGCGCGATTATTATGAAGTTATTCCCCATCAGTATGCTGATGCCCTGAAAGCGCAGGGTCATGCAGCAGAAGTGGGTATGCATGCGGAGCTGAGCGATACGTCCCTGATGCTGGCCGTGGATCCGTCCCTGGTCCGTCAGGAAGCGCTTCGCACCGCTCCAAAACCCAGTGTCACCGATGGCGTTTATGGCGGGGATCCGCGCCAGGCTACGCCCGGACTGGGACGTATCGGCACAGAGATGCAGATACGCACCGCTGTAACGGCACTTCAGTCCTTCAACAGGAGCCATCCATGAATTTCAAGACCCCCCTTCTGGCGGCGCTGACGCTGCTGGGAGCCTCTGCGGCGCACGCCCAGACCACGGCTCCTGCGGATGCAAGTGCACCGATTCCTGTGCCTCCGGCCCCGGCGGCTCCAGCAGCTCCGCCAGCTATGGTGCCTGTCTCAGCGCCAGCACCTGCTGTCGCATCTGTTCCTGTGGCCGCTCCGGTTGCTTCAGATGCGGTGCAGACCATTCCGGGCATGCCAGCCGTGATTGATCCGCACAATATTTATAGCGAGACCACGCCGTCCCATATTTCCCCGGCGATCGCTCATGATCCGGCGCGGGTTTATGTCCCGAACCTGCGTGGAAATAGTGTCTCCGTTATTGATCCGGTGTCTTTTCAGGTTGTGGATACCTACCCCGTTGGTCGCTCCCCGCAGCACGTCGTGCCATCCTGGGATCTGCGGACGCTTTGGGTGACCAACAACAGTGAGGGACGTCCGGATGGCTCCCTGACGCCGATCGACCCTGCGACCGCAAAGCCCGGCGCAAATATCGCAGTGGACGATCCTTACAACATGTACTTCACCCCAGATGGCAAGTACGCGATCACGGTGGCTGAAGCCCACAAGCGTCTTGATTTCCGCGACCCGCACACGATGGAGCTAAAGGGCTCAGTCGAGACGCCGGAGTGCAAAGGCGTCAATCACGCTGATTTCTCCATTGACGGCAAGTACGCGATCTTCACCTGCGAGTTTGGCGGTTATGTTGCCAAGGTCGATACCGTGAACCTGAAGATGATCGGTATGCTGAAGCTGTCCAAGGGTGGAATGCCGCAGGATATTCTGACAGCTCCAGACGGACATAAGTTCTATGTCGCCGACATGATGGCTGACGGTGTGTTCGTCGTGGATGGTGACTCTTTTACGGAAACCGGCTTCATCCCAACGGGTATCGGCACGCATGGCCTGTATCCGAGCCGTGATGGCAAGGTCATGTACGTGGCGAACCGCGGCTCCCATCGCATTCACGGCAAGCGCGGTGGCCCGGGTGGAGTGTCCATCATCGATTTCGCGACGGACAAGGTCATCAAGACCTGGGTAATTCCGGGTGGCGGCAGCCCGGATATGGGCAATGTCAGTGCAGACGGAAAGCTACTCTGGCTATCAGGTCGTTTTGACGATGTGGTTTATGCCATCGACACGGATACGGGTGCTGTCCGCAAGATCCCTGTTGGGGCAGAACCGCATGGCCTGACCGTCTGGCCGCAGCCAGGCCGTTACAGTGTGGGTCACACTGGCATTCTGCGCTGATCTGAGATGAGTGATGATGGAGACGTCAGTTGATGTCTCTATTCTTGAAAGCCTGGCAGAAATGCCGGGCTTTTTTATTACGGGTATCGGCGTCCTTTGAGAGAGCCGCTGTCTTCTTTGATCCCGTGTATGAGTCAGCCTGCGCAGGCGATCTAGGAGCAATTACGATCCTGTCTAAGGATGGCTCGGAAGGGCACTGAGGGTCATTTTGTAGGTCGCTATGACGTGAGGCTCATTATGTGCGCACGAATACTTGCAAGCATTTTGCTCCCAGATTCGATAATGTGCAGAAACACATGAGAGAAAAGGTGGCTCGAAGATGTTGATTGCTTCGATGTTGTGCTTCACTTTGACGGTTATTGCAGGCGTCTGGCTCGGCCTTTGCGTTCTTCGCAGCAAGCGACCGTTGAAGGCTCTGCTTCCAGTCCATGTCGGCTTTGCTTTTTTGGGCGCAGTCTTCATGATTGTTGCGCTGGTGAATGGTGACAGTCGACTTATGCTGAATGTCGCTTTGGCTGTGGCGGTCGCCGCTTTTGGTCTTCTTATGGGGTGGGCAAGGCGGCGGGGGTATGTGATTGCCCCGCTTTACATGTGTCATATTCTTTTGGCGGTAATGTTTTACCTGTCGTTGGTCAGTTTCACGCTCTTCCCAAGTTTCTGAACGGCCTTTCCTGCTGAGAAGGGGAGCAGCCTATTTGCTCCCCTTCTGGATATCAGGCTTTTTCAGGTGATGGCTGAACAGGCTGTGGCCCTGTGTCATTGGCGACCTTGAACTGCATGCTGTTGCCTGGTGGCGTCGTGGTGTAGGCGGTCGGCGTGTAGAATTTGACGCCTTCTTCCGCAAAGCGGTTGGTCACGATGCGGTTGAATTCGCGTTTGACCTTCCATTTCATCATGGGGGTTGTCCGGATGCTGCCAATCAGAGTGGCGCCGCCGCTGTCGCTCTGGTCCACGCCCAGGTCTGTGTAGTCCGACAGGATCATGGGCCCGAAAACCGGATCAGCCCGCATTTCCTTGACGGCTTTTTCCATGATGGCAGAGACGCGTGGCAGGTCTTCCGACAGATCAAGCTGCTGCTTGATGACGATCTGGTTGTAACCGCGTGCCGTGTTGGCAATGGAGGAGACGGACGAGAACGGGATGATGTGCAGATCGCCTGTAATGTCGCGCACCTTTACAGTCCGGATTGACAGGTTTTCCACGGTTCCCGAGACGCCGCCTGTCGTCACCCAGTCACCGACCTGGATTGCGTCTTCAACGAGCATGAAGAAGCCCGTGATGAAGTCCTTCACCAGGCTTTGGGAACCGAAAGCGATAGCTGCGCCAAGGATGCCTGCACCGGTCAGAAGTGGCGTTACGTTGATGCCGATCTGCGAGAGTGTCGTCACGGCAACGATGATGATGATGATAGCCAGAAGAACGGTGCGGATAATCGGCATGACCGTGCGCAGGCGGGTCGCTCGGGAGCGCTGGCCAGAAGTCTCGAAAGACGAGAGCTGCCGGTTCAGCATGATATTGACCATTTCCCAGATTGCCGCAGCCACAGTCGCTGCAATCAGCATCGTCAGTGCGGTATCCATCAGACGACGGCCCAGGGCATTCTTGATGAAGAAGCCGAAGGTTGGCAGGCCCCATGCTTCTGTGATGGCCACGAGCGTGAGGAACAGGATGGCGCCCGTCAGGATCATGCGGGCGACCGGGTAGTAGCGATCAGCTCGCTTCTGAAGCTCTGGGAAGCGCTCCACAAGCTGTGGATTGACCCGAAAGAACCGGTCCTGCAGCCCATAAGCCAGAACAGCACCAAGACGGGACGCTACCAGAACGCCGATTGTGGCGCCTGTGGTCTTGAGGATCCATGTGTATCCACCCTGTAGATGGGCTGCCCAGACAATCCAGAGCGAAATGTCCAGGAACATGGCAGGTACCCACCACAGGCGCGTGATGGCGGCTATGACCGTCCACATGCCCGTTTTCTTACCAGCGGTGCTGGGCTGCAGCGCATTGCTGACGATGTGACGGATACGCCAGATGAAAGCAGCGATCAGCACGTGTTCAACCAGAACAACCGCACGAATCATGGCTCCTGTTCCGCGTGGTGCCAGATTGAACTGTGCGCCAAGTTCGGACAGACAAATGACAATAGCGGGCGCAGCAACCAACACGTTCCACCACCGCGTCACCATAAAGGCAGTCGGTGTGCTGGCAGGCAGAAGCCGAATGGTCGGTGACCGCGGGGTAAGACCAGTCTCGACCAGGAGGTAGAGCGTGCGTGCCCCTGCATAAGAGTATGCGAGTGTCAGGATAACGTTCACGGTGCGCTCTGTCAGAGGCAGAACCAGCACCGACAGGCCTGCCAGAAGCAGAAAGGCGAGAACGGGCAGGGCTTTAAGCAGAAAGTGACCCGCGGCGTAAGGAATGCGGGACAGGAAACGGAGCGTCTCAACCTGACGTCTCTGGTCTTCTGCTCGGGTCTGGTTGGAATTGCTGGTGGCTTCAGTGGCCGCCGTTGCGGGCACCGGGTCTGCTTCGGGCAGGACCTGAATATTCCGGACTTCCCGCGCCTGTGCTTTAAGCGTCAGGTTCTGAAGCGGTTTGCGCAGCATGAGCGCAATGGTGCGTTCGAGCCCCAGACCGCACGCAATGACCAGCACGGCAATGCCAAATGCATGCAGGATTGGCGCGCGTGTTTCTGCCGACAGCATCTGTGACCTGAACCAGTGGCCGACCAGCCCCAGATCACTGAAGAGGTTCAGGAAGTTGTGAACATATCCCAATGACTGCGTACGAACGCTTTTCAGGCCGTTATCAATCTCTGGTGACACGTCCGGCATAGTCGCAGCCTTGGACGCTGGGCTTGCTGCAGGCGTGTCCGTCTGTTTGACACCACGCGCCATGAGCGAGAGCGTGTGCGTGAAGCTGTCACGCTGTTTGGGGTCATTCAGGACATTCAGAAGCTGCTGGGCTTCCTGAGCCGACAAGGGTGCCGATGTTGGGCCGGATGTTGCCGGTGCGGCGGCTTTTGCAGGTGTTGTCTCTGCCCAACTGAAGGGTGTTGCCAGCAGGGCCGTCAGGAAAACCAGAAAGGCCATGAAGGAATGGCGTTCCTTTTGACGGGGTGTTCGTGACTGGACGGGCCGTGAAGGGGAACACATCGTTCTGAAATGTCCTTGATATGCCTTGAAACTGGAGCATGTCCGCGCAAGGTGAGGTCTGTTTTGGCCGGGAAGGCCCTTTTCAAGCAGGAGTGCCACAGGACGAGGTCCCCTGTCCAAAAAGTGATGCGTTATTCTGCAGCTTCCATCAGAGCGTCTGAAGCTACTGCACGGCTTTCATTGGCCTCTAGCGCTTCCAGCGCATCTGCATGGTCGATCCCCCATAAGTAGAGCTGTTCAATGGGCTCGACGAAGACTTTCCCGAGGGACGTCAGGCTGTATTCCACATTGGGGGGCATGATCTGATGGATCTCGCGACAGACGAGTCCCTTGTCTTCGAGCTCCCTTAATGTCTGGGTCATCATTTTTTTGGAAAGACCAGGAATGCTTCGCTGAAGACGGCCAGGGCGAGAACTTCCTCCCAGAAGGTGGAGCGTATGGAGGATCATGGTCGTCCATTTTCCACTGAAAAGCCTCAGAACCCGGCGCGGTGCACAGTCTTCGTCAAAGGGGGCCTGGCGATAGCGGGCTGGAAGGGAGGTTGTCATTCTGTGGGAACCTTTTGGTATCCAGGGCACAATATGGTGCCGTCTGGAACTGTTGGCGCCAAGGGCTCAAATGGATGGCGAACCACTTTTCGGGAAGGGAGACCCTGATGTCCCGTATTGCTCTTGTTGTTGGATCGACTGGAATTGTTGGCCAGACGCTCGCGACGCGTCTCGTTGCCGAAGGCTGGACTGTTCATGGCCTGGCACGCCGGCCCCGACAGGACATGGCCGGCGTTCTGCCGATTGCGGCAGACCTGTTGGATCTGAACAACCTTAAGTTGGCTCTGAAGGATCTGACGCCCACACACGTTTTTTTCTGTTCCTGGCTTCGTCAGCCCACGGAAGAAGAAAATTGTCGCGTTAATTCCGCGATGGTCCGCAATGTGTTTGAGGCACTTCCTGCGCCAGAGAGGCTTGAGCACGCTGCGCTTACAACGGGTATGAAGCATTATCTTGGGCCATTTGAAGCTTATGCTTCAGATGAGTCACCCCAGACGCCATTCCGGGAGGACATGCCGCGTCTGCCCTTGGCTAATTTCTATTACGATCAGGAAGATGTGCTGTTTGCCGCCGCGGAAAAATACGGCTTTTCCTGGAGCGTACATCGTCCCCACACCATCATCGGATATGCAGTTGGCAATGCGATGAATATGGGGAGCACTTTGGCTGTTTACGCGACGATCTGCCGCGAAACAGGACGTCCCTTCGTTTTCCCTGGCTCGCCTGTACAGTGGGATAGCCTTACCGACCTGACTGACGCCCGTCAGTTGGCCAAGCAGCTTCTCTGGGCCTCAACATCTGAAAGCGGATGGAATGAAGCCTTCAACGTGGTGAATGGGGATGTGTTTCGCTGGAAGTGGCTGTGGCCGCGCCTTGCTGCATGGTTCGGCTTGGAAGCTGCACCTTATCCCGGCCACGCGACAGCTCTTCAAGAAATACTGTCGCAAGATGGAGGCTTGTGGGCGCAGATTACTGAGAAATATGGCCTGATCGAAAGTCGGATCGATCACCTGGCGTCTGCGTGGCATACGGACGCGGATCTGGGGCGTCCTGTCGAATGTGTGACGGATATGTCCAAGAGCCGTCTCGCAGGGTTTGACGGGTGGCAATATACCCCAGACTCGTTCTTTGATTTGTTTGAGCGCCTAAGAGCGGAGAAACTGATTCCCTGAGACAAAAACCATAAAACAGGATTTATTTAGTCCTGTTTGTGGAAAAGCACTGTTTTCTCAGACATAGAGTGTTATGCAGGCTGTCCTGTTTTGTCCTGAGGGAATGAGACTACCTTGCGTCGTGTGTTAAGTCTGTTGGCCCTGCTTGCAGCGGGGATATGTGGTCTTGGTGTCAATGGGGCGTCTATTGCTGCGGAAAGCCCTGCTGTCGTCTCAGCCAATGATGCGGCAACTCTGGTTACTGACCGTGATTCCATCGGTCCGGACCAGTCATTGCGTGTTGGGTTGAGGCTGCAACTCAAACCGGGCTGGCACACTTACTGGATCAACCCTGGAGATGCCGGGGACACTCCGACGCTGGATGTAACGGCGCAGGGCGGAGCAACTGGCAAGACTTCAGACATCCACTGGCCGATGCCAGTTCGCCTGAGTGAAGGCGGTCTCATGTCCTATGCCTATGTCGGGGACGTGCTGCTTCCAGCCAGTCTGACCCTAAAAGGGACTGGCGGGACCACACTTCATGCACATGCAGAATGGCTTGTTTGTGCCGAAGTCTGCATTCCTGAAAGCGGTGATTTTTCGCTCACACTGCCTGCGTCTTCCGGTCCCGCTCCTGAAGGCGCTCAGGCTGGCCTGTTTCAGGCCGCGGATGCGAAAATGCCGATTTCGTCTCCCTTCAAGGCGCATGTTTCTGCTGATGGTATCCTGACGCTTGAAGGCAGGGGACTGTCCTCTACAGCAGTTTCGGAAGCCTGGTTTTTGCCGGAAGAAGGTGGCCTGATTGATCAGGTTGCTCCGCAGCCGCTGAACGTTGGCAAAGACGAGCTTTCTCTTCACCTGAAGTTTCTGAAAACTGCTCATCGGGATGCGCCGCTTAAGGGGCTGGTCGTGTTGAAGGATGAGGCTGGTCAGGAAAGCCCTATCCAGATTTCTGCTGAACAGACGGTGGGTCCAACCAAGGTAGAAGATGCCGCAGCGGCGCCCGCACCTGCTTCCGCAGACGCCGTACCAACGGGTGCTGGTTGGCTCCGTGTGATGCTGTTCGCTTTTGTCGGCGGTCTGATCCTCAATCTTATGCCTTGTGTTTTTCCAGTTCTGGCCATGAAAGCCTTGTCACTGGCGAAGATGGGCGGCGTTGGGCGACGTGTGCAGTTGCAAAGTGCACTGTTTTACACGCTGGGCGTTACAGGAGCCTTCGCAGTTCTTGGTCTTCTGATGATCGGACTGCGCCTTGCCGGATCTTCAGCTGGATGGGGCTTCCAGTTCCAATCAGCGGGATTTGTGGTTGGTGTGTGCTGGCTGCTGTTTGGCATGGCTCTGAACTTGCTTGGCGTCTTTGAAATCAGTGCGGGGCGGTTAGGTCAGTTGCATCCACACGGTGCAGGCCATGCTGGCGACATGATGACGGGGCTATTAGCTGTCATCGTCGCGACGCCTTGCACGGCTCCGTTTATGGGGGTGGCCATTGCAGGAGCTCTGGGTGGCCCTGCTGTGATGGGGTTGCTGGTCTTTCTTTCCATGGGGCTTGGGTTGGCAGCTCCCTATGTGCTGGTGGCAAGTGTTCCCGGTCTGGCGTCGCGGATGCCAAAGCCAGGAGCATGGATGGGTGTGTTGAAGCAGGCCTTGGCCTTCCCACTTCTGGCAACCTGTGTGTGGCTACTGTGGGTGGCGACAATTGAGCGCGGTGTGAATTTCGTAGTTGTGGCAGGCGGCGGTCTTGTGTTGCTGGGCTTTGCGGCCTGGATCTACGGTATCGGGCAGCATCGCGCGATGCGGGAAGGTGGACGGGGTATGGTTCTCTTCTGCCGTGTTGTAGCCGTTCTGTGCATGGTCGTATGTGGGGCAGGCTTGTCCCGTAGTCTTGCCGAACCGGTATCTGCAACAGCGACGTCTCCTGCCACGTCAGCTGACAATCAAATTCAGTCGTTTTCAAGTGAGAAGCTGGCAGACCTTCGTGCAAAGGGAGAGCCGGTTTTTGTCGATATGACGGCGTCCTGGTGTATCACCTGCATGGTGAATGAACGGGTGGCGCTCGATGTGGACTCTGTCCGTAAGGCGTTCAGTGCGCGGCATGTCGCTTATCTCAAGGGCGACTGGACCAACAGGGACGCTGGAATTTCCGCTTACCTGAAAGCCCACGGGCGCGATGGCGTCCCGCTCTATGTTTATTATCCGGCGCATGGATCGGAAGTTGTATTACCGCAGATACTGACGCCAGGTCTGGTTCTGGGAATTATTGGCCACTAAGTTCTCGGCTCATTTTGATACAAAAAACCCCTGATTCACATGTGAATCAGGGGTTTTTTGTCGGACTAGTCTTAACGATTTGTATGCTGGGGATCATCCTGTGGGTTCACATAGGTCATGGTAAATGGGCCTGTTCCCGAAACCTGCACAATGGCGCCTTGTGTCCCAGCTTTGAGTGCGTGCGGAACATTAGGAGGAAGATGAACAAACCCTCCGGCTGTCAGGACTTTTTCATCGTTCGCTGTGATGCTCTCGCCGATGTAATGATGCACACTGCCCGCCAGAACCGTGAGCATTTCATCCATATTGTGCGTATGGGGCGGAATGGTTGACCCTGCGGGCATCATGACGCGCATAGTGAAGGGACCGGGCTTGTCCGAGGCTCCGTACAGGAAGGACATGCGTGTTCCACTGGGGAACATGGGCGGCGCGGCTTTCCAGGCAACATTCTCTCCGCCCTGAACAATACGGATGTCAGTGGCCGTCTGGGCGAGGGCGCCACTTCCCGACAGACAGCAGATGAGGGCGCTGGCAGAAAATATCCTGAGAAAAGACATTGGATTGTCCTTAGATGTTCTGGCTTATGCCTGCCCTTCCTAACGCAGGGTAGGGTTTGTCGTTCAGCACTCTGCTTCCGAAGTTATGTCTCTGTTGGATGCAAGAAGGTTTTCTCCACTTCTGCAATCACCAGTCTTGCTGCTCCGGAAAGCTGCCGAGCCTGATCCACGCATAGAGCCAGGGTCAGCGGGGAAACATCCCTGTTTGAAATGGGGACGAAAGCCAGTTCACCACTGAGAATTTCCTTCATGGCATCAAGCCGACTCAGGATTCCCAGCCCGACACCTTCCAGGACGAGTGACTTTATCATCTGGATATTATCGGAGGATGCTGCAGGCTGGACGCTGACATTGCTGTCAATTTCCAGAATTTCAATCTGTCGCTGTAGTGCGAGAGGTTGTTGGGGCATGACCATTGGGTATTCGGCACAGGTGCTGAAACGAGCATCCTTGTTTTTGGCTATCGGATGGTCGGGAAGGCAGACGAAACCCAAGGGGTAATCGATATGAGTGCGGACGAGCAGGCCGCGGGCCTGTGTCGGATTCAGGAGGAGCGCAAAATCAACATCTCCACTGATGAGCGCCTGCTGAATGGCAGCGTTGTCCAGCACATGGGTGCAGATGGTAATGCCGGGATGGCTTTTCCGCAGGTCTTTCAGAATGCGGGGGAGAAATCCTGTGGTCAGGGCATCAGGCAGAGCTATGTCCACCTGTCCCCGTCTCAATCCGCGCATGTCTTCAAGCTGGGTGCGGACTTCCTGCATTTCCCGCGTCCACTGTTTGCCTTTGGTATAAAGGAGTTCGCCAGCGGCTGTCAGACGCAGGCCGCTGGGCAGGCGCTCAAAGAGTGGAGTGCCGAGAGCTTCCTCACCATGCAGAATCTGGCGGTCGATGGCAGACGCCGCAATCCGTAGATGTTCGGAGGCTTTCCGGATCGAGCCATATTGGGCAACGGACAGGAAGTAGCGAAGGAAGCGGGAGAAAACCGGCATGGGATACGCTCTTTTTTCGAGAACGGCAGGGACGTTTTTCTGAGATATACGAGAATGCCCCTCTATGAAACACTTCAGAGAGGCAGGTGAACCCTGTCATTTTGACACAGGAAGAAACTCTGGTCATTTCTTATGAAAGACCACGATCCTGTGCCTGTTCTTTAGGATAAGATGCTCATGACACGTTCCCCTTCCCCGACTGACGGCCTGGCCACCCTTTCGGCGCAGGTTCATGAGGATCTTGCGAAGATCAGGTACGCGACCGGAAACTGGAATATTCCGGTTCAGAAAGACGGTGAAGATGTTCTGGATGTTGCCATTATTGGCGGCGGACAAGGTGGGCTGACAGCCTGTTTCGGACTGCGCCGTCAGGGCGTAACGAACACGCAAATTTTTGAGCGCGCTGCAAAGGGTGGAGAAGGCCCGTGGGTCACGTTTGCCCGGATGATCACGTTGCGGACGCCGAAGCATGTGACGGGGCCGGATCTGGGTGTTCCCAATCTGACGCCGCAGTCTTGGTATGAAGCGCGGTATGGCAAGGAAGCCTGGCAATCGCTCGACAAGATCTCACGGCATGACTGGCAGTCCTATCTGGATTGGGTGCGTGATACGCTCGAACTGCCGGTCGTCAACGACCAGGAACTGGTTCATGTGGAATGGAAAGACGGCCTTCTGCGTCTGACATTCCGAAATGCTGCTGGTGTCGAGACAAAGCGCTGGGCGCGCCGGATGGTTCTGGCTACGGGAATTGATGGTGGCGGAGCCTGGTTCGTTCCCCCTTTCATTTCGGAGAACCTTCCGAAGTCGGTTTATGCCCACACGCACGAAGATATTGATTTCGCAGCCCTGAAGGGTAAGCGGATTGGTGTTCTGGGCGCGGGCGCATCTGCTTTTGATAACGCTGCCACTGCGCTGGAATCCGGTGTAGGACGTGTAGATCTGTGTCTGCGTCGTACAAAAATTCCGGCTATCAATCCGTATCGCTGGATGGAAAACGCGGGCTTTCTCGCACATTTTTCAGAACTGCCGGACCTGACCCGCTGGCGCTTCATGCGCTGCATCTACAATCTGAACCAGCCGCCGCCGCAGGATACGTTCTGGCGTTGCCGCAAGCATGAGAACTTTGCGTTCCATCCTGGTACGCCGTGGAATTCTGCGCGTATGGATGGCGATGAGATTGTGGTCGAAACGCCCAATGGCGAGATGCGCTTTGACTTCCTGATTATTGGTACGGGTTTCTCGATTGATCTGAAGCACCGTCCGGAAACGCAGGATTTTGCGGACTCCGTCATGCTGTGGAGTGACCATTTCACGGCGCCAGAAGGGGAGGAGAGCATGCTTCTGTCCAGCCATCCGTATCTGGGGCAGCGCTTTCAGTTTCTGCCGAAAGATCCGTCCGATCCAAAGGCACCGATGCTGGCGGCAATCTACAATTTCACGTTTGCGTCCATGCCCAGCATGGGTCTTTCAGGGGCGTCCATCAGTGGCATGCGTTTTGGCGTTGAGAAACTGACGCGCGGTATTGCGCGTGATCTGTTCGTTGAGGATGGCGAGAAGCATCTGGAAAGCCTGCTGTCTTACGACACGGAAGAACTGATCAGCCTTGATCCGCCAACGGTTTGAGGGGGAGCAGCACAGATGAGCACCAACACCTATCCCCGTGATATGATCGGCTATGGCCGGACGCCCCCTGATCCAAAATGGCCGAATGGTGCACGGATCGCGGTCCAGTTTGTCATCAACTATGAAGAAGGCGCGGAAAACTCGGTTCTGCATGGAGATGCGGGGTCGGAGGCTTTTCTGTCCGAAATGGTCGGGACGAAATCCATCGTTGGTGCGCGTTGTGCGCAGATGGAAAGCCTTTACGAATACGGGAGTCGTGCTGGGTTCTGGCGTTTGCATCGCCTGTTTGAAAAGGCTGGGATGGCCACGACTGTCTTTGGTGTAGCCAAGGCTTTGGCGCGCAATCCGGATGCGGTGGCCGCCATGAAGGAAAGTGGCTGGGAAATTGCCACGCACGGCCTGCGCTGGATTGATTATCAGGATTTCCCGGAAGACGTGGAGCGCGAGCATATCCGCGAGGCGATTGCGCTTCATACGGAAGTGGTCGGGGAGCGCCCGTTGGGGTGGTATCAGGGCCGCACCAGCCCGAACACGGCCCGTCTGGTCGTGGAAGAAGGCGGCTTTGTTTACGATGCCGACTCTTATGCGGATGATCTTCCGTATTACGATCGTACCCATGGCAAACCGCAGTTAATCGTGCCTTACACGCTTGATGCCAATGACATGAAGTTTGCGGCACTCAACGGCTTTACCGAGGGCGAGCAGTTCTTCCGATATCTGCGGGATACGTTCGACATGCTGTATGCGGAAGGGGGGCGGATGATGTCTATCGGGCTTCATTGCCGTCTGGCCGGCAAGCCTGCGCGTGCGCTGGCCCTTCAGCGTTTTCTGGAGCATGTGGCGTCCCATGAGGATGTCTGGGTCGCGTCCCGGCTGGAAATTGCGCGGCACTGGATGAGTGTGCATCCGGCATGAAGATTTCCGATGTGAATGCCATGACGCCGGATGTTTTCGTCCAGACGTTTGGCGGACTTTACGAGCATTCGCCCTGGGTGGCTGAAGGTGCTCTGGCAGCGCGGCCATTTGCGGATGTGGACGCCATGCTTGCGACGTTTTCTCACGTTGTGCGGAATGCGGGCGAGGAGGCACAGTTGGCACTGGTTCGGGCGCATCCTGAGCTTGGGCATCGCGCGGGAATTGATCCGGATCTGACGGCGGAGTCCGCATCCGAGCAGGCGTCTGCCGGGCTGGATCGTCTGACACCTGCGGAATATGAGCGGTTCAAGACGCTGAATGCGGCCTATGGGACGGCTTTTTCCATGCCGTTTGTGATCTGCGTGCGTAAGGTCGCAACGCCGGGGCAGGTGGCCAAGACGGTCATTATGGATGAAATGGAACGTCGTCTGGGCGGAACGCCCGAGGCGGAGCTGAAGGAAGCCCTCTCGCAGATTGATGCAATTGCAGGGCTGAGACTGAAAGATCTGGTGACATCATGAGCTCATTATCCACGCATATTCTGGATACGGTCTCGGGCCGTCCGGCGGCCGGGGTGTCTTTCCGGCTTTTTCAGGAAGACGCTGTTCTTTTCGAAGGCGTGACGGACCACGATGGGCGCTGTCCTGCCTTGCGGGAGATCCCGCTGGAACGTGGAACCTATCGTCTGGAATTCGAGATTGGTGCGTATTTCCGGGCGGCGGGGCATGTGCTGTCTGATCCGCCCTTTCTGGATGTTGTGCCGATTGTGTTCGGTCTGGGTGAGGGTATGCATGCGCATGTTCCGCTGCTGGCGGCGCCTTATGGATATTCCACATATCGTGGAAGCTGAGACCTGATGGCGTCTGATACTTCTGTGGTTCATCCGGTTGATGAGAAGCTCCCGCTCTGGCGGCTGGGGGCTTATGGCTTCCAGCATATTTTGGCGTTCTATTCAGCGGCGGTGATTGTCCCGATTCTTGTGGCAGGGGCTTTGCACCTCCCACAGGAAACGCTGATTCATTTGATTGATGCTGATCTGTTCACTTGCGGGATTGCGTCCCTGTTGCAGGCTGTTGGTTTTGGACCGGTAGGGGTTCGTTTGCCGCTTCTGCAAGGGGTGACGTTTACGGCGGTAGGTCCGATGATTGCTATCGGGTCGGCGGTAGGGGGCGGAACGCCAGGTCTGCTATCGATCTATGGATCAGTCATTATCGCAGGGATTGTGACCCTGCTTCTGGCGCCGCATTTCGCGAAACTTGTGCGGTTTTTCCCGCCTGTCGTGACAGGCTCCATCATTCTTGTGATTGGCCTGGCACTCTTACCTGTTGCGGCTAACGACATTGTTTCCGGACACGGACCGGGACTTGTGCAGGATCAAGTGCCTTTGCGAAGCCTGTGTTACGGGCTGGGAACGCTGGCAAGTATCCTGGTTGTGCAGCGCCTGTTTCGGGGGTTTATTGCGACCATCGCCGTGCTGATGGGGCTGTGTGTCGGTACGATGGCTGCCTGGCTTTTGGGCGATGCACATTTTGATGGCGTTGCTTCCGCGCCGCTTGTGTCACTCACGCAGCCCTTTTTCTTTGGGACACCCACTTTCCACGTGGTTCCGATCCTGTCGATGGTGATCGTAATGATTATCACCATGGTCGAGACAATCGGCAATGTGTACGCGACGGGGGAAATTGTCGGGAAGACCATCACGCGGGAAGACATTGCGCGCACGTTGCGGGCAGATGGCATTGCAACGCTGCTCGGCGGTGTCTTTAATTCTTTCCCTTATACCTGCTTTGCTGAAAACGTCGGTCTTGTGCGCATGACTGGAGTGAAAAGCCGTTGGGTGGTGGCGTCTGCGGCTATCATCATGATGATGCTCGGATGTCTGCCAAAGCTCGGGGCGATTGTGGCGGCGGTTCCGTTACCCGTTCTGGGTGGTGCCGCGCTGGCGATGTTTGCCACAGTTGCTGTTGTCGGTGTTCAGACGCTGACGCGAGTGGACTTCAATCGGCAGAGTAATGTCATCATTGTTGGAACAAGCATCGGCCTTGGAATGCTGACGACGGCGCAGCCTCATATCTCGGATACGTTCCCGATGTGGGCGCAGATTGTCTTTGGAAGCGGTATTACCTTAGGGGCATTGTCCGCCATTTTCCTGCATCTGCTGTTCAATGTCCGTCGGACACTGGCAGTTGATCCAGAAGCGGACATCGTCGTGGCCGATCTGCCCGATGAACGGATCCTGATGGGCCTGTCTGTAGACGCTGAAGACTCTATAGTCGAAGGGTCACAGCGGCGGTTCGGCTGAGGGCCTGCAGGCGAGATATCAATTCCGGCTGTGGACTTTCTGACCGGCTACATATGTGGCCTCGATGCTACGGTCATCACCCAGCATGGTCAGGGCAAACAGGAGGTCAGACAGGGTCTCTGCCGTCTGGGTACGAATTTTTCCGAGAGGTGTCGCAGTAGGATCGAACACGCAGAGATCTGCATGAAGGCCGGGTCTGATGGCGCCAATATGATCTTCAAGCCCTAAAGACTGAGCTCCTCCTACAGTCGCTAACCAGAGACCTTGAGCTGGGTGAAGTTTTGTACCCAGGCCTTGAGCGACCTTGTATCCGTCCGACAGAACCTGAAGCAGGGAGAGGGATGGCCCAGCGCCCACATCGCTGCCGATGCCGATTTTAACACGTCGTTCAGGCTTCAAAGCGTTGAACAGGGGAAACGATCCACTACCCAGGAACTGGTTTGAACCAGGGCAGTGTGCGATGGAGCAGCCTGTATCATGGCAGCGCTGGAAATCTTCTTCCTGTGCGTGCACAGCGTGAGCCAGAATGGCGCGAGGGCGCAGAAGGCCGGACTTGTCATACACGTCCAGATAGGATGAACGGTTAGGAAAGAGTTCCTTGACCCATTCGATCTCAGACCGGTTCTCGAGCAGGTGCGTCTGCATGAAGAGGTCGGAGCGGGTAGCAAGGAGAGATCCAGCCAAATCCAGTTGTTCGGGTGTACTGGTAGGAGCAAAGCGTGGCGTGACGGCGTAAAGCTGTCGTCCGCGACCATGCCAGCGTTCGATCAGTGCGGCAGACTGATCGTAGCCTGTCTGGGCGGTGTCTCGCAGGTTATCAGGCGCATTGCGGTCCATCAGGACCTTCCCTGCGATCATGCAGGTATTGAGGCGTTCTGATTCCTCAAAAAATGCGTCTACGGATTCCGGATGAACCGTGCAGTACACGGCGGCCGTTGTTGTACCAACGCGGAGAAGTTCTTTCAGGAAACTGCGGGCGATCTGGCGTGCATAGGTGACATCTGCGTAACGGGCTTCAGCAGGGAAGACATAGGTCTCCAGCCATTCCAGAAGCTGTTCCCCATACGAGGCAATCACCGGAAGCTGAGGATAATGGACGTGGGTATCGATCATTCCTGCTGAAATCAGCTGGTCTGGATAATGATCTACGGCAGTGCCTTCAGGGATCTGATCTTTCAGATCGTCCCATGCTCCGGCGGCGGTAATGATGCCATCTTTGCATAGAATCAGGCCATCCGGCTGATGCGTTACAGCAGCCATGGGATCGACCGTGAACGGGTCTGCGTGGAAAGTCAGGAAGGGGCCGCGGATGGCAGTATGGTCTGTCATGATCTTTCCGGTATCGCACAGCATTTCCGACCAGGGAACGATCTCTGGTGGATAGGTGAAAGTTTCTTTTAATGTCCAAGGGTCGTTAGTCTATTTTAACCTTGGCACTGTTTTGTGGCAGAGTGGGCAGCGTCTCTTTATCAAGAGATGGATGCAGATTTGAAAATGGTTTTCAACTTTCAGTATTGAGCCTGCTTTTGTGGGTGCGGTGGGGACGGTTCTCTGTCTCTGTACGGCCTGCGGGGACGGTTTGGAGACGCTTCTACTTATGTCTGATGTGACCTCTGTTTCTTCCCAGCTTGCAGAAACTGTAACACCTGCCTCAGGCCTTCCGCAGGAGAGTACTTTACCCGTTGATGGAAGTGTTGTGCAGAAGGAGGACGAAAAGAGCCCCTATCTGGCCATTCCAGCTGTTCCAGTTGTCGAAGGGGGACAGGGTGTCCGCTTTGACTTCAATGATGGTGCCCGCGTCATGGTGCCGGATATCGCTCCGGAGTTGGGGCAGTGGCATGTCAGGCTTTCAGATTATTCGACGGGAAATATTCTTTTCGATGCCCGGCTCAAGGGCGGGATGGTTTCATCCACCAAGAAGTACTTTGTTCCATTCCGGATTGATGTCTGGCTGGAAAAGCCTGACGGAACACGGGAGGATATTCTGCATCATGAACTGTCTCTGAATGGAAAACCTGTTCTGGTGCAGCTTCCTGTTGGAACTCTGGGAGACACGATTGCCTGGCTGCCCGCTGCTATTCGCTTGGCCCAGCAAACGGGAGCGAAAGTGTCCTGCTCGGTTGCAGATGTGATTCTGCCACTGGTGAAAGAAGCCAATCCGGATATTACTCTGGTTGGTCACGATGAAGCTCAGGCAAACAAGACGTTCACGTCCGGATTCTACGCCTCGTATAATATAGGCCTGTTTTTCACGGATACCGAGCTGACACATCAGCCAACAGACTTCCGGCATGTGGGTCTGCACCGCACCGCAGCTTATATTCTAGGTGTTGATCCCTGGAACGATAACCCGCCTGGCATTACAATTCAGGATGGGGATACGCCTCCTATTGAGGGGCCATATGTCGTGATTGCGACGCAGGCGAGTACTCAGTGCAAATACTGGAATAATCCAGCTGGGTGGCAGGAGGTTATTGGCTTTCTGAAGTCTGCTGGGTATCGCGTGATCTGCATTGATCAGAAAACGTTCCATGGAACAGGATATGTCTACAATCACATTCCCCATGGTGCAGAAGACGAGACTGGCAGCCGTCCGTTGTCAGAACGTGCGCGTTGGCTGAAGCATGCCAGTTTCTTCATTGGCCTCTCCAGTGGTCTGGCTTGGCTGGCGCATGCAGCTGGGACACCTGTCGTCATGATTTCCGGCTTCACGCATCCGGACAATGAATTTTTCACGCCCTATCGCATCATCAACTGGCACACCTGCAATTCGTGCTGGAACGACCCAAGGCATCAGTTCGATCACAAGGATTTCTTCTGGTGCCCCCGCCACAAGGGGACGGAGCGGCAGTTTGAATGCACGCGTCTGATTACTGGAGCGCAGGTCATTCAGACGGTGCGTCGCGTGATCAAGGATCGTGGACTACCTCTCGCAGAAGCAGCAACCGCCTCAGTCGCCTGAGGCTCAGGTTCAGGAGTTTTCTGGAATTGAAGGCGCGAGCCTGATATTGGCGGGGGCACATTATCACCTGATCGTGGGTCTGCCTGCGGTCGCAGAGCTGGATGGTTGCCCKGTGTCTGATGCTCTTCCGCCGATCCGTATCGTCGCGCTTTACAACTTCACGCCGTTTGAAGACATCGTTGCGTTGCGCGGGCCTTTGCAGGAGGTCTGCGACCGCGCAGGCATCAAAGGCATTCTGCTTCTGGCGCCAGAGGGCATTAACGGAACGATCGCTGGTTCAGACGAAGGCATGGAACGGGTGCTGGAGCATATTCGGGCGATGCCCGGATGTGAGGAACTGGAGATTAAGGAATCTCGTGCGCCGGAAATGCCCTTCCGCCGCATGAAGGTGCGTCTCAAAAAAGAGATCGTCACCATGGGACAGCCTAATATCGATCCTCGCAAGGATGTTGGTCAGTATCTGGCACCAGATGAATGGAATGCTCTGATTTCTGATCCGGATACGATCGTGATTGATACCCGGAATGACTACGAAGTCGCGATCGGGACTTTCAAGGGGGCTGAAGATCCCAAAACACGGTCATTCCGGGAGTTTCCGGAGTGGTTCCGGAACCGGCGCAAGGAGCTTGAGGCAACAGGCCGAGTTCCAAAGATTGCCATGTTCTGCACAGGCGGAATTCGCTGTGAGAAGTCTACGTCTTTTGTGAAGGCAGAGGGATTGGACGAAGTTTACCATCTCAAAGGCGGTATTCTGAAATATCTGGAGACTGTTCCAGAGGAAGAAAGCCTTTGGGAAGGGGAATGTTTCGTCTTTGACCAGCGTGTTTCCGTGAAGCATGGTCTGGAAATTGGCAGCTACGATGTTTGTCACGCCTGTCGTCGCCCTGTCAGTGAGAAAGACAAGGCTTCTCCGATGTTTGTACAAGGCGTCTCTTGCCCCCATTGTCATAACGAACGGACAGAAGAGCAGCGCCAGCGATATGCTGCCCGTGAGCTACAGGAGAAGCTGGCGCGCCAGCGCGGGAAAGAGCATCTCGGTACTCAGCAGAAATAACTGCCGACCAGTCAGCCGGTAATTCTTCTCAGAAGGGAGCAAATGGATTGTTCTAGGAGGATGATCCGGACCGCTGAGCGCTGATGATTGCTCTAATCCGGCTGCCGTCTCGTATGTTGATTGTTGCCGTGGGGTTTGCACCAGCATACCCGCTTGGAAAGGGTACGGCTGCGTTTTTTGCGATTACTGTTCTGGTGTCGCCTGTCGGGGGCTGAATTTCTGGCTCCCGATCACTCTGATCTGGAAGGCATTGTGACGACGGCCTTTGACACCTTTTTGTAGCCTGGCTTGCGTAGCGTCCTTTGTTGTCCTGAAGAACGGGGCTCTTCAGGACTTGATCAGGAATCAGACTTTGGTTTTGTTGCGGGAGCCTGAGGGGCGGCCACGAGGTTTCTTGTCCGCCACTATTTTTGCCTTAGGCACTTTTGTTGTTTTGGCTGGGGCTCGCTCCGCCTTTTGGGGCAAGCTGGCGGCAATCATCGCCTGAGTGATTCTTTTGCCTGTGGGCTCACGGTGCTGCCTGACACCGGGCGCATCCAGAAGGGGGGCCAAGAAGCGGCCAGTGTGGCTTGCTTTGCAGGCAGCAATGTCTTCCGGTGTTCCTGCGGCTACGATCTTGCCGCCACCATCACCGCCTTCTGGTCCGATATCGATCAGCCAGTCTGCTGTCTTGATGACCTCCAGATTATGCTCGATCACCAAAATGGTGTTCCCCTGATCGACCAGCGTATGCAGCACTTCCAGCAGCTTACGGACGTCTTCAGTGTGCAGGCCGGTGGTGGGCTCATCAAGAATGTAGAGCGTGCGACCAGTAGCCCGTTTGGCGAGTTCCTTGGACAGTTTGACGCGCTGGGCTTCACCGCCTGAAAGCGTGGTTGCCTGTTGGCCCAGGGCGACATAGCCAAGACCAACCTGCTGGAGAATGGCGAGGCGGTCCCGAATTCTGGGCGCAGCCTGAAAGAACGGCAACGCCTCGTCCACAGTCATGGCAAGTACATCAGCGATGGAATTGCCACGGAACTTCACTTCCAGCGTTTCACGATTGTACCGCGCGCCTTTGCAGGTGTCACAGGTGACAAAGACGTCAGGCAGGAAGTGCATTTCGATTTTCAGGACGCCATCGCCCTGACAGGCTTCGCAGCGACCGCCCTTTACATTGAAGGAGAAGCGGCCTGGTTTGTAACCGCGTGCCTTGGATTCCGGGAGTTCAGCAAACCAGTCCCGGATAGGGGCGAACAGGTCCGTGTAGGTGGCGGGGTTGGAACGGGGTGTACGGCCGATCGGAGACTGATCGATTTCGATGATTTTATCGAGGTTCTCTACGCCTTCCAGTCGGTCATAAGGGAGTGGAGACTGGCTCGATTTCATGAGCTGCCGGGACAGTGCTTTGTAAAGGGTATCCACGACCAGGGTGGACTTGCCGCCGCCTGATACACCAGTGACCGCAATAAAGGTCCCCAGTGGGAAATCCACGGTCAGATCCTTGAGATTGTTTCCCTTGGCTCCAACCAATGTGAGTGTTTTGTCCGAGGTGCGTCGATTTTCCGGAACTGGAATAAACTTCCGACCCGAAAGATAGGCACCAGTCAGGCTTTCTTTATTCTTGGCTACTTCCGCAGGTGTGCCGATTGCGATGACGTTTCCGCCCCGCGTGCCAGCACCAGGCCCCATATCGATAAGGTAATCAGCAGCACGGATGGCATCTTCGTCATGTTCGACGACGATGACGGTGTTTCCAAGGCGTTTGAGGCGCTCCAGTGTACCGAGAAGGCGCTCGTTGTCGCGCTGATGCAGGCCGATGGACGGTTCATCAAGCACATACAGAACGCCGGTCAGACCCGAGCCAATCTGGGACGCCAGCCGGATACGCTGGCTTTCACCGCCAGAAAGTGTGGCCGATCCGCGGGAAAGTGTGAGGTAGTCCAGGCCAACATCATCGAGGAAGTGCAGGCGATCCGTGATTTCGCGAAGAATGCGGCGCGCGATTTCCGCACGTTGTGGGGTGAGGGTAACTTCAACGCCGGAAAACCAGTCCAGTGCCTTGCGGATCTGCATATCTGACGCTTCGGCGATGTTCAGGTCATTGACCTTCACGCAGAGGGCTTCAGGTTTCAGGCGCGCGCCATGGCAGGTGTGGCAGGGCTTTTCTGACTGGTAGCGCGACAGTTCCTCGCGGACCCACATGCTGTCTGTCTGCGCCATGCGCCGCCGCAGGTTTTTGAGCACGCCTTCAAAGGGCTTCGTAACGGTATGGACCTTGCTGCCATCACGATACGGAATGGCGATGGCCTCTTTGGAACCATACAGGATCAAATCCCGGGTTTCGGCTTTCAGGTCTCGCCATGGCGTGTTCATGGTGTCCCCACAATGGCGAGCAAGAGCTGCAAGAGTCTGGTCATACCAGTCCGTGCTGGCACCACTCCAAGGGGCAATCACACCTTCAGAAAGTGTCAGTGTGTCGTCACTGACAATCAGGTTCTCGTCAAAATGGGTTTCCGTACCGATACCATCACAGGTCGGACAGGCGCCCATTGGGGCATTGAAGGAAAACAGACGGGGCTCGATCTCCTCAATCGTAAAGCCTGAAACAGGGCAGGCGAAACGTGAGGAGAAAACGATGTGGGCGGGGGCAGCTGTTTCTCCCGCACGCCTGACTTCTTCCGCGTAGGCGAGACCGTCGGAGAGTTCGAGGGCTGTCTCAAAGCTGTCTGCCAGACGGGATTCGAGATCAGGTTTGACGACAATCCGGTCCACCACGACTTCGACATTGTGGCGGGTCTTGCGATTGAGTTCGGGGGCTTCGGCAATTTCGTAAAGTTCACCGTCAATTTTGACGCGCGTGAAGCCCTTGCGAGCCAGGTCTGCCAGTTCGCGTTTGCAATCCCCTTTACGGTCCCGGACGACCGGCGCCAGCAGCATGAGACGCGTACCTTCAGGAAGCGCCATGACGCGATCTACCATCTGGCTGACCGTCTGGGCTTCAATAGGGAGGCCGGTTGCGGGTGAATAGGGAACACCTACGCGCGCCCAGAGAAGGCGCATGTAGTCATGGATTTCCGTGATGGTGCCGACGGTGGAGCGGGGGTTCTTTGAGGTCGTTTTTTGTTCGATCGAGATGGCCGGGGAGAGGCCCTCAATGGAGTCCACATCCGGCTTGCCCATCAGTTCGAGGAACTGGCGGGCGTAAGCGGAAAGACTTTCCACATATCGGCGCTGACCTTCGGCATAGATCGTATCGAAGGCGAGAGACGACTTTCCGGAGCCGGAGAGACCCGTGATGATCGTCAGGGAGTCACGGGGAATCGTGACATCGATATTCTTGAGATTGTGGGCGCGGGCACCACGGACACGGATCGAATGATTGTCTGGAAAGCTCACGAAAACCCCGGAATGTGCAGAAAAGCGATTGTTAAAAATCGGAACGCGCCTGAACGGCGCTGGATCAATTATAGATGGGCGTTTAGGATCATATGAAAAGAACAATTCGAGAAAATTGGTTGGTACGGAATGGCAGGCAGCGTCAATAAGGTGATTCTGGTCGGGAATCTGGGCAAGGACCCGGAAGTCCGGAACACGCAGTCAGGCGGGAAGGTTGTCAATCTGACGATCGCCACGTCTGAAACATGGAACGACCGTCAGTCCGGTGAGCGCCGCGAGCGTACGGAATGGCATCGCGTCGTCATTTTCAATGATCGCCTGGGCGATGTGGCTGAGCGTTTTCTGCGCAAGGGGCGCAAGGTTTACCTCGAAGGTGAACTGCGGACCCGTAAGTGGACCGACCAGTCCGGCCAAGAGCGTTACACGACGGAAGTAACGATTGATCGGTTCCGCGGTGAGTTGGTGCTCCTCGACAGTAACCGCAGTGGCGGTGATGAAGGCGGTGGCTTCGACGGTGGTGGTTCGTCCTACGGTGGCGGAAGCAACAACGGCGGCGGCTTTGGTGGTGGAAGCCGGAGCGGTGGCAGTGAAGGTGGCTTTGGCGGCGGCTCTCGTAGTAGCGGCGGTAGCGCAGGCGGCGCGTCGGGCAGTCGTGGTGGTGGCTGGGATGCTCCGCCAGATAACGATCTGGATGATGAAATCCCGTTCTAAGGGATTTTCCGGAGAACCGGGCTGGCAGTGTCAGTCCGGTTTTTTATGCGCGAAAGGCCCGTTTTTAGAGCGACAGATGAAAGAACTGGTTGAACTTAGAAGCCTGATAGTCAGCGAAAGGTTCACCGTCCTGAGCACTCAATCGTTTTAGCGCACCAATGCCAGCAACGTGGCCCCGGTGGTGGACAGTCCAGACCTCGATATCAGATGAGGTGAGAGCAGCCAGATCCAAGGCGAAGACGTGTCCAGCAGGGGTGTTTTCGTGCATTCCGGCAAGGTGAAGGGCCAAAAGGTCGCGTGTTTCTTGTTCGGAAAAATCGGCTGGGCGGAGAGTGTAGTTCGGGTTCATAGGGTGGAATCCGGAGTGGCCGTGCTTCTGGATAAAATGACGAGTTTATAGCCCGCATGAGCTGTCGGGATGAATGTTGTTTGGTCGTAGTGGAGAAGGCTTTGTGTTGGATGCTGAAAGCTCCGTTGCCCTCTCCTTCTCTGGGGAGGACGCTTTGGTCTTCCCAGAAACGGTTAAATTCCGGACTTTCTCTTTGAAGGGTTGAGACAAGTGTCTGAAAAGGTTCGGTACGGGCGCTCGAAACTGTATCGGCCCGAAATTCGGCCAGAAGCCGCTGGGCGCGGGTTAGCTAGTCCGTAAGGAAAATTCGGGCATTGGGGTTCAGAAAAACATAGCGCAGCTGATTGGTCTCTGAGCTGTTCAGCCAGACATCGAAAAGGATTTTGGCTGCGGAATTTGCGCTCAGAACATTCCACAAGGGATCGAGCAAATAAGCGGGGCTGGAGATCTGTTCTGGGAGGCTGAGCAGTGTGGCTGGTGCAGTTGGCGCAGTGTGATCCCGCTGAGGGTCTCGCAGTTCT
Source organism: Gluconobacter sp. P5H9_a (assembly GCF_018812085.1). Classification (NCBI taxonomy): domain Bacteria; kingdom Pseudomonadati; phylum Pseudomonadota; class Alphaproteobacteria; order Acetobacterales; family Acetobacteraceae; genus Gluconobacter; species Gluconobacter sp. P5H9_a. Next base: position 225,923 of record NZ_JACRVW010000001.1, read on the forward strand.
GCCAAAGTGAAAAGGTAGCGTCTTTCCGTCGTGGACAGTTTCAAAGCCGCGGCAATGCGCGACAGTGTGGCGGATGAGCATGAGACGTCGCGTCCCTGTTCCAGCCACGTGTACCACGTCGTGCTGATCCCGCAGAGTTGAGCTGTTTCCTCGCGGCGTAGCCCTGGGGTGCGTCTGCGACGTAATGGAGTCAGTAAGCCTGCTTCTGACTGGGCGAGCCTTTCCCGGTGCGTGCGAAGAAACAGACCGAGAGTTTTGCGGCTGGACGTAGGCATGGTGCAATTTATACCATGATAAAATAGGATCTTATACCTAACTGTTTGTTGCCTGATGATGATTTCTAAGGGAGAAAACTCAGATGGTTAGGCAGGCAGGACAATTTGCTGCGAAGCATTATGAAGACAGGGTGTCATCTTACGCAGATAGCGTGGTGCATAGTCAGGGCGGTGATCTGGACGTGATGGTTCGGGCTGTTCAGGGTCGCGGGTTTGAACGTGTGCTGGATCTTGGCTGTGGCGGGGGTCATGTCAGCTATGCTGTGGCGCCACATGTCGGGCAGGTTGTCGCCTGCGATGTCACGGCCGGAATGTTGGCTGCGGTAAGCAGGTCCGCTCAAGACCGTGGCCTTGGCAACATTGTTGTTGAACAGGGCGCCGCAGAAGCGCTTCCATTTGATGATTGTGTGTTTGACGCTGTTTTATGCAGGTTTAGTGCCCATCATTGGGAAGGCTTTGAGGCTGGTCTGAGAGAAGTGCATCGCGTTCTGAGGTCAGGAGGTCTGGCTATTTTCGGCGATGTTACGGCTCCTGAAGACGCTATGTCCGATAGCTGGCTCCAGACGCTGGAATTGATGCGGGATATCTCTCATGTGAGGGACTATGCCGCGACAGAATGGGTGTCTGCTCTCGGAAGATCCGGTTTTGTTGTGGGTGGCCTGAGACGCAGCCGTTTGCGGATGGAATTTCAGAGCTGGGTATCGCGAACACGGACGCCGACCGAGCGGGTAGAGGGCATCCGGTCGTTGCAGCGTGGTGCGCCTGTAGCTGTCCGTGAAAGACTGGGGTTGGAAGAAGACGGCAGTTTCCTGCTGGACGTGACCGTTTTTCAGTCTCACAGGCCATAATGGGGTGGGTGTGGCATGTAGGCCGCGCATGGGCTATGCTGTGCGGACTGTATTTTAGCGTGGTGGACCTGTCTTGACCGAGCTGAACGAGCCGACTGATATTGTACCTTCCGATCGTCTTCCGGTGACGATCGAGGAGGAGATGCGCTCCTCCTATCTGGCCTATGCGATGTCGGTGATCGTCTCGCGTGCCTTGCCGGATGTGCGTGACGGCCTAAAACCCGTCCATCGCCGCATCCTGTACGCGATGCGCGAGAGTGGGTTTACGTCTGATAAGCCTTACCGCAAGTCTGCGCGTGCGGTCGGTGACGTGATGGGTAAATACCATCCGCACGGTGACAGCTCGATTTACGATGCCATGGTTCGTATGGCGCAGCATTGGTCAATGCGCGTCAAGCTGATTGATGGACAGGGTAACTTCGGTTCGGTCGATGGCGATAGCCCGGCTGCCATGCGTTACACCGAAGCTCGTTTGGCCAAGTCTGCGTCGTTCCTGCTGGATGATATTGAGCGGGACACGGTTGATTTTCAGCCGAACTACGACGAGAGCGAGCATGAGCCTAAGGTTCTGCCAGCGACGTTCCCGAATCTTCTGGTGAATGGCGCTTCGGGTATCGCGGTCGGTATGGCCACGAACATCCCGACGCATAATCCTGGCGAAGTCATTGATGCCACGCTGGCGATGATTGCCAATCCGGCGATTGAGCTGGATGAGCTGATGCAGATCATCCCCGGCCCGGATTTCCCGACCGGCGGAATCATCATGGGCCGCAGCGGTATCCGCAAGGCGTTTGAGACAGGGCGTGGGTCTGTTCCGGTCCGGGCTCGTGCTGAGATCGAGGAGATCCGCAAGGATCGTCAGGCGATCGTCATCACCGAGATTCCATATCAGGTGAACAAGGCAACCCTTCAGGAGAAGATTGCCGATCTCGTTCGTGCGAAAGAAATCGAAGGCATCTCCGATATCCGGGACGAAAGTGATCGTTCTGGAATGCGCGTTGTCATTGAGCTGAAGCGCGATGCGACGCCGGAAGTGGTGCTGAACCAGCTCTATCGCTTCACGCAGCTTCAGACGTCCTTCAGTGTCAATATGCTGGCACTCGATGAGGGTAAGCCGCGCACGATGGGGCTGATGGACGTTCTGCAGGCGTTCATTCGTTTCCGCGAAGACGTCATTCTGCGTCGCGCACGCTTCGACCTGAACAAGGTTCGGGATCGTGGGCATCTGCTGGTCGGCCTTGTGCTGGCTGTTGCCAACATCGACGAAGTGATCGCGCTGATCCGTTCTGCCCCTGATGCTTCGACAGCGCGTGAGCTGCTCATGGCGCGCGAGTGGGATGCGAGCGAAGTTGTGCCGTTGCTGGAGCTGATCCAGGACGAAGGCAATGTCATTTATGACGGCAAGGTTCGCCTTACAGAAGCGCAGGCTCGCGGTATTCTCGAACTGCGTTTGCAGCGTCTAACCGGTCTGGAACGTGAGAAGATCCAGGGTGAGCTGAGCGAAGTTGCGGCCAAGATTGCCGACCTGCTCGACATCATTGGCAGCCACACTCGTCGCATGGATGTCATGCGCAATGAATTGCTGGCGGCTCGGGCTGAAATTGCCACCCCACGGATGTCGGAAATCTCCGATGCGCTGGGTGATCAGTCTGACGAAAGCCTGATTGAGCCGGGGCAGATGGTTGTGACCATCACGCGTGACGGTTTCATCAAGCGGACGCCGCTGGAGATGTTCCGCTCGCAGAACCGCGGTGGGCGTGGTCGTACGGCGTCTGGCCGTCGTGGCGATGACGTCATTATTCGCAGCTTCAATGCTCATACCCATCAGTGGGTACTGTTCTTCTCTTCGGGCGGCAAAGCTTATCGCACCAAGGTCTGGCATCTGCCAGAAGCGTCTCCGACGTCCAAGGGGCGCGCGCTGGTCAACCTGCTTCCAGAGCTTGGTTCGGATGCCATTACAGCAGTGCTTCCGTTGCCGCAGGACGAGGAACTGTGGGAAGATCTGCACCTTACCTTTGCGACCGCCAGCGGCAATGTTCGTCGTAACCGCCTGAATGATTTCCGGAATATTCGGGCGTCCGGTCTGATTGCGATGAAGCTGGATGAGGGTGATTCCCTCATTGGTGTGGCGACGTGTCGTGAAGGTCAGGACGTGTTCCTGGCAACGAAGAACGCGCGCTGTGTCCGCTTCCAGATCACCGATGATACGCTGCGTGTGTTTGCAGGGCGTGGCAGCTCGGGCGTGCGTGGTATCCGCCTTGGTGATGGGGATGCGGTGATTTCACTGTGCATCCTCAACCATGTGGATGCCAGCGTTGAAGAGCGTGCAGCCTATCTGCGGATGGCCAATGCAAAACGTCGTGCCGAGAATGCTGCGTTGGCAGAAGGTGCTGAAGAAGAGGTGGTGTCCGGTGACGAAGACACTGTGGAGATCGCTGGCGATCTGACGCAGGAGCGCTTTGAGGAGCTGGAACAGCAGGAAGAAATACTTCTGACCGTGACGGATGGCGGGTTTGGCCGTCGTTCCTCTGCCTATGATTATCGTGTGTCTGGCCGTGGCGGTCAGGGCATTACGAACATGACCTTCTCGGCCAATCGTCGTGGCAAGGAAGTGGTTGGAACGCTTCCAACGCTGGATGGCACAGATGTCATGCTCGTGACGGATACGGGTCGTCTGATCCGTCTGCCGGTGTCTCAGGTGCGTGTCATGGCACGTCAGGCCAGTGGTGTGACGCTGTTCCGCTTGAACGACAGTGAGACCGTGATCTGTGTCTTCCCGGTTGTGGAAGATGATGGGGAAGAGGGCGACCTGATCGAAGGGGATGTCGTGGCAACGCCGGACGGTACAGCGCCTGTTGATGGCACTGTGACGGACGGTGAGGCTTCTGTGGGTGACGCAGCCCCTGATGCCTGAGTGGCAGACTGATCCGCGTGTCGGGTTTTATCCCGGCACGTTTGATCCGGTAACGTTCGGTCATCTCGATATTATCGACCGTGCGTCCACTCTTTTTGACCGCCTGCTGGTTGGTGTGGCGGTCAATGAAGGGAAGCAGCCGCTTTTGACGCTGGAAGAGCGTCTGGAGATGATGCGGCAAGAGGTTTCGAAATTGCCTCATGCTGACCGGATCAGGGTTCTGGGGTTTGATACTCTATTGGTCGATGCCGTACGCAAGGCTGGCGCCGGGACGGTTGTGCGCGGCCTTCGCTCTGCGGGGGATTTTGACTTTGAGAGTCAGCTCTCTGGGGCGTTGCGTCGTTTGGCGCCGGAAATTGAGACGGTCTTTCTGCTGTCTTCCGAAGGGCATCGCACGACGGCCAGTCGGATTGTGAAGGAAATTGCTCGTCTTGATGGCGATATTTCCTCCTTTGTCAGCGAAGATGTTGCAAGTCTCGTCTTGTCGAAACTGGGTCGAAGGGCGACATAGGAACCTTCATTGATTTCTGGAAGGTTCCAAGATGTCTGAGACCGCAGTACCCGACGGCAACAAGCTGGTTTTCGAACTCAAGAACGGCAAGGTCGTCATTGAGCTGCGCCCTGATCTGGCGCCGCTGGCTGTGGAGCGTCTGAAGCTTCTGGCGAGCGAAGGTTTTTACGACGGTGTGAAGTTCCACCGTGTGATCGAAGGCTTCATGGCACAGGGCGGCGATCCGACTGGCACAGGCACCAGCGGTAGCAGCTACCCGGACCTGAAGGCCGAGTTCACGGATAAGGCAAAGTTCGAGCGTGGCACACTTGGCATGGCCCGTACGATGGCTCCGCACTCTGCAAACAGCCAGTTCTTCATCATGTTCCAAGACGTGCCATCTCTGAACGGTCAGTACACGATCGCTGGCAAGGTTGTTGAAGGCATGGAGTATGTCGATCAGATCAAGCGTGGCGCTGGCTCGTCAGGCGTCGTCAAGGATCCGGACACCATCGTTAAGGCTTATGTAGAAGCCTGAAGCTGTTTGGGCTGTTCTGAGTGTCTTAAAGGACCCTCAGGCAGCTTGCTGCTTGTTCTCTGGTGTGCGCAGGACTGTCACTCCTGCGGCATCATGAGGGTAGGGAGAGCCGCATTGAGCGGTGTAGCGCTCTGAAAAAGCCTCGCGTTCTAGGCGTTCACAATAATCCAGATATTTGATCAGGGCCCGCTCGGCACGCGGAGTGCGGCCGTAAATGCGCTTGTAGTGCTTCCACAGGATCAAGGCGTTGACGGACCAGGCATCATAGACGTGTTCGTTCAGGCGTCTGCGAATGGATGCTGGAAGCTGGTCGAATGCATCCCACTCGTTCCCCTCAAAGCGTTGCCAGATTTCATGCCGTACAGTGCGATCGTTTAAGGCGGAGTGATTGGTCAGGTTGTTATTTTTGGAGCGCATACGGGGGGCTTTTTCAGGCTCTGAATCGGTAGTATTTAATACGTTATAACATAACTAAAAAAATTCTAGTGCTGTTTTCCGGCTGCTGGAGGTTGACCTCCCTAGTGGTTGTGGGGTAGCCATCCGCTCGGATGAACCGGTAGCTCAGTTGGTAGAGCATTCGACTTTTAATCGAATGGTCCTGGGTTCGAGTCCCAGCCGGTTCACCATTTTCCCCAGAGATCGAATGTGTTTGGAAACTTCGCCTAGGGCGAGGCAGATCCGCATCATTAGCGCGGAAAGCCGTCAAGCTAATATGATCGCCCTATGCCGATATGGGCTGGCTACCTTACGGAACGAAAATCGAAGATTTGTCACGGAGCAGGTTTGCAGAGCGTGGTTTCATCTTTTTTCGAATACTCAGGGCTTTGTCGAGGTGCGTAAGATGCGCATCCATGATTTTTACGGCATCCTTTACCCTATTCTTACGCAGGGCATTCACCAGCCGCCTGTGATTGTCGCAGGATTGCTGCGCGTCCGCCTTGGATTGATACAAGGTAGCGATCAGGACGATTCGGGTTGTTAATTCTTCAAGAATGTTGGCCAGAATAGAATTGCCGAGTGCTGCGGCTAGGTGGACGTGAAAGTGGCCTAGAAGGTAGCTGCGACGACCCAGATCATTCTCATCAATGGCGCGCTGTTGCTCCAGAACGTGTGCTTCAAGCTGTTTGATCGTCTCGGCACTGATATTTTTCTGTGTCATGAGAAGACCGATTTCTACGGATCGGCGTGCTTCAATTGTTTCGCGAGCCTGTTCAACGGTGGGTTCAATGACGAACCACCCCCTCCGAGGGGAAACCGCAACGATGCCCCGACTGCTGAGGCGCATCATTGCCTCCCGGACCAGTGTTCGTGAAACCCCGAAGATCTCTCCCAGATCTTTTTCTCCGAGCCGCTCTCCGGGGGAGATCTGTTCGGAAAGAACGGCCTGAATAATTTTGTTTTCGATGACATTGCTGCTGGCGGGCTGCATCGATTTTTTCCGTTCTTCCATGTCAGCTTTTATGCGCCTCCTTCTTTTGAGGGACAAGCGTGGCATAAGATATGGAAAAGGAATATTCCGGATTCGATCATTTTTAATGTGGAACAAACATGCTTTGTATTCTATCTGGTATACAAGATTCGCCAACATGGTGAATTGCGACACATCCTGACTGCTTCACATCGCTGATCTGGAAATGCCCGATGTCCCCTGTTTCGCCCTGTCGACCCCGTTTTATTCTCTCTCTGCGCGTGACGCTGCTGTCCACCGCTCTTCTGTCTTGTGTTGGAAGCGCTGATGCCGCTGCAGTGGCAGCGAAGCGGAACGTGCATCCGATCGCCAAGCATGGGGCTGGAGCAGCAAGGCATCGTACAGTTGATGCTTCAGCGGCGAGTAATGAGGTCGTTCACGTTAATGCCCGACGCGGTGTGACGGGCGCAGGTCAGCACGAGGCGCATTCTGAAACGGTACTGTCCCGTCAAGAGCTTCAGAACCGCAACGTCCGTCAGTTGACAGACATCGTTCGTGTTGCGCCAAATCTGACTATTCAGCCATCTTTTGGAAGCTCTGCACTGAACTTTGCATTGCGCGGCGTCGGGTTGATGGATTTCACCCAAAACAACACCCCGTCCGTCATGCCGTATGTCGATGGTGTGGCCTATCCGGTGAGTATCATGACGTCGGGTATGCTGTTTGACATGGATGACATTTCTGTTGCGCCTGGTGCGTCGGGTTTTACGCATGGGCAGTCCACCACCGGTGGTGAGATTAATTTCCACACGGGTGATCCTACCCCCGAGTTTCATGCGGGCCTGACGGAAGACATTGCCAGCTATGGTCGCAACCGGGTCGAGGGGTTTGTCTCCGGGCCAATTTCCAAGTCGGTTTCGTTCCGTTTGGCAGGGCAGTCCATGACGGGGGGCGGCTTTCAGCACAATTCTCTGGGCGAAGGGTACGGCAACTCCAATATCGGAGCGCTTCGCGGCAAGCTTCGCTGGAAAATTGACGCAACATCGACACTGGACATTGGTGGGCACTGGACGACTGACCAGTCCGAGACGTCTTCGGGGCATAATTTCTATAACAGCTACGGCGTTCCTGTGACGTCGGATATCATGCAGACCGAATGGGGACTTGATCCGCGGTTTGCGAAAATTATCGGTATCAACGGAGCCAATCAGAAGCCAAGGGAAGACAATATCTTCTGGGGAGCGAATGTCCGCTATACGAAGGACTTCAGCTGGGGCCGGTTATGGACGCTGAGCGCTTTTGAAGCTGTTGACGAGCATGAACTGACCAACCAGACGAATTCGGTTGCGTCCTATGGCAATATGTTCCGCAATAACCAGACGAATGTCTTCTCTCAGGAAGTTAAGCTGGAATCCCGTGATCCGCATGCTCGCTTCCACTGGGAAGTCGGCATGTATTACAGCCGTGCACGGATGGCGCAGAATTTCTGGTATGATTCATCAGACCGCCCAGGGACGACGCCGCTGAATGAGACGTCCTATCGTCAGAATCAGCAGAACTTCAATCAGTATGTTCAACTTTCATATCGCATTCTGCCGAAGCTGACCCTGATTGGAGCGATCAGCCATGAGTCGGACGACCGGCAGATGCTGAATGTTGTCAGTGCTGATTACGATCTGAATACGGGTGCCAGAACACACGTACAGAACTTCGGCAATTCAGGTGCACTGACAAATCAGTTCGCTGGACGTGTCGGGGCACAATACCAGTTCAATCCCAGCGTGATGGGCTATGTCATGTTCTCGCGTGGCTTCAAGCCAGGAGGATTCTCGGCCAACATTACCCAGCAGGCCAGCCAGCTAAAGCCGTTCAAGGCCGAGCAGGTTCTGACGTATGAGGGTGGTTTTAAAACGATGCTGTTCAACCGGCGTCTGCGCTTTAATGCAGCCGGTTTCTATTATGATTATCGGGACCAGCAGTTGCTCGGGACCATCCTTGTGCCACCGTATGGTGTACTGGGTGGCTACGTGAATGCGCCGCGCTCCAACATTTATGGCGCTGAGTTCGATATGGAAGCACATCCGTTTCATGGGCTCGTGCTGACACAGAATTTTGGATACCAGAACGGCTCTTACTCTCAGTTCCAGAGCCTAAATCGCAGTGCCACAACCGCTCAGTTTGCCTCAACAGGTGTCTGGTCGCCTGTGAATACGAATTATAATGGCTACAACATGGGGCTGGCCAATCTGACCCTTTCCGGAGCGGCTACCTACACCTGGTCCATGTTCCATGATTACAAGATGACTTTTGACGTCGATTATAATTATCGTGGCGCACAGACACAGCCGCAGCACATCGGAGATGGTGGGTTCTACCGTGCTCCAGCCTATTTCCTTGTGAACTCGTTCCTGACGTTTGCGGCACCGAAACAGCATTGGTCTGTATCGGTTTATGGGCAAAATCTTGCTGATCGCCGTTACTGGCTTTCTGGCGGGACGCAGGCCACTTTCTATGGTGTCATGCCGGGTCTGCCACGTTTCGTAGGCGCAAAAATGAACGTAACGTACTGAACGAATAGTCAGGACCTGAGCCGGAGCGCAGAACCTCTAGCCGGCGTCAGGTTTCCTGAAGGAACGACGGGAAGAAGGTCTGGATGACGAGCAATACGAGCCTTTCGAAGGATGCGAAACGCAGGTTTCGTCCAGGGATTTTCTCTCAGGTTGTGATTGCAACTCTGATCGGGATTCTGGTTGGTCTGTTCGCCCCGCATGTGGCAGGGCAATTCCGATGGCTCACTGATCTGTTCCTTCGTCTGATTCTGATGGCGGTCGGCCCGCTGCTGTTCTGTATTGTCGTGACGGGTATTACGGGCGCGGGATCGCTAGGTGCTGTGGGACGACTGGGGTTTCGGTCCCTGATTTATTTCGAGGGTATGACCACGCTCGTCCTTCTGCTGTCGGTTGGGGCAGCAATGCTTATCCGGCCCGGACAAGGACTGACTTTTACGCCCAGCCCTGAGGATGCCCATATCGTGGCATCCTACGCTGCGAATGCTCACCTTTTGCACGGGCAGGGTTTTACCGGGTTTATACTGAGTCTTGTCCCACGGTCTCCGGTTGCGGCTTTCGCCGAAGGGAACATTCTCCAGATCCTGTTTTTCGCCATTCTGACAGGATGTTGCCTGAGCCGGATTGGAGACGCTGGTGCACCTGTTACACGCCTGATTGAAAGTCTTTCGACGCTTTTTTCAAGAATGATGCGCCTGATTATCGCTCTGGCACCGCTAGGAGTTTTCGGGGCTGTTGCGACGACGGTAGCAGAGTACGGACTGGATGCCATCGGCCGGCTTGCGTCGTTCGTCGTGCTCTATTTTGCGGCTATTGCAGTTTTTATCGTTGTGCTTCTGGGTGGCTGCCTTTTGGCGTGCGGTGTTCATCCGTGGCGCTTTGCCCGTTATTTCCGTGAAGAGATCCTTATTGTCACGGCGACGACCAGCTCTGATTCAGTTCTGCCAAGCATCATGGCAAAGCTCGAAGCCATGGGCGTTTCCAGGCAGGTGGTCGGGTTGGTCGTTCCTGCGGGGTATTCGCTCAATCTGGATGCACTATCGATCTATCTCGGCTTTGCCATTGTGTTCTTGGCCGATGTGACTGGAACGCCTCTGACGCTGACGCAAATGCTCTCCATGTTGGCGACGGCACTGATTACGTCCAAAGGGGCTCATGGGGTTCCGGGGATTGCGATTGTCGTTCTGGCTGCCACGTTGGCTGCGGCTCCTTCCATTCCGCTCTCCAGTCTTGTGCTTCTTTTGGCGGTAGACTGGTTTATCGGAATTGCACGGGCTGTTGGTAACCTTGCAGGAAACTGTGTTGCTCCTGTTGTTATGGCGGCCTGGACTGGGGCGCTGGATCGTGAGCAGGCCCGACATATTCTGGCTCCCCGTGCGAAAATGGAGCTTCAGTCATGAGCAGCATGACAAAGCTTTTGTATTATCCGGAAGCGTTGCTGTCTGAGCGTGTTCACGCGTGTCTGGTGGAAGCCGGAGCGCAGGATGCAGACGCCGAAGCCACGACCCGGGCCTTGCTTCATGCATCTCGTATCGGGGTCGATAGTCATGGTGTTCGGCTGGTAGGCCATTATGTAAGGCTTCTGCGGTCTGGTGGTGTGAATTCCCAGCCTGTTCCTGTCTTCACCCGAACAGGGCCGGCAACTGGGCAGTTGAATGCTGACGGCGGGCTGGCTCATTCTGCGGCCTATCGCGCCATGGATGAAGCTGTGTCGTTAGCTCGGGGCGCTGGAATTGGCGCGGTTGGAGTGCATCATTCCTCGCATTTCGGAGCCGCTGGCGCGTATGTCGTTGAGGCTGCGAGGCAGGGAATGATCGGTTTGATCATGAGCAACTCTGACGCAGCCGTATCCTTGTTCGGGGGCGCCAGGCCATTTCACGGAACAAACCCTATTGCGATGGCCGCCCCGACCAGTGGTTCTGATCCGTGGCTTATGGACATTGCGACGTCGTCAATTCCATTCAACCGGGTTAAACTCTACCGCTCCCTTGGCTTGTCGTTACCATCAGGTGTGGCTGCGAGTGATGACGGACTACCCACACGGGATGCACAGTCAGCTGCGTTTCTTCAGCCACTCGGTGGGGAAGAGTTTGGTTTCAAGGGGGCTGCACTGGCTGGGCTTGTTACCATACTGGCAGGCGTTCTGACGGGTGCGGCACTGGACCCGGTTATGGTTGGCACTGATGAAGAGCAGAGCGACCGGAAGCGACAGAACGTTGGCCACTTTGCAATCGCCATAGATCCAGCAAGGTTTATTGGCCAAGCGGCCTATGATCTTGCGATGGGCTCTTATCTCGATCTTTTAAGAAATGGTCCGTCCGTTAATTCGCATAATCCTGTCATGGCGCCGGGTGACCGGGAGTGGCTGGAAGCTCGAAAGCGTTCCGAGACAGGGATTCCGGTTGATCCCGATACACAGCGAATTCTCGGTTTGATTTGAGGGTATAATTTATTTCCGAAGAAAAGTGATCGGCACGTCTTGGTTAAGATGTGCCGTTTTTTTTTGGTTCGGAGAGGAGGCAATCAAACCGAAACGCAAACCTTTTCCCATGTTATCAGCTTGTACCCGGGCTGCTTTTTTCCTCGTACATTTGTCCTTTTGGTGGAGAAGGGGACGAGATTGTGAGAAGGAGACACCATGGTTGCGCTCACTCCTTCTCAGAAAACGGCTCTCGATGAAATCATCAAGGCGCATGCTGAAAAGCGGCCTACCCATTTACTGACGGGGTATGCCGGGAGCGGTAAGACGACCCTGATGCAGGAAGTGGCCAGGCATTTCCTTCGTCTGAACGTGGTGACCGTGATTACGGCGCCGACACACAAGGCAACGGCTGTACTGCGAAGCAAGGTGGACAAGACCGTCGAGTGCCGGACTATCCAGAGCCATTTGAGCCTTCAGCCGTCTTCTCAGGGCGGTAAAACCACTCTTGTACGCGCGAAGCGCCCGCAAACCATTCCGGATGGCGTGGTGATTGTGGATGAGTGTTCCATGATTTCGCGTGAGCTGATGGGGTGGATCCGGGATCTGCTCAAATACTGCTTCGTGCTGTTTGTCGGTGATCCAGCGCAGCTTCCGCCGGTGGGGGAAGACGCTTCTCCGTCTTTTTCTGTCCCGTCGACATCGCATCTTGAGACAGTGGTTCGGCAGGCGGCGGGTAATCCCATTCTGGAAGCTGCTACGATCATCAGGCAGAGTCAGGGTGGCGATGTGGACTGGAGCTGGGTTCAGGATGCCCGGAAAGGCTCCTCCGGGCTATTCGTTCCTAAGGATGTGGAAAGCTGGGTTCGCAAGGCCTTCACATCTGATGCATTTGACGCAGATAATGATAGCTTTCGTTACCTGTGCTGGACGAATGACCGGGTTCATCAGGTGAACCAGATGGTTCGACAATGGCGGTATGGGGAGACGATTGATCGTCCCTTTATGCCGGGAGAACGTGCCGTCGCACGCGCGCCTTTCAGTCGGCAGAATGAAGACAAGAGCCGACAGCAGATTGCGACCAATGAAGAAGTTCTGGTCATGGATATTCAGGCGTCTCGTTTGTCGTACCGCTTTGAAGCCTGTGGATATCTGGCGGCATGGACAACGGATCTGCCAGCTTGGGAGCTGACTGTGCTCACGCTGGCAGGAGAAGAAATTACCGCGCATCTGGTGCAGGATCCGCGGGATCTTCAGAGTGTGGACCGTCGGCTTGTTCAGGAAGCCAAACAGGAGCGCAAACGCTGGCAGCAGCGGTTTGCGTTTCAGAGTGCGCTGCTGAATTTGCAGGCCATTTATGCCATGACGGTGCATACGTCGCAGGGCAGTACGTTCCGGAATGTTTTTGTGGATCTGGGTGACATCCGACGTCGGGCAGGAGGAAACCCTCTTGAGACCCAGCAGCTTTGTTATGTAGCCCTGACCCGCGCGACGGATATGGTCTTTCTCGTCAATACTGGCTCTGCGAACTGAAGACTAACGGTTGATTTACTGAGATTTCCGTTGGTGAGCTCGAACGAAACAAGGAATAGGGCGATGCGGGTAAAAGTTGGTCTGGCTCTGGCACTTCTAGTGGCTTTGGCTGCTTGCGGGCCGGATTATGGTGGACAGGGTTCACGCCAATATCGGGGAGATGGGTTCGGTAATACGGGTGCAGGTCGAAGCAGCTATGGATATCAAGGCGGCCCGACCTGAGAGGTGTTTGCTGGCCTGAGAGTCAGGCCAGCGCCTCCTGCACCAGTTTTTCCTGCTGCGCCGCATGTGCACCAGGAAGACCTGTTGCAGGAGAGGCAGCACTTTCACGGCCCATATAATCAGGGCGCTGCACCTTGTGACCGCACTCGCGCAGAGCGCGCTCGATCCGACGATCAACAAAAATCCAGGCACCATTATTCTGGGGCTCTTCCTGGCACCAGACAATCTGTTCGGCATCCGGATAAAGCTCCAGTTGCTGGATCAGGGCGTGATGAGGGAACGGATAGAGCTGCTCCAGTCGGATGATGGCCACGTCCGTGCAGGACTTCCGCGCTCGCTCGGCAGTCAGGTCATAGAAGACCTTACCGGAACACAGGATAATTTTTCTAGGATTGGTAATGGTTTGCGGGTCCGCCAGGACTGGCTGGAAACGCGTGTGTGGCCCCATCTCAGCAAGCGCAGAAACGGCTTCTTTATGGCGAAGCAGAGACTTGGGCGTGAAGATGATCAGCGGCTTGCGGCAGCGGCGCGCGATCTGGCGGCGCAGAGCATGGAAATAATTGGCCGGGCTTGTGATGTTGCAGACGCGCAGATTGTTTTCTGCACACAACTGAAGAATGCGCTCTGGTCGGGCAGATGAATGTTCAGGTCCGCCACCTTCATATCCATGAGGAAGAAGGAGCGTCAGGCTGGATGTACGAAGCCACTTGGTTTCCCCTGAGGCGATGAACTGATCCAGAATGACCTGTGCACCGTTGGCGAAGTCTCCGAACTGGGCTTCCCAGAGAACCAGTGTGTCTGGATCGCCTAGAGAGTAGCCGTATTCGAATCCCAAGACGCCAAACTCGGAGAGGGGAGAATTCCAGAGGTGCAGTGGGGCCTGATGGGGGGCGATATGGGCGAGGAGCGTTTCTTCCCGTCCCGTTTCCTGATCAAACAGGACAGCATGCCGCTGGCTGAAGGTGCCGCGTCGGCTATCCTGACCTGACAGGCGCACAGGATGCCCGTCCATTGAGAGGGTGCCAAACGCAAGGGCTTCGGCTGTGGCCCAATCGAGAGGGCCACCGTCCGCGACGGCCTTACCGCGGGCGATAATCTGCCGTGCAAGGCGGGGGTGAACGTTCAGGCCCTCTGGAATAGTACCGATGGCCTCTCCGATCATGCGCAGACGTTCCATCGGAACACCGGTCATGGGTTGGATGCGTTCGGGCTCATCCTGGAGGCGGGTGGAATCCTGCGGTCCGTCCAGCCAGTCAGTTGCGTTTGGCCGGTAATGCTCGGAGGCTGCGAATTGCTCTTCCAGTCTTCTCTGGAAGTGCTGCCACATCTCCTCAACCTGATCCGACGTCAGAATGCCTTTACGGATCAGGGTATCGGCATAGAGGCGACGCGTCGTGGGTCGGGACTGGATGGCATGGACCATGGCAGGCTGGGTGAAGGCGGGTTCGTCAGTTTCATTGTGGCCATGGCGACGGTAGCAGACGACATCCAGTACGACGTCCGCATGAAAATCGCGGCGCCATTCATGTGCCAGCAAGGCTGCCCGCGCGACAGCGTCCGGGTCATCGCCATTGACGTGCAGGATGGGAGCCTGAACGGATTTGGCGATGTCCGTGTTGTAGACACCGGAATGAGCGTCGGATTGAACGGTCGTGAAGCCGATCTGATTGTTGATGATGACGTGGACGGTTCCGCCTGTGCGGTAGCCTTCAAGCTTGGAAAGGCCCAGCGTTTCATAAACAACGCCCTGCCCGGCGAACGCAGCGTCTCCATGAACAAGAATACCAAGATGGCGATCGCGGTTCTTGTCTTTCTCACGATCCTGATCAGCCCGGACGCGACCGAGAACAACAGGGTCCACGGCTTCAAGGTGAGACGGGTTTGGCAGGAGGGAAATACGCAACGTGTGGCCTGCGTGTTCCATCGTGGTCGCGGTGCCGAGATGGTATTTGACGTCCCCAGACCCTTGGATGTCATCTGGCTTGAAGGAGGCACCGGCAAATTCGCTGAAGATTGCCGCAAAGGGCTTCCGCAGGATATTGGCCATAACGTTCAGTCGGCCGCGATGTGGCATGCCCAGCGATACAGATTTTGCCCCATCGCGTGCAGCGGCATCGATCAGGGTCCGGAGGGCGACGATAACACTCTCTCCACCTTCCAGACCAAAGCGGCGCATTCCCATGAAGCGCTTTTGACAAAACCCTTCAAAACCTTCTGCACGGGTCAGAGCCAGAAGAATGCGTTCCGGCTCCATCGCTGGCGTCGAAGATGACGTCTCAAGCCGGTCAATCCACCATTGTCTCTGCTGCGGGTCCTGAATGTGCATGAATTCGGCACTTAAGGTGCCTGAATAGGCGCGGCGCAGGCGAGCAAGCAGATCACGGTCTGCGTCGGGTGGGCTAAGCTCAGGGATGTGCGGTGTTGGTGCGAGCCTGAGTGGATCCAGGCGTGCGAGAGCGTGGCCGCGCAGACGATAGGCGTTTTTCAGGGCCTCAGCGCTACTGTCCGACGTGTCAGTCGTCGGACGTTCAGCACCAAGGGTTTCGAACAGGGCGGCGAAAGCTGGGTCCACGGACGCAGGATCGGTCTGCCAGCGGGCATGAAGCTCGGCCAGATAGACAGTGTTTGCGCCGTTGATGGCATCGCGGTCGTCGCGGTGATCGCCCATGAAAAATCAATCTCCAGTCACAGGGGCGCGAACTCTAGCCCATCAGAGCAGGTGGGGGAATGCATTTGGATAATGCATTCCGTGTCAGTCTCTAGATGGGGTGAAGAACCGCTTCATGGAAGTGATTCGTCTGTCGAGGGTACGTTTTGCCACAGGAGTTTCTGTCACATCAAAGGCATGGAAGGCCCCAGGGACGATCTCCAGTTCCACGGAGACCCCGCTTCGGATTAGTCGTTGGGCGTAGAGCAGGTCTTCTTCGAGAAACAGATCCAATGAGCCGATCATCATAATGACAGGAGGTAGCCCAGAAAGATCGCTGGCGCGGGAGGGCGCGGCATAGGGAGAAATATCGTCAGCGCCGGGCAGGGAGGGTGCGAGAAGAATTCCCCAGGCGTAAGTGTTACTGGCACGCGTCCAGACGAATTCGCCCGCGACGGGAGATGGGTTTACCTCTCTGTCGATCGTCCGGTCATCCAGCATCGGATAAATCAGGTTTTGAAAGAGAATGGCTGGCCCGTTGCGGTCTCTGGCCAGCAGGCAGATAGCCGCCGCAAGATTGCCGCCTGCGCTTTCTCCGGTAACGGCGATCTGATCGCGGCGGATATGCAGGGCGTCGGCGTTGTCATGAATCCAGCAGAGCGTCGCGTAGGCATCTTCAATGCCACCTGGGAAAGGTGTTTCTGGTGTGAGGCGGTAATCCGGGGAGATGACAAGGCAGTTAAGATCCTGGGCGAAGCGGCACAGCTCGGCAGTGTTCTGTTCGGGGCGTCCAGCGCAGTGACCTCCACCATGGAAGTGCAGCAAAACCGGACGGGGTGTAGAGCTTGTCTCTTTAGGTTGAACGGTCAGAAGGCGGATGGTTCTGTCGCCCTCAGGGGTTGCAGGGATGTGACGTTGTTCAACAGTAACCTGAAAATCTTCAGCTTTCTGAAATGCTTGCGCGGCGCGGTTCTCAAGGGCGTTTCTCAGATCCGGAAGTGTTTCTGGTGTCAGGTCAGTGGCAGGAAACTGGCTTAGGGTCGGAAGGAGTTCCGGAAGGACAAGTCGCGCTGTATTCATGAGAGCATTCCTGGAAAATGGGAAACCTAATCAGTGGTGGCTTCAACGTTTGCCTGAAGAGGAGGTTTAAGAGACCATGTTTTCAGGTGAAGCAAAGTTTGCCATAAAATTGCCGCAACTTTTAAGCGCCGCGTAGCGTCATAGACACAGTGCCTTCTGGCAGTTTCTCGAAATTGCGAAGGACGTGTCGAGGAGTTCAGCTCATGCGTGCTCTGCTTGTCTGTCTTTTTTTAGCTGTTACAGCTTTGATAACGCCTGATGCCTCCGCTCAGGGGCCGGAAAGCGGTATGCTGTCCGTACGGATGAGACTTGCTGAAGATGCAGGGATGTCTGGTGTGGACAGGCGATTGATTGTCTGTCGGATCAATCCGCGCCTGTTGCATACGGTCTGGATTCCGAACGTGAAGGAACCGCGCCAGCCGCAGCTTTGCACGGGTGGGGCTAACCGGCTTGGGGCAGGATATGTCCGCTATCTGTCAACCAGCCGCGTTTCCAAAGCGCAGAAACCACTTCGTGGGTAAGTTTCTTTCGTCGGAGTTGGCGCTGGCCTATGTGGAATAGGTCTTGCCGGGCCGTTGGGGCAGGGCTAGCCTCGATCACTATGTCCGACATTTCTCTCGATTATGATGCTTTGGCGCATACGCCGATTGCGGAGAAGCCTTTCCCGCATGTGGTTGTGCCGCATTTCATCAGCAATGATGATCTTCAGTCCATTGTGGCTGATCTGCCGGAGATGCAGTCCGGCGGGTCGTTCCCACCAGAGGCATTGAATCTGACGCCTCGTGTGAAAGGTATGATCGAGGAATTGCAGGGGCCTTTGCTCAAGGACCTGATAGCGGAAAAGTTTGGGCTGGATCTGGTAGATGCACCGACCATGCTGACGGTTCGTGGCCGAACACGCGAAAAAGACGGACGTATTCACCGGGATTCCGAAGCAAAGCTGGTGACTGTGCTGTTGTATCTCAATCCGCGTGGAGAAGACTGGTCTTCCCGGGATGGGTGCCTGCGCCTGCTGAATGGCCCGGATGATGTCGAGGACTATGACGTCGAAGTCACGCCGGCTGAGGGAACGCTGCTGGTGTTTCCCAATGGTCCGACAACGTGGCACGGGCATCGGCAGTTTGTCGGGACGCGGTATGCGATCCAGCTCAATTATATGGCGACGGGCCGGAAGGCTCGGTACGAACTGGGGCGGCATCGTCTTTCTGCGCTGGTCAAGCGCCTGCCTTTCGTAGGCTGATTTTTTACAAGGGAACGGAAAACATCATGGGTTATCGGGTTGCGGTTGCGGGCGCCACGGGAGCGGTGGGGCGCGAGCTGCTGCGGATTTTGGCAGAACGTAATTTCCCTGTGGACGAGGTCGTGGCACTCGCGTCGCCGCGCTCTGTGGGACGGGAAATTTCCTTTGGCGACAAGGCAGTTCTGAAGGTTCAGAACCTTGAGACGTTTGATTTCAAGGGGTGGGATCTGGCGCTGTTTTCGCCGGGCGGGGAAGTGTCGGCTATTTATGCGCCGAAGGCCGCTGCTGCAGGTTGTGTTGTGATCGACAACACGTCCCATTTCCGTATGGAGCCTGGTATTCCTCTGGTGGTGCCAGAAGTGAATGCGTCTGCGCTGAAAAAGGCGCGCCGTGGCATCATCGCCAACCCGAACTGCTCAACGGCGCAGATGCTTGTAGCGCTGAAGCCGCTTCATGATCTGTTCAAGATCAAGCGGATTGTCGTCTCGACTTATCAGGCCGTGTCCGGTGCGGGCAAAGACGGAATGGACGAACTGTTTGGGCAGACCAAGGGCACCTTCGTGAACGACCCACCGACGGTGGCTCAGTTTACCAAGCAGATCGCCTTTAACGTCATTCCGCACATTGATCGTTTCATGGAAGATGGAGCGACAAAGGAAGAGTGGAAAATGGCGGTTGAAACCCGCAAGATTCTGGATCCGGACATTCAGGTTCTGGCGACCTGTGTCCGTGTTCCGGTTTTTATCGGCCATTCCGAAGCGATCAGCATTGAGTGCGAGAAGCCGATTGACCTGAAGAAAGCTCGTGAGGCTCTGCGCAAGGCTCCTGGCGTCATTCTGCGCGATGTACGCGAAGACGGCGGTTATGTAACGCCGATTGAATGTGTCGGGGAGGATGCAACGTATGTGTCTCGCCTGCGCATTGATCCGACAGTCGAGAATGGTCTGGCACTCTGGTGTGTCTCGGACAATCTTCGCAAGGGTGCAGCACTGAATGCCGTGCAAATTGCGGAAAGTCTGGTTGAACAGGGTCTTTTGAAGAACGGAGCCTTGTTTCCTGTAAAGGAATAAGGGAGTTTTCTGAAGTTCTGGCGCGTCTGAAGGGAAACTTTCAGACGCGTTTTTTATGTCGAGATGAAAAGGGTCATTCGTGACTGTTCCCCGCACAGAAACGGTTCTTGAAGCCAATCAGACTATTGAACTTCTGCCTTTGAATTCGCTTCTGGGGCGGCTGTTGGACTCTCAGAAAGAGGCTTTAGAGCGGGTCGGAGAGGCACTCCCGTCCATTGAAGCCGCAGTTGAGGCGAGTGTGCCCCGTCTTCAGGGTGGCGGTCGGTTGATTTATGCTGGGGCTGGAACGTCTGGTCGTATCGGGGTTCAGGATGGGGTGGAACTGACACCAACGTTTGGACTGCCCCCTGAGCGGCTGGTTTTGCTACTGGCTGGTGGCGCCGGTGCAGGGACGCAGGCTGTCGAAGGTGCAGAAGACAGGGAAGATCAGGCGCGCGTTGATCTTGGAGCATACGGGCCCACGCCGAATGACGTGGTCATTGGTGTCGCGGCGAGTGGCAATACGCCTTACACCTGTGCTGTTGTTGAAGCCGGGCGTGAGGTCGGGGCTTTGACAATTGGGGTGAGTGGGAACGCGCATTCACGTCTTTTACGCAGTGCTGAAATCGGGATCAGTATTCCGACGGGCGCTGAAGTGCTGGCTGGCTCCACGCGGATGGCAGCAGGGACGGCTCAGAAGGTTGCGCTTAACCTGTTTTCTACCGCTTTGATGACACGCCTTGGGCATGTCTATCGTGGGCGTATGGTCGACATGCGGATTAGCAATGACAAGTTGCAGTTGCGTGCCGAGCGTATGGTGTTTGAGCTGGCTGGGGGCACAGACGAGGAAGTTCGTGATGCGTTGCGGTCGGTTGGCGGTAATGTAAAGCGGGCAGTTCTTGTGAGAAAGGGTGTGTCTGTCGAGAAGATTGAGACGCTTCTTCAGGCGCATAACGGCAATCTGCATACGGTTCTGGCCTCTCTCTGAAGGTAAAAACCTGATGTCTTTCGAGAATATGCAGTGGGCCATTGGTCTCATGAGCGGCACGTCTCTTGATGGGGTGGATGCGGCTCTGGTGCAGACGGATGGGGAGCGGATTGCTCAGTATGGGCCAGCCGTGACGGTTCCCTACGACTCTGCTTTGCGGGCTCGGCTGCGCCATTTGCTGGATCATGCTGCACATCTGGCAGAAGAGGATCCGGATATTCTGGCTGCCGAACGGGACGTAACGCTACGGCATGTGGATGCTGTTCGGGAGCTTATGAAGCTGGCTCCAAATATTCGCCCTGATATTATTGGCTTTCATGGGCAAACTGTCCTGCATCAACCCGAAAAAGGGCGAAGCTGGCAGATTGGTGATGGAGCGCTTCTTCAGGCGGAGTGTGGCGTCCCGGTTGTTTATGATTTCCGTGCTCGGGATTTGGAATGTGGTGGTGAGGGCGCGCCATTGGTGCCCGTTCTGCATGCCGCACTTTTGGAAAGCGAGATGCAGTCTGTCGCTGTTCTGAATATTGGTGGCGTGGCAAATGTCACCTTGCTCGGGCCAAATATAGAAGGGCAGCGTCAGGTCTGGGCGTGCGATACCGGGCCGGGAAATGCTCTTCTGGACGACTGGGCGGAGCGCCACACTGGCGTTGCGTGTGACGTCGATGGCGCGTTAGCGAGAAAAGGAAAGGTAGACCGAGCTGTTTTAGAAAGCTTGCTGGCAGTGCCATATTTTCAGCGTGAAATGCCAAAGTCGTTGGACCGTTTGAGCTTTCACGCTTCTGCCATGCAGGCCGTTGAAACGCTTTCTGCTGAAGACGGCGCTGCGACACTGCTGGAGTTTACGGTTGAAGCGATTGCTCGAACACCCATGCCGGTCAAATCAGCAAAGTGGTTTGTCGCTGGAGGGGGACGCCACAATCCGGTTTTGATGGAGCGTTTGCGCTCACGTTTGGGATGTCTGGGATCCGTCGATGATCTTGGATGGGACGGAGACGCACTGGAGGCCCAGTGCTTTGCACTTCTGGCCGTCCGTTATGTACGTAATCTTCCTTCGTCGTGGCCACAGACGACTGGGACGGAAAAGCCTTGTGTGGCAGGCCGATCAGCACGCTGAGCGGTCTGCCTGTCTGCTCGGATTTTAGACTGATGCAAGTTCCGGCCAGCCCGTTTCCGGACGGTCCAGATGCTTCAGCAGTTCATGATCCGGGGTATTCGTAAGATCTTTTGTCAGGCTTTTGAAAAGCTTCTTGGACGTCGGCTTGTCTAGGCTTTCACGGATGTCGTGAAGAGACTGTGCCGGAGCTATAAGAAGGATTCCCTCAACATTGCTGTCCTGTGCAGCCTTGTTGATGTGAGCCGCCAGATCTTTCGCGAAGTGCGTCTTGAGCTGCTCCTTCGGGCTTGTATGAGCAGCCTTGAGCGAACCTACATCCTTGGCTGCGTCTGAGCCCTTATGGATATCGAAGTTTTCGATGGTTCTGAGCTGTGAGCCTTCCAGACGAAGGAAACGGGCCTTCTCACCATCGGCGACGACGTAGATGACGGGGTCTTGGGTTGCCATTGTATCAGATCCTTTCCCGATCAATCAGATTGGTCGGAACTTAAACGTGACTGAGAGGCAGGGGTTGCCCCGTCGAAAGAGGATTTCGCGATTCTTCGGAACCTAAGATTTTGATAAAAAAGAATAATTTTTGGAATTGATTATTTTTTTGACGTTTGGATGAATTTTTCTCTTGAATACCGACGGCGATATGATCACTCTCAGTATTGAACCCACGGAAAACTTTCCCAGAGGGTTCAAGGAGGCAAATATGGCTCTGATGAATACTTTCATGCCGTATATCGGATCGATCGGTGCTGTAATGGCGGTGATCTTTTACAATGCTTCCCGCCGGGTTGAACAGCCAAGTCTTTCCTATGCACGTGTAAAGCGCCGACGATAGCGTCCCGAAAGGGACGCGCATCCCTCGGTTAATGTGTTTTTTCTCTTTCGCCATTTGTAGCCCTGTTTCACACTGAAGGGTACTATGGCCTTCTTTTTCAAAAAACCCCAACATGCCTCTCCTCCTCAGGGACGGACAGGCATCCTACTTCTCAATCTCGGCACACCTGATGACACCAGCTATTTGGCGGTGCGTCGGTACCTGAGTGAGTTTCTCTCCGATCGGCGCGTTATCGAAAGTTCGCCGCTGATTTGGCAGCCCATCCTGCAGGGCATCATCCTTACCAAACGACCTTTCGTCAGCGGTGCAAACTATGCACGAATCTGGGATCGGGACGAGAATGCCTCTCCGTTACGGGTCTATACCCAGCGTCAGGCTGAGAAGCTTCGCCTTCGGTTAAAAGCAGACGGTGTCCCTGTTGAGTGGGGCATGCGCTATGGCCGCCCATCTGTTGCGCAGGCTGTTGAGAGCCTGATGGACCAGGGATGTGACCGTATCGTCAGTATTCCGCTATATCCGCAATACTCCTCAGCAACGACCGCCACGGCTAACGATCAGCTTTTCCGGGCATTGATGAAGCTGAGAAAGCAACCTGCTGTTCTGACGGTTCCGTCTTTTCCGGATCATCCGGCCTTTGTGCGGGCCTTGGAAACATCTGTGTTGAAGACGCTGGAAAGCCTTTCCTTCAAGCCACAACGAATTGTGGCGTCGTTTCATGGATTGCCAAAAGTCTGCATCGAAAAGGGAGACTCGTATCAGGACGAATGTGTTCGTACGATCGTTGCCTTGCGTCAGGCCTTAGGGCTTTCTGAAGAGCAGATGCCGCTGACGTTCCAGTCGCGCTTTGGGCCGCTTGAATGGATTCAGCCTTATACGGCTCCTTATGTGAGTGCTCTACCGAAGCAGGGCATCACGAAAATTGCAGTTATCATGCCGGGCTTTATGGCGGACTGTATTGAAACACTGGATGAAATTGGGAATGAGCTTCGAGAAGAGTTCATGGAAGCGGGCGGCGAAGAATTTGCTCTGGTGCCCTGTCTGAATGATTCAGACGAGTCGATTGACCTTCTGGAAGCATTGTCTCGTACAGCCCTGAGAGGGTTTGGAGTGGGTTGAGACTGTTTCGATACTTATGAAAAAGGCCCGGCTGGTAACAGCCGGGCCTTTTTTTGTTTTTAGTGCTGCGGCCCCTGAGGAGCTGGCGCATTCGTGCTTGGCTCGGGGTGTTCTGCGTCGTACCACTGAGCCTTCTGGTTCACGGACGTCGCATCGTGGTGGCTTTGCCACCAGCCACCGGTATTCGGGGCAGCTGGATGCTCTTTATCCCACAGAGCAGCCTTTTCGCGCAGATCCTTGCGATACAGATGGCGGCGATACATGCCAGCGGCGCACCCACCAACGGCGCCAATAACACCATGGTGGTTGGCCAGATGTCCGCCTACGGCACCGGCTGCACCGTACTTGATGCAGCCGCCCGGTTCGGCGAGGGCCGGGGTAGCGGTGAGGAGGGCGGCCAGAGCCAGAGCAGAACGCATTGAGCGTGTCATGGAAGTTTCGTCTCTCTTATCGGTCTCTTGGGAGAAAGAGACTTTCTGAATGTCGAAACTAGGTATGTGGGGGGAAGGTTTCAACTCTCTGGCGAGCAGAGATGGTTTTTAGGGTTGTGTTGCGGCCAGGTTTTTCATATAACTGTGGCATTGAGCCATAAATCGTTAGGCAGATGGTTCAATTATCAATATCAGAAAATGATTTTCATAAGAGGCTGACTCCACGACGGGGCAGCCTCTTTTTTTATGAGCCTATTAGGATTTCAGGCGTGGATATTTCGGGTTTTGATCTTTCGGGTCTGCTTGCTGACATTCCGGCCCGCTATGAACTTTGGGTGGCTCTGCTGATTATTGGCTGCAAGCTGATAACGGTTTTCTTGCCTCCTCCACAAAATACATCACGGTTCGGCGGAATTTACCGCGTCATTACCCTTCTGGGGCTGAACTTTGGTTGGGCTGCCAATCGTCTCGAGCGGCAGGTCGGTAAAGTGACTTCAGCTTCTGGGAGTGGAGAAAGCGTGAAGAAGGACGCTTCTCCTAAAGCGTAAAATACTCTGGCTCCTGAATTACTAGGAATTTTTTCCTGAGAGCCAGGAATTTTCAAATACTTATTCAGTATGGATCAGTAAAATTATGAATGCTATTTCCTCCCAGTCTCTGGTGCAGGCCAATTTTTCGCGTCCTGTTCCTGCCAAATATCCTGTTTCTCGCTGGACGATTGCGGATGCGCTGAAGGTTCGTACAGACGATCCGACGACGACCATGCCGCTGATCGATTACCAGTTTCCACTTATGTCCAATGACGTGATGATCTGGGACAGTGGGGCGCTGCGTGACATGCACATGCGTACCGTCACGTTTAAAGGCTGGTTCGTCCTGTGGTCGCTTGCCGTGGACAAGATCGACAAGACCAACGCCAAGATTTACGACGAATGGCACTCCCGCAATGACCGCGCTTATATCGGGTACTGGTATAGCCGCGATGGTGTGGAGTGGACCTGGGGCGGCCGACTGTTCCAGATCTCTGCCGATCTGCGCCCGTGGGAATGGTCCGGTTCTCTGGTAATGCGTGAGGACACCGAGAACAAGGTGGACATGTTCTACACGTCCGTCGGTGCGCCTGATGGCAACTCTGTTCCGGCGGTCAGCTCCGGCACTATTCATGCAGATGATAAGGGTGTCTGGTTCGACGGCTTCGCCACAAGCACGGAAATGTTCAAGGCAGATGGTGTTCATTACGCCAATGCGTCTGAAGATCCATATTTTGATTTCCGTGATCCGCAGCCGTTCATCAATCCGGGCGATGGCCAGCTCTATACGCTGTTTGAAGGCAACGTCCCCGGTGCGCGTGGTCAGTTTGTTATCGGCACGGATGAAATGGGTGCTGTTCCGCCTGGATATGCGGTGGATGCCGGCGCACAATATGGTGCAGCAGCGATCGGTCTGGCCCGGTGTGTCTCCGGCTGGCGCAAGGGGGATTATTCCCGGTGGGAACTGATGCCTGCTCTGGTAACGGCTCTTGGCGTGAACGATCAGACCGAACGTCCCCATTTCGTTTTCAAGGACGGTCTGACCTATCTGTTCACGATCAGCCATCATTCCACGTACACGGGCAAGAGCACGGGGCCTGATGGCGTTTATGGCTTTGTGTCCGAGAAGGGTATTTTCGGCCCATACAAGCCCCTGAATAGCTCAGGGCTTGTACTTGGTAATCCGTCTTCGCAGCCGTATTCGACGTATTCGCACTTTGTGGATGCGGAGGGCTATGTTCAGTCCTTTATCGATACCATTCCGGCTGCCGGTCAGAATGCAGAAAATCCAGATATTTACCGGATTGGCGGTACACTGGCACCGACGGTTCGTCTGGTTCTGGATGGTGATCGGACATTCCTGACAGAAGTCCATGATTACGCGCAGGTTTTTGCCCAAGCTGCGTGGCCGGCCTCGCTGGCATATGACGTCAGAGCCTGATTGTCAGAGGCTCAGGTTAAAAAGACCTGAGATTTTTTGATAAGGCGTTGATGAAAGCCACTCCTTTATGGGGGTGGCTTTCATTTTTTTCGGAGCGTTTTGGCATGTGCCTTGGCTTTGCTTCGATCGGAACGAAGAACTCCCTGCAAATACGGCATGCCGCTCTGGTTTCTTCATTCTCTGTTCGTGGAGTGTTGATGAGTGATTGAGCGTAGACTGGGCAAGTTGCCTCCGCGTCATGATGTACGAACCTATCGGCTTTCGCCTGTTCTGACGGCGCGGGTTCCAGACGTTCCAGAGCACCAGGACTGGTCCCAGGGGGTACCCTATCAGATGTGGGGTAATGATCAGTTCGGATGCTGTGCTTTTGCAGCTCATGCGGCTTTGACAGCAACCTGGACAAAAGTGGCCCAGGGGCTGGTATTGCTCTCTAGCGAACAGGTTCTTCAGAACTATGGCGCTGTCACGGGATTTAATCCAGTAACGGGTCAAAATGATAATGGCACGATTTTGCTGGAGCAGCTGAAATATTGGAAGAGCAATGGATTTGTTCGTCCGGGACAGACACGAGATTATCTGACGGCTTACGGTATTATTGATTCCCATTCAGTGAGCGGCATCAAGCGCGGTATTTCCTATCTGGGCGGCGTCTTGGCAGGGGTGCAGGTTCCGCGCGGGTTCATGAGTCTCCCATTAGGTACCGATTGGGATTGGGATGCTGTGCAGGATCACGTTTTTGTCGGAGGACATGCTATCGCGCTGACGGGGTACACACCTGACGGTGTATTTTTCAATACATGGGGCAGCCGGACCTTCATGCCGTGGAATACGTTCCTGAAGATTTGTGATGAGGCCTATGGGCTCGTGAGCAGACAGAACTGGCTCACGGTGCAAGGTCTTTCGCCAAAATCTGAAGACGTACAGGCCCTTGTTGCTGAAATGAGCGCAGCATGAAGCCGATATATTTTTTGCCTGTATGGTTGATGCTTTCAGGATGTGTCTTTGGTTCTGGTGAACAGACTTCGGTGAGTGCAGCTTTGGCCGGTGTTCAGAAGGATCTGGCTAAAGCTGGTGTCGTGAGTGTTTCCGAGGTTCAGGACTGGTCTGCAGAGCAGTCTCACCGCTTTGATGGGAACGTGCGTGCCCTACAATGTTCGCAACACACTCTGGACCCGGTTGTTGCGCTTGTTTCCGGGCCAGTGACAATGCAGCTAAATGGTAGTCTGACGCAGTCTGGTTCATTTTCTGTATCTGCACTGACAACTGTGCCTGTCATTGGCATTGCCGCAGATGCCAGCCGTTCAAAGACGCAGCAGTTGAGTTTGCCTGTTCAGTTCGTGCCATTGTCTGCTCTTCCGGACGCGGAGATGCAGCGTGAAGTCGAATATGCCGGCGCTCTGCTCGGGCAACCCGGCGATGTTCGCGATAAAGAGGCTGGCAGAATTCTCAATGCGCGGCAGGCCTTGTACACGCATATTCACGGTCTTCAGGCTCCGGAAATTCTAGCGGAATGTCAGCCGAACCAACCTTTGCATCCCTTTGTCGGGCTGAAACCTCTTTGAAATCAGGGGAGGTGGCCTGACAGCGCCGTAGTCAGGAGATCGAGCAGACGTTCCGGAAAAATGATTTCGGTCGTCTGTTCCAACTCACGTCTAGACCACCAGCAGTGGCCCTTGAGAACGTTCTTTTCGTTGGGCGTCCAGCCGGAAGAGGAGAGCGTGGTCTCTGGCGCACGAAGGGCAAAAAAGTGCTCGTCAGCTAAAACAGTTTCACCATTCGCGAGCGTCAGGACGAATGTTCTCTGACCAATCTCAGAGCTGAGAAAGGGCGCGTTTAATCCTGTTTCTTCGTGCAGTTCGCGTTTTGCCGCCTGAACAAAATTTTCTCCATCCTTCAGGCTTCCGCCAGGCGTGGACCAATAACTTCGCCCAGCCAATGCGCCTGAGGAGTGAAAAAACCTGAAGAGAAGGACGCGATCCTGCTGATCCAGAACCAGTAATCGGGCCTCGGGGCGTTGACGCATAGCAAGTCTCCCGAGAACTGTTCGGGCCATGATTTTTGTATATGAAATGAGCGCACGGCTAGAGCGTCAAGTAACTACGCTCTGATCAGATTTTTCTGATAATCCGTTTATCGGCTGGTCGGAGTGAGAGGATTCGAACCTCCGGCCCCTGCGTCCCGAACACAGTGCTCTACCAGGCTGAGCTACACTCCGGCCGACGGCGCTTCTCCTACCGGGAATTTGCTTTCGTGGCAAGAGGATGGAGTGAAAAATCAGATGGGAAGCAATATTCTCTTGATGCTTCTCCACGAGAATAGAACAGTGATTGCGTGACCCTGAAGATTCCAGACTGGGAGCAGCCCTACACCACCTTCTGTTACGGGAACACGAGAGTCAGCTGAATTATCCCGATTGTCCCCCATGACGAACAATCTTTCTGCCGGGACCGCAAATTCGGGCATGTTATCAAGTGGCCCATGGGCGGCCAATTTGATGATGTCATGGCGTAGTCCGTCAGGAATCGTTTCTTCATAACGTTCGCCGGAATGCGCTTGAGCACGATCTTCCTGATCAGGGCCCTCGTCTTTCCAAGCCAATATTTTCCCATTCAATACAATTCGACCGTCTGTTAGTGCTATTCTGTCTCCAGGCAGGCCGATGACGCGTTTGACCCATGTTTCATGAAGAGTTGCAGGGGCTCTAAAGACAACAATGTCGCCCCGGTGCGGCAAGTGACCAAAGATGCGTCTTTGCGTAACTTGGGCGAATGAGGAGCCAAAGGGTAGGGATGCTGTGCTCAGGCCATAAGAGGGTGCAGAAACAATAATTTCGTCACCGATCCTCAGGGTCGGTTCCATCGACGCTGATGGAACAATGTAAGCTGCACCGAGCGCGGTATGGATAAATAGCACACCCATAATTGGGGGCAGCGCAGCTAGAATTTTTTGGAAGATCTGACGGTATTTCATTGCGGTCTCTCCATGGCCGGAGAGTGCCATACGGCAGGCGTTCCGCAACTTAAGCCTTGGACAGGCTATGTCAGGAAAATTGCAGGTGACCCGTCATAAGAGGGTCACCTGCAAAGACGTGTTAGAGAGCTTTTTCAAGTGCTGGAAGCACTTCGAACAGGTCGCCCACGATACCGTAATCGGCAACGCGGAAGATCGGGGCTTCAGGGTCTGTGTTGATGGCCACGATCACGCGGCTGTCCTTCATGCCAGCCAGATGCTGGATTGCGCCAGACAATCCGACAGCGATGTAGAGTTCTGGTGCCACGATCTTGCCGGTCTGTCCGACCTGCATTTCGTTCGGTGCAAAACCAGAGTCCACCGCCGAACGGGACGCACCAATTGCGGCATTCAGCTTGTCAGCAATCGGCTCAAGCAGCTTGAAGTTGGCTGCATCCTTCATGCCTTTGCCGCCAGAAATTACCACCCGCGCGGATTCCAGTTCCGGACGATCGGACGCTGACAACTCAACCTTCACGAAAACTGACTTTTCGCTGGCTGGGGCTTCCAGTGTTTCGACCGCAGCAGAACCGCCATCCTTTGGAGCAGGATCAAAGCTGGAGCTGCGAATTGTCAGAACCTTGATGCTGTCGGCAGAACGAACGGTTGCCAGTGCATTGCCGGCGTAGATCGGACGCACGAACGTCTCGGCGTCCTTGATCTCCACAACGTCCGGAACAGGCTGCACGTCAAGCAGGCCCGCCAAGCGTGGCAGGATATTCTTTCCACTTGCTGAGGCCGATGCCACGATGTGGCTGTAGTCCTTTGCAATGGACGCCAGAAGGTCGGCGGCAGGCTCAGCAAGATCCGTGGCCAGAGCCGGCACGGACAGAACCCGCTTTACCCCAGGAAGGGCTGCGGCTGCGCTGGCACCTTCACCAAAAACGATGGCGTCTACATCGCCAAAGCGTGCGGCGGCTGTCAGGGCTGA
The DNA here is from genome assembly GCF_018812085.1 of Gluconobacter sp. P5H9_a. Lineage (NCBI taxonomy): Bacteria > Pseudomonadati > Pseudomonadota > Alphaproteobacteria > Acetobacterales > Acetobacteraceae > Gluconobacter > Gluconobacter sp. P5H9_a. The sequence goes on from NZ_JACRVW010000001.1 coordinate 255,542, forward strand.
ACGTGACGCCTGACGAACTTCACCATTCTCGACTTCGAGCAGAACAAGAGCGGTCATCAGATCACCTTCGCTTCTGTCTTGAGCTTTTCGACCAGTTCGGCCGCGCTCTCAAGCTTGATACCTTCCTTACGTTCTGCCGGCTCTGCGACAGATATGACGGTCAGGCGGGAGGCCAAATCAACACCGAGATCGGCAGCCTCAAGCGTTTCAAGTGGCTTCTTGCGAGCTTTCATGATGTTCGGGAGGGACGCATAGCGCGGCTCGTTTAGGCGCAGATCGGCCGTCACCACGGCGGGAAGCATCAGGGAGACAACTTCCGTACCACCGTCGATCTCACGAGCGACTTCAATACGACCGTCCGCCACAGTGACTGCACTAGCGAACGTGCCTTGAGGCCAGCCGAGCTTTGCAGCCAGAATCTGGCCGGTTGCGTTCATGTCATCATCAATGGCCTGCTTGCCCATGCAGACAAGACCCGGCTGTTCACGTTCGACAATGGCTTTCAGCGCATTGGCGACGGCGCGAGGCTCAAGGGTGTCATCTGTTTTGACCAGAATGGCCCGGTCTGCACCCATGGCCATTGAGGTACGCAGAATGTCCTGCGCTGCTTGAACACCAATGGTCACCACAACCACTTCGGTTGCCACGCCTTTTTCGCGTAGGCGGATGGCTTCTTCCACCGCAATTTCATCGAACGGATTCAGGGACATTTTCAGTCCCTGCGTTTCGACACCACTACCATCGGCCGCTACACGTACCTTGACGTTGTAATCGACCACCCTTTTGACTGGGACCAGAATTTTCATCGTGATCTTTCGCTGCTGACGCCGCTGGAAAAACGGCCGCCACCGTAGCGGAAATGGATCAGGAAGTCACATTCCGGTCAGGAAGCGGCCCGTCTGTTTAGAGGATTTACATCCCGACAGGGTAGTTTGGGCCGCCACTGCCTTCTGGCGTGCACCATTCAATATTCTGCGTCGGGTCCTTGATATCGCAGGTTTTGCAGTGGACGCAGTTCTGCGCATTGATGCGCAGCGACCAGTCATTGTCTCCACTCTTTTCCTGCTCATACACACCTGCGGGGCAGTAACGGCTTTCCGGTGCGTCAAACACGTCATGATTGACGGTGCGCCAGATGGCTTCGTTACGCAGCTTCAGATGGACAGGCTGGTTTTCTTCGTGATTTGTCGCACTTAGGAAAACCGAGCTAACACGATCAAAGGTCAGGACATTGTCTGGCTTCGGATAGTCGATCTGCTCGCACAGCGCCGCTGGACGTAAAGTCTCATTGTCTGCGTGCGGATGATGTAGCGTCCAAGGTGCGCGGCCGCGCAGAATCATGCTGTCGATGCCAGCATAGAGCGCGCCAGCCTTCATGCCCCACTTGGCGAAAGCCGGACGGATATTGCGGACATCGCGCAATTCGGACCAGAGCCAGGAATTGCGGACGCGCTCTGTCAGGCTTGAAGCTTCAGTACGCTCGGTCTGGAGCGCTTCGGCTACAGCCTCGGCGGCCAGCATGCCGGACTTCATTGCTGTGTGCGTTCCCTTGATTTTGGGAACATTCAGGAAGCCTGCCGAATCGCCAGCCAGAACACCGCCGGGGAATGTCAGGCGGGGAATGGACTGAAGCCCACCTTCCGAGAGCGCACGGGCGCCGTAGATCAGGCGCTTTCCACCTTCAAAATGTTCCCGGAATGCCGGGTGCAGCTTCGTGCGCTGCATTTCCTCGAAGGGGGAAAGGTAGGTGTTACTGTAGTCGAGGCCTGTCACGAAGCCGTAGCTGACCAGATTTTCCCCGAAATGATAGAGCCATGCGCCACCGTAGGTGTGGTCGTCCAGTGGCCAGCCAAAGCTGTGCTGGACGAGGCCGGGACGATGCTTTTCCTTCGGGATCTCCCAGACTTCCTTGATGCCAAGGCCGTAAGTCTGGGTATCGACATCCTTGCGTAGGCCAAAACGCTTCATGGCATGAGCGCTCAGGGATCCGCGTGCGCCTTCGGTCAGGATTGTCTGTTTGGCACGCAGGATCATGCCGGGCGTGAAGTTGGAACCATGCGTGCCATCGCGTTCGATGCCCATGTCGCCCGTAATGACGCCAGCAACGCGATTGTTCTCAATGAACAGTTCAGCGCCCGCAAAACCGGGGTAGATCTCAACGCCAAGCGCTTCTGCCTTTTCACCCAGCCAGCGACAGACTTCCCCCAGAGACACCACATAATTTCCGTGGTTCGCCATATGGGGCATGACACGATCCAGATAGGGAATCTGAATGGCGCGCTTTTCCGTCAGGAAAAGCATGCGCTCTTCCGTGACTTCCGTGTTCAGGGGCGCACCGAGTGAGCGCCAGTCTGGCAGGAGTTCCTCAAGAGAGCGAGGCTCAATGACCGCACCAGACACGATGTGCGCACCGATTTCGCTACCCTTTTCGATCAGGCAGACCGAGGCGTCCGGAGCCACCTGTCGCAGCCGGATAGCCGCGGACAGACCGGCGGGGCCACCACCGACCACCACGACATCGAATTCCATTTCTTCGCGTTCGATCTGGGTCATGATGTCAGGAACTCACTGTAGTCAGATAAAGGGACGGCGCCTCAAGGGCGCCGGGTAAATGTCCAGTAGAAAGGCTGTCGACCTTCCCGGAAGGCTTTGGCCTCATATCGGGTTGGGGACCATCCTTCGGGACGTTCCGTTTCCGGAGGCGGTGCATCAAACAGATCCTGTTTGCCCATCACTTCCGTCACCCACTCCTGATAGACCGGATGATCGCTGGCGACGCGCCAGATGGCTCCAGGTTTCAGAACGCGGTGAACCTCCTTGAGGTTTTCCGGGTGGATGAAACGGCGCTTCGCATGGCGTGACTTGGGCCATGGATCCGGAAACATCAAATAGGCCCGATCCAGGCAATTGTCCGGCATATCCTTCAGGAGTTGCCGAGCGTCTTCTGGCCAGATCCGGAAATGAGGCGGAGGCTCGGCTGTCTCGTCCTGTCCTTCTGGGACAAGACGCGACATAAGCGAGCATAAGCCGTTCTCGAAAACTTCAGAAGCAATGTACCCGACATCCGGGTTCATTTCAGACTGGGCAGCGGCATGCTCGCCGCCACCAAATCCGATTTCGAGAAAAACGCGCGATACAGGCGTAGAAAATCCGGCTGTCGGATTTTCAGCAGACGCAAATGTAAAGCGCGGCAGCACGTCTTCGAGAAGGCGCTGCTGTCTGGCCCGGAGCGGATGGCCGCGTTGGCGGCCGTAAAGCCGCTCCGGCTGGGGTTTAAGAGACTGTGTCAGGGTCTTACCTGTTCAGTGCGTTACGGAGGGTGTCGACCAGATCTGTCTTTTCCCACGTGAAGTTGTCCAGAGCCTCGTTCGGTACACGACCGAAGTGACCATAGGCAGACGTCGGAACGTAGATCGGACGGTTCAGGCGCAGGTGCTTGCGAATGCCGCGCGGAGACAGATCCACAACTTCATTGAGGAGCAGGCCAAGGCGTGCTTCGTCGATGTCCTTGCCCGTGCCATCGAGGTCCACATAGACCGAAAGAGGCTTGGAGACGCCGATGGCGTAGCTGAGCTGGATCGTGCAGCGATCTGCAAGGCCAGCAGCTACAACGTTCTTGGCAAGATAACGCGCAGCATAGGCAGCCGAACGATCAACCTTCGTGGGATCCTTGCCGGAGAATGCACCACCACCATGAGGGGCTGCACCGCCGTAGGTGTCCACGATGATTTTGCGGCCGGTCAGGCCTGCATCGCCATCCGGGCCACCGATGACGAAGTTGCCCGTCGGGTTCACATAGAACTCGTCTTCCGGGCAGCTCCAGCCATTCGGCAGAACGTCATTGACCACGCCGCGAAGCGTTTCGCGGATCGTGTTCTGGCTCATGCCTTCAGCGTGCTGCGTGGAAATCACGACAGACGTGACGCCAACCGGCTTGCCATCGACATAACGCAGCGTGACCTGGCTCTTCGCATCCGGAAGAAGGCCAGCGCCGCGGGCGTCGCCGTTCTTGCGGTAGTCGCGGATACGCTCAAGGATCGTCTGGGCGTAGAACAGCGGAGCCGGCATTAGGTTTTCGGTTTCGCGCGTGGCGAAGCCAAACATGATGCCCTGATCGCCAGCGCCTTCGTCCTTGTCGCTGCCGCTGTCCACGCCCTGGGCAATGTCAGCAGACTGTGCGTGAAGGTAAGACGTGATGTCAGCCGTCTTCCAAGAGAAGCCAGCCTGGTCGTAGCCGATGTCCTTGATGGCCTCACGGACGCGGTCGATCAGCGTGTCTTCGACGGCCTCGGGGCCACGGACTTCACCGGCCAGAATGACACGGTTCGTGGTGACCAGCGTTTCACAGGCAACGCGGGCTTCCGGATCGGCTTCAAGATAAGCGTCCAGAACTGTGTCGGAGATACGGTCTGCCACCTTATCGGGATGGCCCTCGGAAACAGATTCAGAGGTGAACAGGAAATCGCCGTGATTGCGCACTCAGGGACCTCGCAGGGAATGAGTGGTGAGAAGGGCTGCAGACGTCATGACGAACGGATGCAGCATTCAGGAGAGGCACGGCTTGGCGGAATTGAACGCAGGGGTCAAGGGGCTTAGGAAAACTTGGACATTTTTTCTGTGAAATCCAAAGGGAAGTCTTTGGAAAATCAGGAAAACCGACAGGAGTATTCACGTTTTCTCATGGTGCGAAATCAGGGGGAGACGACCGCCTTCGATCTCGATATTGTGGGCCGCAGGTGAAAGCACCGTATTTTCATGAGGCACCAATGGCGTACGTCGTAAGTTTCTTTAGCGGTAAAGTCTGTCTTGTTACGGGGGCCGGGGGCAATATTGGCCTCGCGACTGCACTTCGGCTGGCAGAAATGGGCACGGAAATTGCTCTGCTCGACATGAATCCGGACGCTCTGGCCAAGGCGGAAGCCGCTGTGCGGGAGAAGGGCGTGAAAGCTGCGTCCTATGTCTGTGACGTCACATCCGAGCAGTCAGTGATCGATGTCGTCGGCCGCGTTGTCGAAGAGTTTGGAAAAATCGATTTCCTCTTCAACAATGCCGGATATCAGGGTGCCTTTGCCCCAGTTCAGGATTATCCGTCCGAAGATTTCCCGCGTGTTCTGAGCATCAATGTCACAGGCGCCTTCCATGTGATGAAGGCTGTCTCACGGCACATGATCGAGAACGGTTACGGTAGCATTGTGAATACTGCTAGCATGGCCGGTGTAAAAGGACCGCCGAACATGGCGGCTTACGGGGCATCCAAAGGTGCCATCATCGCCCTGACGGAAACTGCAGCCCAGGATCTGGCGCCCTACAACATCCGCGTTAACGCCATCAGTCCAGGTTATATGGGCCCTGGTTTCATGTGGGATCGACAGGTGGAGTTGCAGGCCAAGGCCAACACGCAGTACTTCTCCACCAATCCTGAAGAAGTTTCCAAGCAGATGATCGGTAGTGTGCCGATGCGTCGTTATGGCGATATCAGCGAAATCCCAGGTGTGGTGGCGTTCCTTCTGGGCGACGACTCCAGCTTTATGACGGGTGTGAACCTCGAAATCTCGGGCGGCTAACCACTAAATACTTCGCCGAAAAGATCAGTCTTTCCGGCGAAGAACATCTGCCATGCCGTAAAGGCCAGGAGGCTGATGGGCCAGCCAGCGTGCAGCCATCAGTGCACCGCGGGCGAAAACCCGTCGATCCAGCGCACGATGAGACAAAGTGATCTGCTCGTCGGCTGCCATGAAGAGAAGATCGTGCTCACCCACAATCTGTCCCCCCCGCAGTGACGCAAACCCGATAGCGTTATCTGGTCGTGCCCCATTCTGATCCAGACGAGCGACATCCTCGAACGCTACGTTTCGTCCCTCGGCAACCGCGCGTCCGATGGCGAGAGCGGTGCCAGAAGGTGCATCGACTTTCTGACGGTGATGGATTTCTACAATTTCTGCATCATAGCCCGGCAGCCCTGCGCCAAGCTGCTTCGCGAGCTCCAGAAAGAGCGTTAGGGCCGGGGAGAAGTTGGCAGCCTGTAAAACCGGAATATGTTTTGCAGCCTCGCTCACGGCAGCTTGCGCCGTAGCGTCAAGGCCGGTCGTTCCAAGAACCCATGGGCACTTTGCCGCTGTGAAGGCTTCTGCGTGGGTTGCTGCGGTTGAAGCATGGCTGACGTCGATAATGACGTCGCAGCGCGTCGCTAGTTCTGCCGGGTTAGTGGTGATGCTGCGTGCTGCATCTGCGTGACGGGACAGCCCGCCAGCCAGGGAGTCTCCCGCTTCTTCGGCGCAGAGAGCGCCCAGACGTCCAGTGATGCCAGCAATACCGATGCGGGGAGAAGTCGTCATAATCCGTGCCTGACCGTCAGAAACTATTGGGCGCAACCTAAGGGATTATTGGCGTGCGTCAAAACGGAGGCGGGCATTTTCAATCTGATCCCGGTGTGTGACAGCCCAGCGCCCAAAGGCTTCTGTGATGCTTTGCAGGGAGTGGCCAAGATCCGTCAATTCGTAATCCACGCGGGGCGGAGTAGTGGGGGTGACGGTTCGGGCGACCAGTCCATCGCGTTCCAGATTTCGCAGGGTCAGCGTAAGCATGCGTTGCGAAATGCCTTCGATGGATCGTCGGAGTTCACTAAAGCGCATGGAGCCGTCTCCCAGCATCCGCACGATCAAGATGCTCCACTTGTCTCCAATACGCGCCAGAATGGCACGGACAACGGCGCATGTGTCGCTTTCATGAGCTTCCGGAGGGGGAAGGGTACTAACATCCATGTGCCTATGATCCCTGAATGTGCCGTCTTGCGGAGGTGCAGAAAAGGTTTCTTATCATGTGCTAGTTACGATCAGGAACCGAAAGAAACTCCAATGAAACTGCTGCATATCGATTCCAGCATTCTTGGCGGATATTCCGCAACCCGCCAGCTGAGTGTGGCGATTGTGGACCGCTACCGTCAGAAGCATCCGGATCTGGAGGTTACGCCCCTTGATCTGGCGGTGAACCCGCTTCCTCACCTGGACGGCGAAGCTCTGTCTTTTCTGGGCAAGGACCTTACGGAAGACGCTGCCTCCAACAAGGATCTGGTAGCGGGCGCGAAAGCTCTCTCCGATTTTAAAGAGGCCGACATTCTCGTACTCGGTGTGCCGATGTACAACTTTGGCATTCCAAGCCAGCTTAAAGCCTGGATTGATCGCATTGCCATTGCCGGACAGACATTCCGCTATGGTGCGGATGGTGTTGAAGGGCTTGCTGGCGGTAAGACCGTCATTCTCGCTGTTGCTCGTGGGGGCATCTATTCGGAGGGTACGCCGCAGGCAGCCTTCGAGCATCAGGTGGCCTATCTCAAGGCCGTCCTCGGCTTCCTTGGTGTCACGGACGTGAAGGTCATTGAAGCAGAAGGTCTTGCAGTCAATAGCGGCAATGATCGCCCTCGCATCCTTGCGGAAGCGGAAAGCGCCATCGCCGCCCTCTGACAGATCAGTCTGTTACGCCGGTATCCGGTCCAAACGTCTCATAACGCAGACGATTGGCTGGGATGCCGGCCTTTGAAAGATCCTGAATCATATCGCGCATGAACCCGGTCGGACCGCACAGATAGCAGATGGCTTTCTCCGGAATGCGGGCTGCGACCCATGCCGCATCCGGGCGACCCTCAACAGAGGTCAGACGCGTATGAAGCGTAATCGGGTTTTTCGCTTCCTTGGCGAGGCTGTTCAGTTTCCCTGAAAACGGTGCGGCCGTTTCGGAATGGGCAATCTGAATAACGCTGACGGCGGGCGAGCCTAACTGCGCGGCCAAAGACTCGATCATTCCAATCATGGGCGTGATCCCAATCCCTGCACAGATGAAGGCAATCGGCGCATCGTTTTTCTCCGGTAAGACAAACTCACCTGCCGGCGGCGATAGTCGAACCTGATGACCTTTGCAGTCCGGACTGTTGAGCCATGTGGAAACCACACCGTTCGGAACGTGGCGCACGCTGATGGTGTAGGAATCGTGGTTGGGGCGCGATGTGATGCTGTAGTTACGTCTGGTCTGCCCATGTCCCGGAATATTCAGATCCACACCCAGATATTGGCCGGGGATAGCCTGAATGATGGTTTTGCCGTCTGTAGGCTTCAGTTCCAGCGTCGTGACATTGTCGCATTCGCGCGTTGCATTGATGATCGTGAAGTCGCGCCAGCCGGTCCAGCCGCCTTCGGCATGTGTGCTGGCGTCATAAAGCTGGCCTTCCCGGCCTATCAGAATGTCAGCCAGAGCCCAGTAAGCACGGCCCCATGCATCCAGAATTGCAGGGGTCGCCGCATCTCCCAGAACATGCTGGATCGCACCGATCAGAGCCGTGGCAACATGTGGGTAATGTTCTGGGAGAATTTCCAGGCTGACATGCTTCTGGGCAATGCGCTCAACCGCTCCACCCATCACTCCGAGATTATCGATGTTCCGGGCATAGGCCAGGACGGCCATGGCGAGCGCGCGTGGCTGCGTTCCTTTGGATTGATGGGTTGGGTCAAACATCTCAGCAATGGCCGGATCAGCCAGAAGGCGGCGGTACATCTCACTGGTGATGTCGAGACCATGCGCTTCGAGGGCCGGAATGGTCGCCTTGATGGTGGCAATGACGTCTGGCGTGAGGCTGCGGTCGGAAGAGGACATGATGGGTCTTCTTAAAGGTGTATAATAAATACATCTTTAAGCGCGTGACTTCTGACTGTCAATCTGCCAGAGGACTCGTATGCGCCTGACCCTGCATACCGACTATGCCTTGCGGACCCTGCTCTACATCGGGGCACGCCCGACCGTGCGCGTCTCCATTCGCGAAATTGCCGAGGCATACGGCATCTCGGAAAACCATCTGGTGAAGGTTGTGCATCGTCTGGGGCAGGGGCGTTTCATCACCACCGTACGAGGTCGTGGCGGTGGCCTGACGTTGGGCCACCCGGCACAGGACATTGGTGTGGGAGAGGTCGTCCGGTTTACGGAAGACGATATGATGCTCGTGGACTGTGAGGGCCGGGCAGATGGAAGCCGCGCCTGTGTTCTGTCTCCCTCCTGCCGCTTGCGTGGCGTGCTGGGGGAGGCGCTTTCCGCATTTCTGGCCGTGCTCGATCGCTACACTCTGGCAGATCTTCTTCAGCCTGCGGATCTGGCCAGACTGTTTCCAGAATTAGCCGAACCCCCGTCCAACAATATTGAAAAAAACTGATTTCCCTGCCGCTCCAGCAGGGTTGAACCGCGTCCTTTGGGTGATCCGTGCAATGTGATTGGAAGAGTCTCCAATCCCGCGCGAAGGTCAGTCGTTACTTCTGGTCATGTGACTGAAGAAAAGGATGTAGTGTTCATGCCTGATGCAAAAATGGCCGAGCAGGTGTCAAAAACTCCCGGATTTATCGCGGCTCTTGATCAAAGCGGCGGATCGACTCCCAAGGCTCTGGCACACTATGGCATCGGGCCGGATGCCTACTCGAACGACGCGGACATGTTCCGTCTGATGCACGAAATGCGCGTTCGCATCATTTCCTCTCCTGCTTTCCAGAGCCACGAGGTCCTTGCTGCAATCCTGTTTGAGAAAACAATGGATGGCACGGTCGAGGGCACGCCAGTGCCGTCCTATCTCTGGAAAACCTGTGGGATCGTCCCGTTTCTGAAGATCGATAAAGGTCTGGAAGACGAAAAGGACGGCGTTCAGCTCATGAAGCCCATTCCAGGCCTGGATGAACTGCTGGAACGAGCGGCGAAGCTTGGCATTTACGGTACCAAGGAACGGTCAGTGATCCGTCTGGCCAATCCTGCTGCCATTAAGAGCATTGTTCAGCAGCAGTTCGATATTGCAGCGCAGGTGGCATCGCACGGACTCGTCCCCATCCTTGAGCCGGAAGTCCTGGTGAAGAGCTCGGAAAAGGCTGAGGCTGAAGCGCTCCTTGAAGACGCTGTTCTGAGTGGACTGGAAGCACTTCCGGGAGATTATCCGGTTATGCTGAAGGTGACGTTGCCTGAAAAGCCGGACCTGTATGCCCGCGTGATGAAGCATCCGCGCATGCAGCGTGTTGTCGCGCTTTCAGGCGGTTATCCTCTCGATGAAGCGTGCCAGAAGCTCAAAGCCAATCATGGCATGATCGCCAGCTTCTCGCGGGCTCTCGTGGATGATCTGCGCGTTTCACAGTCCGATCAGGCGTTCAATGAAACCCTGAGCAAGGTCGTGGACAAGATTTACGACGCTTCTGTTCACAAGGTCTGAACAGCGGCTTGAGAGGCGGGTGAGCATACGAATCATTCGCCTCTGATCCAGAAATTTCAGCAATCCAGCTTCGGGCTGGCAAAGGGCTTTTAGTTACTGAAAGCCCATAGGGAAGGCATGCGTCATGAGCACCACCCTCTGGCTAATTCGCCACGGCGAAACAGAATGGACCATCAGCGGCCAGCATACGGGGCGTACGGATATTGCCCTGACAGAAAACGGACGTAAGCAGGCGCTGTCTTTGAAGGGCCGTCTGGAACACCAGAACTTTGATCGGGTGTTCACCAGTCCGCTTCAGCGGGCGCATGAAACCTGCGTTCTTGCCGGGCTGGGCGAGCAGGCTCAGATCGAGCCTGATCTCATGGAATGGAACTATGGCGTGTACGAAGGGCTCACCACGCCGGAAATTTTGAAAGCCGAGCCCGACTGGTCTTTGTGGACGTCTGACGTGGAAAATGGCGAAACGGCCGCCCAGGTTCAGAAACGGGTCAGTGGCTTGCTGGAGCGGCTGACGGCACAGGGAGGAACGATTGCCCTGTTTGCGCACGGTCATATTCTTCGCAGCTTGATTGGTGTGTGGATTCATAATGATGTGCGGCTTGGTGAAAATCTGGCCCTGGATACGGCATCAGTGTCTGTTCTTGATGTTCATCGGGGCGCACGCGTTTTACGCAGGCTGAATGCCTGATCGGCAAGGATGAGGAGCCAGTGCCGCGTTCCTGCCGGGAGTTTTGTGCAACATAACGTCAGGGCAGACGATAGTGCCTTGGTTGTCATCAAACAGGCTGGCAGTCTCCCGTTCATTGAAGACGATGAACACTCATGGGAGCTGCCAGATGATTATTTCCTCAGCCACTGATTATCGTGAGGCAGCCCGACGCCGTCTGCCGCCTTTTCTGTTCCAGTATATTGATGGCGGTTCCTATGCAGAGCAGACAATGCGGCGGAACATCACAGACCTTGCAGATATTTCCCTACGGCAACGCATCTTGAAAAACGTGTCCGGTTTGACGACCGGGACTGAGTTGTTCGGGCGCAAACTGAATATTCCTGCGGTTCTTGCCCCTGTTGGACTGACGGGCATGTATGCTCGTCGCGGGGAAGTGCAGGCAGCAAGGGCTGCGGCGCGTAAGGGCATTCCTTTCACGTTGTCCACAGTATCTCTGTGTCCCATCGAGGAGGTGCAGGGTAGAAGCCCGGTGCCCATCTGGTTCCAGCTTTATGTTCTCAAAGACAGGGGATTCATGAAGAATGCCCTGGAGCGCGCGAAAGCTGCTGGCATTACAACTTTGGTGTTTACCGTAGATATGCCGACGCCGGGTGCGCGTTATCGCGATGCTCATTCGGGAATGTCCGGCTCCCATGCCAACATCCGGCGTTACCTTCAGGCCGTGACCCATCCTATGTGGGCTTGGGATGTGGGTCTTCGTGGCAGACCACACGATTGGGGCAATATTTCGCGCTATCGCGGAAATCCAACCAAGCTGGAAGATTATATCGGCTGGCTCGCTAATAATTTTGATCCGTCCATTAGCTGGAAAGATCTGGAATGGATCCGCGAGTACTGGGATGGCCCCATGATTATCAAGGGTATTCTCGATCCTGAAGACGCCAAAGATGCTGTCCGTTTTGGTGCGGATGGCATTGTTGTTTCCAACCATGGGGGCCGTCAGCTTGACGGTGTTCTTTCCAGTGCCCGGGCACTTCCGCCGATTGTGGATGCCGTGAAGGGCGACCTGAAAATCCTGGCAGATTCAGGCATTCGATCCGGCCTCGATATCGCCCGGATGGTTGCGATGGGGGCGGATGCTGTTCTGCTGGGGCGCGCCTTCGTCTACGCGCTTGCTGCCGGGGGCCAGAAAGGTGTGGAGAATGTGCTCGACGTCATGGAAAAGGAACTGCGCGTTGCAATGACCCTCACGGGTGCGAGCGCTGTTTCGGACCTGACATCAGAAAGCCTAGCGCGTTTGGTTCCGGAATTTTTCTGAATTTTTGCTGGCAGGCGCCGCATAACTTGCGGCGTTGTTGGTACGATCCATAAATATGTATTACTGTCTAATTAAAGAGTTGGATCGAAATAGATCTCTATACATTTAAAAATTTATACTAATTGAAATCCATGCCCGGGAAAGACAATGCCCCAGACTGACCTTCTCGACACAGACGTCGCACTAGCACGGATGGTTCTGACCGAGGTCGGAATTCTCGAAAATCAATTGATCCTCTGGATGACGGAGATGGAAAAAATTGATGGGCAAATTTTCTGGAAACTCAATAATGCATGGGTCGAACGCCATAAATCAAAAATCGCATCGTATTACGGAATTATTAAGCAGCCACTTCTCGATAATATAACCATTCATCATGTTCCCCTAACAACATGTATGGCGGGAGAACTCTTGGGAATTGGAAGTCTTCCTCGTCCTCCAAACTGGTTCCGGCGATACGCGAAACAGGAAACTAGCCATACGCTTGGAATAGAAACGTCACGGTTATTTCCATCAAAGTATAGATTATCGGAAGCTGCTCCGCTTCATGCGGCGAAGCGTGGAATGGCCAGTTATATGCGTTTGTTCAGGAGTTCGGGGCGTAGCCTTCCTAATGAACGATGGTTCGATCAGGCTCTTCTTGATATTGAAGATATGAGCCGGGACTTTCCACATCTTCTGTGGGTTGCGCGTGAGGGGGTAATTCGAGAAGATCCGGCTTCTTCAGTCAATGATATGAATAGTCGGCTTGAGCTTTTTCAGGTTCCCGATTCACCAAAGCCTTCCGAGAAAACACTGGCACGGTTTTCTACTCGATTAAGTGAACCAGGCGGAGATCTAGATCTCGATTTTGCGAGATTTTTTTTGCAGGAATATGGAAAGATTTCTGAAATTTATCGAAGGCATTATAATGTACTTAGTGTACCGCCCCTGTATCGTGCCGCTATTTTCCCACGCTTTGTACAACTGATTAATCTGGTTTTTTCGAAAACCGGTTCAGTCATTAAGGCGGCTGAAGCACTCATCCAAAATCCCGATCTTTATATTTTTCGTCCTGGACATCCGGAAAATACGGGTGTCATGTCGTTTGGACAATTCCATCGCCTGCGAACAAAGCTTCCTGCCAAGAAGCGACTCCCGGCAAAGTCGTCATGTTGTGAGAGTTTTTCTGACAAGCCGGATATTACAATATCCATCTTTCCTGGCTGTCTTTGTATGGTTGCTGCAGCGAAAGAGTCATCCGATGTCTCATGGTTATTGTCTCTGTGTACACAAGCTTTGAAAAAAGAGGATGTTGCGAAGTTTAATCGCCTTGTAGCAACTGTTGGAGAACTTGCCACGATTGATGCCATTCGTGGACTTGCACGACTTCGATTCCAAGTCCGGCATTCGACGATGTTAGGTCAGTTGAACGCGGCTCTTGCATATGCGGCGTCGGCATCCGGGCTGACGACAGTTGAAGCAGAGGAACTTATTGCGCTGCAATATGGGTTGAATGAATCTCATTGTCGCATGGATGAATTATCTGATGGCCTCAAAGTGGTTTTGAGCCTAACGGGTTCAGGTCAAGGTGTGATCCACTACGAAGATGCAGAAGGTAAACATTTAAGCAGGCTTCCCGTTATGGTGCGTAAAGCCCCGGGAGTTGAAGCGATTTTTCGCGCGGCAAGAGCAGACGCAAAAATGCTGACAGTCGATATGTCCATTCACCGTCTGAGGTTGGAGCGGTCGTGGCTGACGGGGCAAACTTGGCTTTACTCCGTGTTTCAGGAGCGTTGGCTTTCTCATCCCGTTCTCGGATGGCTCGCGCGGCGCCAGATATGGCTTGTTGCTGAACCAGACGGGACGGTGGTTTTCACCTGCCTGTTTGGGGACAATGGGGAAGTATACGACCCCGATGGAAATAAGCACCTTCCCCTTAAGGCCGGAGTACTTCTGAGCTTGTGGCATCCTCTTCATGGTGAAGGAAAAGATGCTGACGGAAAATCTATTGTTGCACGCTGGAAAGAAACTCTGGAACGATTGAAAATCAGCCAGCCAATTCGCCAAGCCTGGCGGGAAACATACACACTTACTCAGGCAGAGCGTGAAAGCTCTCCGGCATCCTATCGCTATGCTGGACGAATTTTAAATCAGGCTCAGGTGGTCGAAGTCGGGCGCAAAAGAGGATGGCGTATCCGCAACCTTTCTCCTCATATACCATCATCCGAAAGCGCTCCCTGGACGTTCGGGCTCCCTGCGCATGGTATTTATGCTGAAATAAGAACCGGAGGTGTAGGGATCAACGATCTTGAACATGGTGCCGGGACTTTTACTCACGTCATGACCGACAGAATCAGGTTCTGTGTTCTGAAAGATCAAGGAAACTGGCTCTATGACGGAGGCCGTAAACTGACTGAGATGAAAACGCCGCTTCGTCTTGGCGATATCTCTCAAGTCGTGTTTTCCGAGATCATGCGTGATGTTGATCTGATGGTCAGCACGGCTGCGAGCAATCTTTCCTTTGACCTGGAAACGATCTCGTCCATTCCAGATCTCGGGGTATGGCGCCGCCAGTCGGGTCTGGCGAACATCTCCATATCAAATGAATCACACTTCGGCGGCCTCGCTCAAAGTCGCCGTGAGGCAATTGTCTCTTTATTGCCGTCGTTCAAAGCTAGGGACGCGATTAGTGTTGACGGAAATTATGTATTTATAAACGGCGTTCGGCATAATTATAAAATTAATATCGGAACCGGTGATGTAATGGTTATTCCCTATAATCGTCATCTTGTCCTGCGGTCTGATATTGGGAAATTTTCATATGATGAAAGTTCTGAGTATATACCACTGCATGATGACGATCAGTTGGATTTAATTCTTAATAGAATCACGATGCTTTTAAAAGATAATCGTATTCGTGATCAGGATATTCTGGCCCAGTTGGCGTCACTGTCGGATTGAATTTGACACTGCGTTTAATCTGAAACTGGTCTGGTATTATTTCAACTCTTCAAAGCGACCGTTAGTTTTTTAATGGAAGACAACTGTCGTGGACAGCTATGAAAAAAGCATAAAAAAACCCCTCCGTTTCAGGAGGGGTTTTTCTGTTATCAGCGACCTTCGAAGAAATCACGGACCTTGGCAAAGAAGCCGCTGTTTTCAGGGCTTGCCTTGGCGTGATCGTCACCCGCTTCTTTCTCGAACTCTTCAAGAAGTTCGCGCTGGCGCTTGGTCAGGTGATGCGGTGTTTCCACCGAGACCTGAATGTACATGTCCCCACGGGCCGAAGACCGCAATACGGAGAAGCCCTTGCCGCGCAGGCGGAAGGTTTCACCTGTCTGCGTCCCTGCAGGAATGCGGACACGGGTGCGACTGCCGTCAATGACAGGAACCTCAACCTCTGTCCCCAGCGCAGCCTGCGTCATGCGCAGCGGAACGCGGCAGTAGATATTGGCGCCGTCACGCTGGAAGATGTCATGCGACAGGACCGAGACGTGCACGTACAGATCGCCGGGCTGTACACCTTCTCCCCCAGCTTCACCGCGGCCTGCCATGCGGATGCGTGTGTCATCCTCAACGCCAGCCGGGATTTCGATCTGGAGGGTCTCAGTCTTTGCCTGCGTGCCTGTACCCTGACAGACCTTGCACGGATTGCGAACCGTACGGCCTGACCCATGACAGGTGGGGCAGGGACGCTCAACAAGGAAGAAACCCTGCTGCGCGCGGACTTTACCCGCACCGTGGCAGGTAGCGCAGGTCGTGCTGCCACCACCGGCATCCGCGGAGCCAGAACCATGACAGGATTCACAGGCAACGCGCGTGCGGACTTCAACGCTCTTGGTCACGCCGGAGAAGGCTTCAGTCAGACTGATTTCAACCTGAACCTGAACGTCAGCACCTGTACGACGTCCGCCGCCACGGCGGCCACCCATCATGTCTCCGAACATCTGGTCAAAGATGTCCCCAAGACCACCAGCGCCGAAACCACCAAAGCCTCCGCCGCCGCCCATTCCACCCATGCCGCCGTCAAAGGCTGCGTGTCCGTACTGGTCGTAGGCTGCGCGCTTCTGCTCGTCCTTCAGGACGTCATAGGCTTCGTTGATTTCCTTGAATTTCTGCTCGGCTGCATCATCACCAGGGTTACGATCCGGGTGATAACGCATGGCCTGCTTGCGGAAAGCTTTCTTCAGCTCATCTCCGGAAGCAGTACGCGAAACTTCGAGGCTTTCGTAGTAATCGATCTTCGTGGCCATGATCGGTCCTTGTCTGAGGGCCGGAAACAAGAATGGCGCCCACCCCCTTGCGGGAACGGGCGCCCTTCGGAAAACAGGTCAGGCGGGGCGGGAAGCCCCACCTGGAGAAGTCACCCGATCAGTGCTTCTTGCTGTCGTCGACGTCTTCAAAGTCGGCGTCGACAACGTTTTCGTCCTTGGCTTCCGCACCCGCAGCTTCACCACCCTGCTGGGCCTGATCTGCCTGATACATGGCCTGACCAACCTTCATGGCAGCCTGCGTCAGACGCTCGCTTGCGCTCTTCAGCGTTTCGACATTCTCGCCACCCAGAGCTTCACGGGCTGCTGCGATAGCGGCTTCTGCTTCAGACTTATCTGCAGCCGGAACCTTGTCGCCACCTTCCGTGAGGGACTTTTCGGTCTGGTGGATCATGCTCTCGGTGCTGTTGCGCAGCTCGACCAGCTCGCGCTTGGCCTTGTCAGCGGAAGCATTCGCTTCAGCTTCCTTGACCATGCGATCGATGTCACCGTCGGACAGACCACCAGAAGCCTGGATCTTGATCTGCTGTTCCTTGTTCGTCGCCTTGTCCTTGGCGGACACGTTGACGATACCGTTGGCATCGATGTCGAACGTAACTTCAATCTGCGGAACGCCACGCGGTGCCGGAGCAATGCCCTGCAGGTCGAAGTTACCAAGCAGCTTGTTGTCCGCTGCCATCTCACGTTCGCCCTGATAGACCTTGATGGTCACGGCGTTTTGGTTGTCTTCAGCCGTGGAGAAGGTCTGGCTCTTCTTGGTCGGGATCGTCGTGTTGCGGTCGATCAGACGGGTGAACACGCCACCCAGCGTTTCGATACCCAGCGACAGCGGCGTCACGTCGAGGAGCAGAACGTCCTTCACGTCACCCTTCAGGACGGCGCCCTGAACGGCTGCACCGATAGCGACCACTTCGTCAGGGTTGACGTTGCGTGCCGGATCCTTGCCGAAGAATTCCTTAACCGTCTCGATGACCTTCGGCATACGGGTCATGCCGCCAACGAGGATGACTTCGTCAATCTCGCTCGTGGATACGCCAGCATCCTTGATGGCCGAACGGCATGGGCCAAGCGTACGCTGAACCAGATCGTCAACCAGGCTCTCCAGCTTGGCACGGGACAGCTTGACGACAAGGTGCTTCGGGCCAGACGCATCAGCCGTGATGAACGGCAGGTTAATCTCGGTTTCCTTGGAGGAGGAAAGCTCGATCTTGGCCTTTTCAGCGGCTTCCTTCAGACGCTGCAGAGCAAGCTTGTCGCCACGCAGGTCAATGCCCTGGTCCTTCTTGAACTCATCAGCCAGGAAGTCGATGACGCGGTTATCGAAGTCTTCACCACCCAGGAACGTATCACCGTTCGTGGACTTCACTTCGATCACGCCGTCAGAGATCTCGAGAATGGAAACGTCGAACGTACCACCACCAAGGTCATACACAGCTACCGTGCCGGAATCGCGCTTGCCAAGGCCATAAGCCAGTGCAGCTGCGGTCGGCTCGTTAATGATACGCAGGACTTCGAGGCCGGCAATCTTGCCAGCGTCACGAGTTGCCTGACGCTGTGCGTCGTTGAAGTAAGCCGGAACCGTGATGACGGCCTGTGTAACCGTTTCACCTAGGTAGGACTCGGCCGTTTCCTTCATCTTGCCAAGAACGAATGCAGCGATCTGGGACGGGGCGTAATCTTCGCCACGGGCGCGAACCCATGCATCGCCATTGTCGCCCTTGACGATTTCGTAAGGGACCATGCCTTTGTCCTTGGCGACGGTCGGGTCATCGTAACGACGACCGATCAGACGCTTGACGGCATACAGGGTGTTGGTCGGGTTCGTGACAGCCTGACGCTTCGCGGCCTGTCCAACCAGACGCTCACCGTTTTCGGTGAATGCGACCATGGACGGCGTCGTACGTGCGCCTTCGCTATTTTCAATAACGCGGGTCTCGTCGCCTTCACGCACTGCAACGCAGGAGTTGGTCGTGCCGAGGTCAATACCGATGACTTTGCTCATAATATGTCCTTTCAGCGGCTCGCTTCGGCCCTGTCAGGCACCGGGGCGAGCCCTTGTGACGTAAAATCCGATCCATCAAGGGATCGTGTTTCCGAGACCAGATTTAGGCGGGGCAGCAAAGTGTTTCAAGCCTTGGCAGTAACATCTTTCATGAAAAATATGCGTTCGCCTCATTCAGGAAACGGTTGTGACTTCCGCTTGGCCACGGAATGGTCCACTTTGAGGTAAGTCATGAAAATTAATCTGATATTCCGGGCCGCGCCATTGGCTGCACTTACCTGTCTTGCTGCCTGTGGGCCGATAGGGCCATCCAGGCTTCAGCATGACGAGCTTGAGTACTCGCGCGCTCTGGGCGAATCCCAGAAGCATGAGATGCTCCTGAATATCGTTCGCCTGCGTTATGCTGATCCGCCAACCTTCCTGGATACGACGCAGGTCATTGCCGGATATAGCGTATCCAAGAGCGTGAGTGGCGGGTTCTATGCCTATCCTGCCACTGCTGTCGGCAATTATCTCTTTGGAACGGGGACGATGACGTCGGGTGAGAGCCCGACCTTCACCTATCAGCCGGTGACGGGGCAGCAATACGCCGAGAATATCGTGCGGCCGATTTCTCCCACCGTTATCATGCCCCTTAGTCTCGGTGGTCTTCCCATTGACACCCTCTTGCGCCTGACAGCGCAGTCGATCGATGGGCTGTCCAACGTGCGAGGGCTGGGAGCCGGGCCATTTGGTGGAGGTTCTGTCCGCTTTTATCTTCTGCTGCATGATCTGCGTCAGCTTCAGATTAATGGCGCCATGACCATCCGTATCACGACCGATGCGCCGCCTCCGACCGATGACAACAATAACAAGAAGAGTTCTTCCAAGCCGGAAAACGGTAACGGCCAAGAGCATTCCTATCTGGTGCTCTCTTCAACGTCCGATAGCAGCCTTCTTTCGACGCAGGCAGAAGTGCGTCGCCTTCTGCATCTGGATGCTCAGGCTGAAGAAGCGGAAATCGTTTACGGCCCCTATCCTAAGCATCCCGGGCAGATTGCCATTCTGACGCGCTCGATGCTCGCGATGCTGACACAGTTGGCTTATGAGGTTGAGGTTCCGGAAGAAGACATCAAGGTGGGCCGGACACCGCCGACGATCGGGCAGGTGGGTATCGAGAACCGCCCGGAAGTTGTTATTCATTCAGGACACAAGGTCCCCGACCGCCGATATGCTGCGGTAGAATATAACGACATGTGGTTCTGGATTGATGAGAAAGATTTCCAGAGCAAGCTTGCCTTTACAATGGTTCAGGTCCTCAGTGCCTTGGCCGCCACCAACCATACAGGCGGAGCAGTGGTCACAATTCCAGCGGGATAATCCCAATATCTGCTGAAATATTCATTTTTCAAATAGTTCCAAGCACGTTTTTGTTACCGCAAACACGCCTTTGTTAAAGGATATTCAGAAGAACTCTAATGGACCTCGCTGGATAATCGACATACCGTCCCGGGTATTCAGTCTGGGAGGCATCCGGTTATGCCGAATATTAACGGCACGAAGACTCTGACGGAGTGGCTGACGCTGCTTCTGGGGGTCGTTATTCTTCTTGTGGGCCTGATCTTTGTCATCATGGGGGCAGACCTCGCGATGCTGGGTGGCTCTGTTTACTATGTCATTTGCGGCATCGTGTTGGTTGCCAGCGGGGTGTTCATGGTGATGGGACGCACGCTTGGCGGGTTCCTGTACCTTGGCGCGCTGGCCTACACATGGGTGTGGTCCTTGTGGGAAGTCGGGTTCAGCCCCGTTGATCTTCTGCCGCGTGCTTTCGGTCCGACCATTCTCGGCATTCTCGTGGTCCTGACCATTCCGGTTCTTCGCCGCCTGGAATCCCGCCGTACACTCAGAGGAGCCGTCTGATGCGTCGGTCTCACCTTCTCGCAACAGCCGCAGGCCTCGCGCTCGCCTGTTCACCTCTCGCCGCCCACGCTCAGTTCGCTCCCGCAGGTTCCGGTGGCTCACCGACTGCGGCAGTTCCTGGGCCAGGGAACGCGAATGAGCCTACGGAAAGTGCTCCGAAAGAGCAGAGCTATTTTGCTGGTCCGTCTCCCTATGCTCCGCAGGCTCCAGGCGTAAATGCTGCCAACCTGCCGGATATTGATTCGATCGATCCGTCAGAAATTCCAGCGATGGCTCCGCAGCAGAGCGCAAATCCTGCTCCTGGAGACTGGGTTGCTTATGGCCGTGATGATCACCAGACACGCTATTCACCGCTGTCTGAAATCACGCCTGAAAATGCTGGCAACCTGAAGGTCGCGTTTACCTATCATACGGGCAGCTATCCCCGTCCGGGTCAGACCAACAAATGGGCGGCTGAAACCACACCGATCAAGGTGGGTGACGGCCTCTACATGTGTTCGGCCATGAACGACATCATGAAGCTGGACCCGGTCACGGGGAAGCAGATCTGGCGTCGGAATGTGGACGTGAAATACCACTCCATTCCGTACACGGCAGCCTGTAAGGGCGTGACGTATTTCACGTCGTCCGTCGTGCCTGAGGGTCAGCCCTGCCACAATCGGCTTATCGAAGGCACGCTGGATATGCGCCTGATTGCTGTTGATGCGGCAACAGGTGAGTTCTGTCCGAACTTCGGTCACGGTGGTCAGGTCAACCTGATGCAGGGTCTTGGCGAGTCCGTTCCGGGGTTCGTCTCCATGACCGTACCGCCGCCGGTTGTCGATGGCGTTATTGTCGTCAATCACGAAGTGCTGGACGGTCAGCGTCGCTGGGCACCATCTGGTGTGATCCGTGGGTACGATGCTGAAAGCGGCAAGTTTGTCTGGGCTTGGGACGTCAACAACCCGACCGATCACAGCCAGCCAACGGGCAACCGTCACTATAGCCGCGGTACTCCGAACTCCTGGGCTGCCCTGACGGGCGATAATGCTCTTGGTCTGGTGTACGTTCCAACCGGAAACTCCGCAGCCGACTACTACAGCGCCCTGCGTAGCGATGCCGAAAACAAGGTTTCTTCCGCAGTCGTGGCGATTGACGTCAAGACAGGTGAAGAAAAGTGGGTTTTCCAGACCGCTCATAAGGACGTCTGGGATTACGATATCGGCTCTCAGGCAACTCTGATGGATATGCCTGGCCCTGACGGCCAGATGGTTCCGGCCCTTATCATGCCGACGAAGCGCGGTCAGACCTTCGTGCTGGATCGCCGGACAGGCAAGCCGGTTCTTCCTGTCGAAGAACGTCCAGCTCCCTCACCAGGTGTTATTCCTGGGGACCCACGGACCCCGACGCAGCCCTGGTCTGTCGGGATGCCTGCTCTGCGCGTGCCCGATCTGAAAGAGACGGATATGTGGGGCATGTCTCCCATTGATCAGCTCTTCTGCCGGATCAAGTTCCGTCGCGCGAACTACGTTGGTGAATTCACGCCGCCGAGCGTTGATAAGCCATGGATTGAATACCCAGGCTACAATGGTGGCAGCGACTGGGGTTCCATGTCCTATGACGAGAAGAGCGGAATCCTGATCGCGAACTGGAACATCACCCCGATGTACGACCAGCTCGTCACCCGCAAGAAGGCCGACACGCTTGGTCTGATGCCGATCGACGATCCTAACTTCAAGCCAGGTGGCGGGGGCGCCGAAGGTAATGGTGCCATGGACGGAACGCCTTATGGCATCGTCGTGACGCCGTTCTGGGATCAGTACACGGGCATGATGTGCAACCGTCCGCCTTACGGCATGATCACGGCCATCGACATGAAGCACGGTCAGAAGGTGCTGTGGCAGCACCCGCTGGGAACGGCTCGTGCCAATGGTCCATGGGGTCTGCCGACAGGTCTTCCCTGGGAGATCGGAACACCTAACAACGGCGGTTCCGTTGTGACAGGCGGCGGTCTGGTGTTCATTGCAGCGGCTACGGATAACCAGATCCGCGCCATTGACGAACACACCGGCAAGGTCGTGTGGAGCGCAGTACTGCCGGGTGGTGGTCAGGCTAACCCGATGACCTACGAAGCGAATGGTCATCAGTACGTTGCCATCATGGCAGGTGGTCATCACTTCATGATGACGCCAGTCAGCGATCAGCTCGTGGTTTACGCTTTGCCTGACGCCGTTAAGTAAAGCCGACGACTGTGGCGGATGTGCTGTGCACATTCGCTACACTCCATCGTCAAGGGGGGACTTCTGTGCTAGCAGGGCATGGACGTCTCCCTTTTTCGTTTCTGCCTGTTTGTCATTCTGAAAGCGTCAGGCGAGACCGATCAGGAAGGCTTCTCGTTCGGATCAAATTTTCAGAATGGCCCGCCGAAACGCTCATGACTGACCGTTCTCCCGTGATCCTCCAGGTCCTTCCTGCACTCAGTACTGGGGGGCTTGAACGCGGTGCCATCGAAATCGCCGCTGCCATCACTCAGGCAGGCGGGAAAGCCATTGTTGCTTCAAAGCCGGGCCCGCTGTTGATCCAGCTGAGGCATGCTGGCGCACTTCATGTTCCGCTCAACCTGAAATCCAAGTCACCTGTTGCTGTACTGCGCCGGGCGCGTGATCTTCAGAAACTGATCCGCCAGCAGGGGGTGGATCTGGTGCATGCCCGCTCCCGTATTCCTGCATGGGCGGCCTGGCTGGCCTGTCGTCGTGAAGGGATACCTCTGGTCACGACATGGCATGGTGTTCATGGCGCTGGTTGGTGGGGCAAGAAGCTTTATAATTCTGTTCTGGCCCGTGGCACGCGCGTGATTGCCATTTCGAATTTCATCGCCGGCCGTCTGTCCGGGCAATACGGTGTTCAGTCAGATCGTCTACGGACCATTCCTCGTGGCGCCGACCCCTCTCTTTTTGACCCGGAAAAGGTCTCCGGCGAGCGGATCCAGTGTCTTGCCGAAGCTTGGTCAGTCCCTCACGGCGCCCGCGTGATCCTGATGCCTGCACGTCTAACGGCGTGGAAAGGACAGAGGGTCCTGATCGAAGCGCTGAAGTTTCTCAAACAGGCCTCTGTTGCTCCCTGGGTCTGTGTTTTGGTTGGTCCAGAAACGGATCATAAATTTGCGCTCTCTCTTGGCCGGAGAATTCAGGAGCTGGGTCTGGAAGACAGGGTTCGCTTCGCAGGGACATGCCGGGACATGCCAGCGGCCTGCGCTTTGGCGTCCGTTGTCGTTGCACCGTCTTTGCGGCCTGAACCATTCGGGCGCACGCTTGTAGAGGCGCAGATGATGGGTAAACCCGTTATCGGAACGGCACAGGGCGCCATGATGGAGACGGTATTGCCCGGACAGACCGGTCTCGTTATTCCTCCCGATAATCCTCAGGCATTGGCAGAAGCACTCGTCGGCATTCTGTCGGCCGATGATGAAACGCTTGCCTATCTGGCGGAAAATGCCCGTGAGCATGTCTTGCGAAATTATACGATCCGACAGATGCAGTCGGCGACACTCGGTGTATATGACGAGCTGCTTGGAACGCATCTTCGAGCATCTTTCGACGGACAGACTGATGACAACTGACAAGACGGAAAACGGCAAAGCTACGGCTCACCTGACTGACAAGGCGCAGGCTGCCAAAGAGGCACGCGCGGCTCGTGAAGCCAAGGCGCTCCGGGCCAATCTTCTGCGCCGCAAACAGCAGCAGCGCATCAGGCCCCCAGCGCCCACACCGTCTTCCGAAAGCTAAGGCATCATGAAAATTCGTGTGCCAACGCCATCGCCACAGGAACTGGCGTTGGCGGGCGTTACGGCGCTTTGGGGAGGCACTTTTCTGATCCTGCATCTGGCCGTGCAGCATTGCGGACCGATGTTCTTCGTTGGTGTGCGGTTTCTGATGGCAGCAGCCATGGTGGCATGTCTGGCAGGTCGTCACATGACGGGGCTGACACGGAAAGAAGTGCGATCGGGTATTTTGATCGGGATTGCCCTTTCAATCGGGTATGTTCTGCAAAGTGCAGGGTTGCGTGAGGTGACCAGCAGCCGTTCTGCATTCATCACGGCTCTCTATGTGCCATTGGTGCCACTGTTTCAGTGGGCCATTCTGCGTAAATCGCCGCACATCATGAGCTGGGTCGGAATCGGCCTGGCGTTTGCCGGCTTGATTGCGCTGGCAGGGCCGGCAGCCCTGACCCTGACCTTTAGCCATGGTGATTTGCTGACGGTGCTGTCAGCATGCGCCATTGCTGCCGAAATTGTTTTGATCAGCCTGTTTGCCCAAGGCGTGGACAGTCGTAGAATCACGGTCTGTCAGCTTGTTGGAGGCGGCCTTTTTGCACTTTTGCTCATGCCTGTCGCCGGGGAGCATGTGCCAACGTTTTCATGGATCTGGGTTGCCTGTGCTGCGGCCCTGGGAAGCCTGAGCGCTCTGGTTCAGCTCGTGATGAACTGGGCGCAGAAATCTGTCCCCCCTTCAAAAGCTGCTGTGATTTATGCAGGAGAGCCTGTGTGGGGTGGTCTGGTCGGCTGGCTGGCGGGCGACCAGCTGCAGGCCACCACGCTTCTTGGCGCTGCTTTGATTGTCTGTGGTGTTCTTGCCAGTGAGATGAGACCGCGCTGGCTTGTCAAAAGGCAACAGCACCTCACGGAAAATGGCTAAACCGACACATTGCGTGATCGGGCGGCTGTCGCTAGAGCAGATCGATCCCCCCGTGTAGGAGTTAATGCATCCATGCCAATCATGCCTGATACCTGGATCCGCCAGATGGCCAAAGAACACGGCATGATTGAACCGTTTGTGGAAAACCAGAAACGGGAAGGCGTTATTTCCTATGGTCTGTCGTCATACGGCTATGACGCGCGTGTCGCGGAAGACTTCAAAATCTTTACCGATGTGGATAGTGCCGTCGTCGATCCGAAGAACTTTGCCGCGAATAGCTTCGTGACGCGGACGGGCGACATCACGATTCCCCCGAACAGCTTCGCACTGGCGCACACGATCGAATATTTCCGTATTCCGCGGGACACGTTGGTCGTATGCCTTGGCAAGTCCACTTATGCGCGCTGCGGTATCATCGTGAATGTGACGCCGCTTGAGCCGGAGTGGGAAGGGCAGGTCACCATCGAAATCAGTAACACGACGCCGCTGCCTGCGCGCATCTATGCGAACGAAGGCATCTGCCAGTTTCTGTTCTTTCAGGGCGCCAGCCCTTGCGAAGTCAGCTACGCGGATCGTGCCGGTAAATACATGCGCCAGTCCGGCGTAACCACGCCTCGGCTGTAAGGAGCGCATCACTCATGGACCGTTTCATTATTCGTGGTGGCCATCGCCTGACGGGCGAAATCGAGATTGGGGGCGCAAAGAACTCCGGCCTCAAGCTCATGGTCGCAGGGCTGCTGACCTCTGATCGTCTGGTGCTGTCCAACGTTCCGCAGATTGCCGACATCAAGACGATGCGCGATCTTCTCAAGGGGCTGGGTATCGCCGTCGAGGCTGTGGGGGAGCGTACCCTCTCTATCGGAGGCGAAATCGGATCGGTGGAAGCCCCGTACGACATCGTTTCCAAGATGCGCGCTTCCATTCTTGTTCTTGGCCCGCTTCTGGCGCGTGCCCGTGAAGCCAAGGTTTCGCTGCCGGGTGGCTGCGCTATTGGCACGCGCCCTGTGGACATGCATCTCAAAGGGCTTGAAGCTCTGGGTGCTGAAATCCGCCTTGAGAACGGATACATCAATGCCCGTGCGCCCGAAGGCCTGAAGGGCGACCGGATTATCCTGCCGTTCGCCAGTGTCGGTGCGACGGAAAATCTGCTGATGGCGTCCACGCTCGCCAAAGGCCGTACCGAAATCGTCAACGCAGCGCGTGAGCCCGAGATCAGCGATCTGGTGCACTGCCTCAACGCAATGGGCGCACAGATCACGGGTGAGGGCTCCGGTACACTGATCATTGAAGGCGTAGAGCGCCTGCATGGTGCTAACTACGCCGTCATGCCAGATCGCATCGAGTGCGGCACCTATGCTTGCGCTGCGGGCATCACGGGCGGTGACCTTCTGCTCGTCGGTGGTCGTGCCGATGATCTGGGAGCTGTAATCCGCACTCTTCAGGAAACGGGTGTTGAAGTTGAGGAAGATCCGCGTGGTCTGCGTGTCCGTCGCACGGGCAAGCTGACAGGCGTGGACATCATGACGGAGCCATATCCGGGTTTCCCGACGGACATGCAGGCCCAGTTCATGGCGATGCTCTCTGTTGCGGATGGTGCGTCCATGATTACCGAGACGATTTTCGAAAATCGTTTCATGCATGTTCCTGAACTGAACCGGATGGGTGCGCGCATCAATCCGCATGGTCGCTCGGCAATTATCCGTGGCGTTCCGAAGCTGTCCGGTGCTCCGGTCATGGCAACTGATCTTCGGGCATCTTTCTCGCTCATCCTGGCTGGACTTGCTGCTGAAGGCGAGACGCAACTCAGCCGGATTTATCATCTGGATCGTGGGTATGAGGGCGTAGATCGCAAGCTTGCAGCATGTGGTGCTGATATCGAACGCGTTTCAGACTGAAGACTGTTCAGGCTTCTTTTGAGGCAAGCGGTGAGCCATTTTGGTTCACCGCTTTTTTTGTGGCTCGTGCATCTGAAGCCATCCGTTATGAAACGCTTCCTCTCTGTCGGGCGTAATACGTCAAACCCGAAAAGTCTTCCTTAGGCATTTGATAAATCCTCAAGGGATTGAATGCGGCAGAGTCAGGAGAAGCAGAGAATGACGATTCCGACAGTCACGCTGAATGACGGCACAACCATTCCGGCGATCACGTTCGGAACCTATAAGCTCAATGGCGCTGCGGGCGTTGAAGCCATGAACAGTGCCCTTAAC
The DNA here is from genome assembly GCF_018812085.1 of Gluconobacter sp. P5H9_a. Lineage (NCBI taxonomy): Bacteria > Pseudomonadati > Pseudomonadota > Alphaproteobacteria > Acetobacterales > Acetobacteraceae > Gluconobacter > Gluconobacter sp. P5H9_a. The sequence goes on from NZ_JACRVW010000001.1 coordinate 282,789, forward strand.
GTGGGCTATGACGCTCTGGACAGTGCGTTCAATTATGAAAATGAAGGGGCAGTTGGCCGTGCTGTGCGTGAGAGCGGCCGCCCCCGGGAAGAACTGCGCGTCGCCTCAAAGCTGCCAGGCCGCCATCATGACTATGATGCTGCGCTGACAACGATCGAGGAATCCCTCTATCGCACGCAGCTTGACTACTTTGACCTGTATTACATTCACTGGCCTAACCCCAAGCAGGGCAAGTATGTTGAAGCTTGGAAAGCCCTGATTGAGGCAAAGAAGCGCGGCTATATCCGATCAATTGCCGTATGCAATTTTCTGCCAGAACATCTTGAGCGGCTGAAAGCCGAAACAGGCGTTCTTCCATCGATAAACCAGATTGAACTGCATCCCTATTTCCCGCAGGACGATATGCGGAAGTGGAACCATAGTCATGGAATCATTACGCAGGCTTGGAGCCCGCTGGGGCGCGCCAATGATCTTCTGACAAACCCGCTTTTAAAAACGATCGCTGAGCGGTTAGGCAAGGAAGTCGGGCAGGTTATTCTCCGCTGGCATCATCAAGTTGGTTCTGTGCCTATCCCCAAGTCTGCCACGCCTGAGCGCCAGATTAAAAACAGGTCCATCTTCGACTTTGCCCTGACAGAAGACGATATGAAAAAGATCGCCTCTCTGGCGCGTCCGGATGGACGCCTCGAAAACCAGGATCCTGCCACTTATGAGGAGTTCTGAGGCAGGTCGGGGCTTCTGAACCGGAAGCTCCCTTTTTCCTTACCCGCGTGTCAAAGCCCGCTGAAACAGGGCATTCGTCCAGTTCATGGCCTGCAGGAAGAGAGCGGCGTCAAATCGTGGTGCTCCATCACGCAGGAATGCGTGTTGAGCGTTAACTTCATGCCACTCCAGCGTGACGCCCGTGTCCTCAAGTCTGTCCCGGATTATACGCCGTCCCGCATAGGGAATGTGCGGGTCTGACTGGCCCCAGACCATCATCAGTTCACCAGTGATGTCTGTGGCCCGCACGAGAGAGTCATCGGATTTGCCTTCACCGAGTGTCGCTGAATGGAGGTCGGTGGCGTAGAAACACGCAGTCGCCTTAACGGCCGGATGAAGAGCAGCCCGATAGGCGAGATGCCCCCCAAGGCATACACCGAAAGCACCAATGGCGCCTGTGCAAAAACTGCTGCCCTGTAGCCATTCGACCAACGCTGCCGTGTCAGAGTCAAAGGCTGAGACAGGCTTGGTGTATTTCAGGTCATTTCCGCGGTCGGTCCCATCCGTGTCATAAGCAAGGACAGTCCCGGCAGGTTCGTACTCATGATACACTTCGGGGATTGCGACGAGATATCCCTGTCCCGCAATCATGGCGCCTAATCGTTCGATAGGTGCCGTGACCTGATAGATTTCCGAAAACAGCATGACAGCCGGGAAACGTCCATCCTGAACCGGACGGAAGATGTGAACACGCATTGAGCCAGTAGGCGTTTGGAGATCGATTTTTTCGTCAGTTCTGATGATCATGAGACGATCCACCCTGCGAGAGTTTGCAAGTAACGCATCTGGCTCTGTTTGTAGGCGGCCCACTGGCGTGCCGCAACGACTTCGTCTGAAGAAAGGGTTTTGTACCGGTGGTTAATTTCAACCGGCACAGGATACCCTGATCAGCCCTTTGGCGCGATGACGTCAGCGAGCGTTGCGGCTGTTCCACGGTCCTGCAAGCTCTGCCGCATTTCAGTGAAAAGCTGGACGAAGGCAGGATTGTCAGTGAGGCCCCAGCCCGCAAAGACGCCCATATCCAAAGCGCGAGCCGGATCGGTGTCCGTCACCAGTGCACGATCTTCCTTGCTGAGACGAGGCTCTGTGACAGGGAAGTCCGCGTCCGTGTCGTCCCGGCCGTTCATGTAGGCGCAGTAGCACGCCAGCAGGAATGCGATCCGGCGCATGTCGCTATTGTCTTTCACCACGATCTCGGCTGTCGGGCGAATAAAGACCGGCAGTTTGGATGTGCTGTCCGACGCAATGCGCAGAAGCTGATCACTGACAGCCTTGTTCCGGAAACGCTGGAGCAGAAGGGCTCCATATTCCGGAAGGCTGATGCCCGGAGGAGCGGTCAGGTGCGGTTCTGAGTCAAAACCCAGAAACTGCTGAAGCAGACGGAAAAGGTTCTCATCTTCCATGGCTTCGCTGACGAAGCGGTACCCCATCAGAACCGCGGGGAGGGCCAACATGGAATGAGAGGCATTGAGCATGCGCAGCTTGACCTGTTCGTACGGCTCAACATTGTTCGTGAACAGAACACCCGCCTGCTCCCAGGCCGGCCGGCCTTCCGGGAATTTATCTTCCACAACCCATTGGATGAAGTCTTCGCAGAACAGCGGGGCACGGTCTTCAATGCCGCTCTCACTATTGAGACGAGCAATGTCCGCCGGTCCAACCGCTGGGGTAATGCGATCAACCATGCAGGCCGGGAATGAGACGTTCCGGGAAATCCAGTCTGCCAGTTCGTCGTCTCGCAGGCGTGCGAAGGACAGGACGGCGTGGCGCGCAACCTCTCCATTTGACGGAACATTGTCGCAGGAGAGGATTGTGAAGGCATTCACACCGGCTTCACGACGCAGACGAAGGGCTTCGGTGAGGATACCAAACGCTGTTTCCGGCACTTCCCGCTTGAGGTCCGCAACGATGGTCGGATGGTCAGCCATGAAGTGGCCTGCCTCATCCATGTAATATCCACCTTCCGTAATCGTCATGGTGACGATGCGGATTGCTGGATCGGTCAGGCGCTTCAGAGCTGCCAGACGGTCTGCGGGAGCATGGATGTATTCCACCAGAGACTTCACAACCCGGACGACATCCGGGCGCCCCGAGGGACATTCCCGAAGGGTGTAAAGACCATCCTGAGCCTGAAGGGCCTCGGCTTTCTGCACTTCAGAGGGCACATCCATCAGGCCAAGGCCAACAATGCCCCAGCTTTCCTGGCCTGGAAGAGCCAGTGTGCGGTCCGTATAGACGGCCTGATGGGCGCGATGGAAGTTGCCGACACTGAGATGGGCAATCCCCGCAGTCACCTTCTGGCGGTCATAAGGGGAGGTGAGGATGGTCTCTGGAAGATGGGCCAGAGTTTCCGGGGTCAGTTTCATAATGGTTCTTCCGAACGAAAGGCCCGACCCTTTTAAGAAGAAGCTGTGATGAGGAAACTCTTTTTATGGAATATAAATTTTTTCTAATATTCCTCGCATCAATGAGAGGATTGATTAGGAAAACGAAAATATTCATAACCTGAAATCAGATGCTTCCGCCATGGCAATAAAGTCCGGCAATGCTTCTATACGCTCCAGCCATTGCTGAATGGCGGAATAGGGCTCCAGGGAAACGCCTCCTTCAGGTGCGCGCTTGATGTAGGCGTAACAGGCCAGATCGGCGAGTGTCGGTGTTTCACCTGCAAGAAACAGCCGCTGTTTCAGCTCATCATTCATGAAGGGAAGCAGCTTCGCAGCTTTGGCTTGAGCCGGGGCAATATCTTCCGGGCGTTTCCAGAGTGTCGCGGCACGCGCCATGGCTGGCCCATAGCGCAATTCACCCGCTGCAATGGAAAACCACTTCTGAACCCGAGCCGCGCCGAGTGCATCCTCTGGCAGCCATGAACTGTCGGATGCATAGGTTTTCGCGAGATAGACCAGGATGGCATTGCTGTCCGTCAGGACGATATCACCATCTTCCAGGATCGGGATTTGCCCCAGCGGATTGAGCTTCAGCACCGCAGGGGACTGCATGGAGGCTTCTACAAAGCTGTAATCCAGCTTCAGGATCGACAGGAAAAGCCGGACGCGATGCACATGGCCGGACAGAGGAATTCCATAAAGACGTCTAGCCATGATCTGGTCCGGTAATGGTGAAAAGGACAGAGTGGCCATCGTGACGGAGACACGCAACGGCTTTATGGTCCTGTTTCATCTCATTTTAACTCAGGATCATCCGGCATGAGTGCGCCTATCCATCGTCTGACCGTAGAAGATCTGGTGGAAACCGTTGAATCGGTTGTCGCGTCTGAAACGGATCAGATTGCGAACATGGCCAATATCGCGGCCCTGCTGTTCGAGGCCCTGCCAGATATTAACTGGGCCGGGTTCTATCTTTTCAAGGATGATCAACTGGTCCTCGGCCCGTTTCAGGGGCGTCTGGCCTGCACGCGCATTCCGCTTGGGAAAGGCGTCTGTGGAACTGTTGCCCAGCAGAAAACCACGCTCGTCGTTCCGGATGTGCATGCGTTTCCAGGGCATATTGCCTGTGATGCTGCCTCGGCTTCCGAAATCGTGGTTCCCATCCTGCATGATGGAAACCTGATCGGAGTTCTGGATATTGATAGCCCTGTGAAGAACCGCTTCGATGCGGAAGATCAGGCCATGATCGAGAAGATTGTCAGCGCCTTTGAAAAGACGCTGACAGGCTGAATTTCAGGCAGGAACGTTTTCGCGCAGATGGTTCATCAGCGCGGGAACGTCTTCCACAACGGTGAACAGCTTAAGCGTGTTGGGGGAGGCAAAGCCCTGCTCAACGGCATCGGTCAGGGTGCGGACAAGGGACTTTGCCCAGCCACCAATATTGACGATGTAAATCGGGTCCTGGTGCAGACCGAGCTGCTTCCAGGTCAGAATTTCCATCAGTTCATCAAAGGTGCCGAATCCGCCTGGGATGATGGCATAAGCATCTGAAAGCTCGAACATGCGGGCTTTGCGGCTATGCATGTTGGGTGTCACTTCAAGCTCTGTCACGCCTTTATGCATGACTTCGCGATCATGCAGGAACCCGGGAATAACGCCAATAACCTGCCCCCCCGCAGTCAGCGCGGCATCTGCGACGGTTCCCATCAGACCCACATGACCACCGCCGTAAACAAGCGTAATTCCGTTCTGGGCCAGAGCTGTTCCAAGTTCGGATGCACCTTCTGCATACACAGGGGAGTTGCCGAAGCGGGAGCCGCAGAAAACAGCGCAGGAACGAATGGTCATGGGAAGCAGGTCCTGTAAGGAAGCGGGCAGAACGCTTAGACGGCAGGCTTCCGCCCAAGCGAACGGCTGATGAGCACACCGACCAGACAGCACACCGCAGTCGTGCCGAACATGGTCTTGTAGCCAGCAAACTCGATGACCTGCCCGAGCACAAGACCCGAACATGCAATCGCCAGATCAATGAAGATCGAATAGGCGCCCAAAGCGGCCCCACGGTTCTGTGGGCCAGCACTGTTGACGGCCAGCACACCAAGGGCAGGGAACAGCAGGGAGAAACCTGCGCCAGTCAGCGCCGCACCGATCAGAGCGGCCCCTTGTGAGGGAAAAATTGCCAGACAGGCCAGCCCGACAGCTTCGATCAGCAGAGAAACAATTGCCACGAAGACGCCGCCACGCCGGGCAATCTGTGAGGCGAAAAAGAACCGGATGACAACAAATACAATTCCGAAGACGGACAGGGCTGTTGCAGCGCCCTCCCAGTGCAGAACGGCATAATACAAAGCAAGAAAGGACGAGATGGCACCGAATCCGATGGAGCCAGCCGCCAGCGCCATGCCATGCGGCAGAACCAACCGAAGCGCGCGTGCAAACGGAACAGGCTTTTCCGTGGCCGGGAGAGGCTTGATCCCTTTGTAAAAGCCGATCAGGGCAAGGCCAAAAAGCGGGAGAAGGGCAGACAGGATGCCGACCGAGACAATGCCGCCATAAGGATGAGGAAGCTGTGAGAGCTTGGCGCCAATCGGTGCACCAAGAGCAATGCCTCCATAAGAACAGATACCGTTCCACGAAATGGCAATAGCTGTGTTTTCAGCTCCGGCCCGGCGGATATTCCAGACAATGACGCCCGTGGCGGCCCAGCTTTCTGCCCAGCCTAGAAACAGACGACTTAAGAGCAAAATTCCAAGGGAAACGGCTGGTGTCTCGCCTGACCAACCCGCACCGATCATCAGCAGACCTGAGATGAGGCATGTCACCAATCCGCCTAAAACAACCGGTTTGGGGCCTATGCTATCGACCAGCCGTCCGGCAGAAGGCCGGGCTGCAAATGTCGCGAGATATTGCAACGAAAAGGCCAGACCGGCGATCGTCGTGCTATAGCCCAGCGTATGGTGCACGAAGATCGTCAGGACGGCATTGGGAAGCCCGATAACGATGTAAACCAGAAGATTGAACAGAACGACGGTAAGAACCCGCTTCGTCGGTGAACTCACCGGCGTTTCTTCCGCAGTCATGTCTTCAGTCTCCCGTCTCTTATAAGTAACTAATTGGTTACGTCCTGTCAGGCATAGGACAGTTTGAACGATCCGTCACGGTCAATGGACCCCTCAGGTCCAAAAAACAACAGTATGTGATCTCTCGGGAATGAACATCCCGAGAGAAGGTGGCCTTAAAGCATGTTCTGCAGGCGGCTTGAAACCGCTGAGCATACTTTCTGGCGCAACGGCTCTGCCAGTGAGGACAGGGAGTATTGCTGGGACGTGTTCGTCTGGTTGCTGACGGCCTGAAGAATGCCCTGCTGGCCAGCACTGTATGCGGGGCTGTTGGTCACGCCTGCTGCCTGTGTGGCTGTGGAGAGAAGACCTGTGGCATTCGTGCCCGTGGCCAGGTTGTTCGTCACACAATAGTTCAGCACGCCTGCCAGATTGCTGGTGGATGTGGACGAAAGATTTGGCAGGCCGAGGGCACCCGTCAGGCCACTGGTCAGCTGTGAAGCCGTGCTCTGGGCTGCGGCCGTTGCAGCGGATGTCGCGGCAGCTTGAGTTTCCGGGTTCTGTGCAGCCGATACACCGGACGTGCAGCCTCCAAGGGAGAGGGCGGCAATGGTGGCAATTGCACCGGTTGAGAAAAGGGCTGGCAGGCGGAACGGAACCATGGAATTTCATCTCCTGTGAAGACAACCAAGAGGCGCGATATGCCTCTTTTGTGTCCTAACAACGCTCAAAAGAGAGAAAGTGAGCGAAAAACCTGTCGATTTTCGGGGAGCGTTGTTTCTGGCTGATCGAAAGCAAGCTGCATCTGTGAGTTGTTGTCCCGCTCGTCCAGCGTGGGGCTCGCAAGAGCTGACAACGTGAGGCCAAGAAGACGTACGCCGGGCATTAACGGGAAAAGCGGCGTCAGAAGGGACTGGCCGATTTCAGCCAGACTCGCCTCGGACTCAACGGAGACAGGCAGACTTCGGGCCCGCGTAATCTGCCGGAAATCGGCATATTTGACCTTGAGGGTTACGGTTCGGCCTGTGATCTGTTTACGCTGGGCCTGGAGCCAGAGTTTGGTGGCAATCATCCCCAGAGCATTGCGTGCAGCGGCTTCATCTCGCAGGTCTGTCAGATAGGTCTGTTCCGTTCCCAAAGACTTGCGCTCGCGATTAACAACGACGGGGCGGTCATCAATCCCGCGGGAAATGCCATGATAAAAGGAAGCGGCCTTCCCAAAGTGGCGTGTGAGCGTGAGTAGATCCATTTTCCGGAGGTCTGCGCCGGTTTTAATGCCCAGAGCATTCATTTTTCGAGCAGTCGCCGGGCCAATTCCATGGAACTGGTCTACGGACAAGTTCAGCACAAAATCTGGTCCCATTCGCGGCGTGATGACAAAAAGCCCGTCAGGTTTGCGGTAATCGGATGCCAGTTTGGCCAGAAACCGGTTGTAAGAGACCCCAGCGGAAGCTGTAAGGCCGGTTTCCTTGCGGATGTCTGCACGAATGCGTTCCGCAACCAACGTGGCCGAACCATAGGCGCCCAGATAATCCGTGAGATCCAGGTAGGCCTCATCAAGGGAAAGAGGCTGGATGAGGGGCGTATATCGGGCAAAGATCTCGTGGATCTGCATGGAAATAGCGCGATAGACGTCAAACCTGGCCGGTACGAATACAAGGTCCGGACAAAGGCGCTTGGCTTTCAGGGAGGGCATCGCAGAGCGAACACCAAAAGGACGCGCTTCATAACTGGCAGCGGCGACAACACCACGGGCCTCGCCCCGTCCAACCGCGAGGGGGCGGCCACGTAAGGACGGGTTATCTCGCTGTTCGACAGACGCATAAAAAGCGTCCATGTCGATATGCACGATCCGGCGGGACTCCATCTGTACAGTGTCGCCGATCAACAGGAACGAAACAAGATCGGATCAGTCCATGAGCATCGAAGACGCCCGTCGCGCCGCTGGTTTCCAGACAGTCTCAACCCGTCTGGCTTACAGCAATCCGTGGACGGCCCTGCGAGAGGACATCATCATTCATCCCAACGGCAAGAAAGGCCTTTATGGCATTGTCGAGCGTGGAGAGTTTGTGGTGATCCTGCCCATGCACGCTGATGGCCGCGTGACCCTGATCCAGCAGTTTCGGTACCCGGTTGGGGAGCGCCTGCTCGAACTGCCAATGGGAATGTGGGAGACCAAAGAGAACGTCGATCCTGTCGAACTGGCTCTCGGTGAACTCCGCGAGGAAACGGGCCTGCGCGCTGGCGAGATGATTCATGTGGGAACGATGTATCAGGGGGCCGGATACTCGAACCAGAAAGGCCACGTCTTTCTGGCGCGTAACCTCACGCGCGGTGAGACCGAGCTGGAAGACACCGAGCAGGACATCACGACGCAGGACATGACGCTGGGCGAATTTGAAGACCTGATCGCCCGTGGCGAACTTAAATGCATGGTGTCTCTGGCTGCCTTTGCGCTGATTCGCGCAAAGGGCCTGATCTGACGTTTGTTCAGATTACCGTATCGAGAAACACAACTTTCGAGCCGCCGTCTTCAACCAGTGTTTCTATGGCCTTGTTGAAGACGCGGCCGTGCTCGTTGGAAATATGCGTTCTGAAAGCGGCTTCATCACGGTAGCTTTCTTCCACATGGAAAAAATCAGGGTCTTCTGCCAGTGTGTGCACAACGAAGCGCTCACAGCCGGGCTCAGCGCGCACATCGGCAGCTAAAGCAATCAGAAGGTCACGGACCTTCTCACGGCAGCCCGGCAGGGCTTTCATCGTGGCGTACAGGGATTTGGACATCGATCTTATCCGCATTAATGGTCTGAAAAGCATGTCATCATTGGGCGTCCTGACGATCTACATCAAGTGGGGCAGTGCCTAACCTTTCCCGATGAGTTCCTGACATCGCATGAATGACAGTTTTTCGCGAAAAATGAACAGGACATAGTAGTCCAGCTCACGGCTGCGGGTCTTTGTCGTGCGGGTATAGAATGGATAAATATCCAGCGGTCCCTGCAACCCTGCAGGGCGCGGCTCTGACCTTAAAATACAGTCCACCCGGAACAGCGGCATATAAACTGCATCTTCCCCAGGATTGCGCCGGACGTGCCACAGATTGCGCCGGAATTTCTTAAGCCGGTCAGGAAGCGCAAAGATCATTGATTTTTCAATGAAACCGGCTGGAAAGACTTCAGACCGATAGTACTGCATGTCTTCGGGCATATTGCAGAAGTAAGGGTGGTCCTGAACAATCATGACCACCCTTTACTCCATTCATTCTCATAGACGAAGAGGCGTGATCTTCAGTCGGCGGATGGCTTGTCTTCTGGTGTTTCACCGCTGATGTCGGCTGCAGCCTGCCGCAGGATCTGCACCACCCGGCGCAGTTCCTCTGCATTCGCTCCGCGACGGGATTTCAGAGCCAGCTTCAGAGCCAGACGTGCCTCATGCAGGTCCTGACCCAGGCTTGGATCAAGATCATTCACTCCACTGAAGGCATCCCGAACTTCCGACATTCGGGCACCAATCCGGGCGAGAACTTCGAGAATACGATTCGCCGTCTCCCGGTTCGCTTCATAATGGGTGCGTCCCTCATCCGTGAGACTGTAATGTTTACGGTTGCCCTCCTGCGTGACGGCGGTGAGACCGGCTTCTTCAAGATAGGTGAGGGAAGGATAAATGACGCCAGGGCTCGGTTTGTAGAACCCACCGGAGTGCTCTTCGAGGCGGCGGATCAGCTCGTAACCATGTGCAGGCTGATCATGGAGAAGGGCTTCAATGACAATCTGAAGTTCCTCAGCTGTCAGTTTGCGACCACGCCCGAAAGTGTCGTCACCAAAGCCGCCGCTACCGAACCGGCCGCCGCCGCGTGGTCCCCGACCACCAAAGCCGCGTCCGCCACGACCTTCGCCACCTCGGCCTCCAAATCGGCGCCCTGCGTGTTCGCCACGCTCTGGAGGAAATCCGCCTTCACGGCAGTCCGGACGATCCTGCATTTTTTCTCCTTCGCTGTTTGATGCGTCGCTGCGGCTTCGACCGCCCTTGCGATGCTTGTGCCCGCCGAAACCAAAACCCTGGGAGAACCTTGAGAAACCGCGCTCAGCGCGATGGGTATCATGTTTGAACATCGTATTTTCCTTCATTCGATATGTCGTACGATATAGTATCTTAAGATATATCTACAAGGATATCTTTTCCAAAATCTGCTCGTGCCATAGCCGCGTGCCGTTTCCGCTGGTATCCGGCGGAGATGGGCAGCCCGATCTCTTCCCCTCCTGATCCCGAACTACGGCGCACGTTTCGTCAGCTTGTGCCCTGGCGTGCTGCTCTGACGATTGGTGCGATGTTGTTGTGTGTGGCGCTGTTGCAGCGGTTGCCCTTCATTCATCGTCTGCTGGAAAACGCGCCGCATTGGCACGAAACTCCCTATGCAGCAGTCTGGTTCCTGCTACTGGCCATTCCGTATTGTGCCTGCGGTCTGCCGCGACAGGCGTTGTGCATTGCCGCGGGGCTGGCGTTTGGAGTCTGGGGTGGGCTGGGCCTGTGTTCTCTGGCGTATATGCTGGGGGCGATGGCGGCTTATGGCTGGGCTAGAGTGCTTGCACCGGTAAAATTTCGACAAAGGTTGCATGACCGCCTGCAAAGGAATTATGCAGCGCTGGCAAGAATCCTTCATCGCAAACCCTTCCGTGCTGTTCTGACCTTGCGGCTTATGCCTGTTGGGTCTGCTCTGCTGGTCTCCATGGCAGCCGGATTATTTGAACTTCCGCTTCCAGCCTTTGCGTTGGCAACCTGCCTTGGCGGTTTGCCTCAGAACCTGGTGTTTGTTCTGGTAGGGGCTGGCACACGTATTGGTCATATGATCCAGCTTGGTCTCGCGGGTGGCCTGTTTGTGGTTTCTGGCGTTCTGGGAGCGTTGCTCCTGCGTCAGGCAGATGAATAACCGTTCGAACATCTTGTTCTGAACGATTCACTGGTTTGATCCGTTCGTGAGGGACGGGTCCTTTCTCATCTTCTGAACATTGCTTTTTCACAGGCAGAAACGAATGACAGAACAGAGCATGGCGTTCCGGCGTGGAGACACCATTCCGGGATGGTTGCCGCTTATGCTGGGTATCTTCACGGCAGTCGGACCTGTCTCCACAGATATCTATCTCCCGGCCCTCCCTGAAATGGAACGCCAGCTTCATTCTGCTCCCGGTTCAGGCAGTATCACCATGGCTGCCTGGGTTATCGGACTGGCCATTGGTCAGATCACGATTGGCCCGGTGTCAGACAGGTTCGGCCGCCGGCTGCCGCTTCTGATTGGTATGATCGGATACACAATCGGCGAGATCGGCTGCGCACTGGCCCCGACCATGACCATCATGTGCATCTGTCGGGTTTTTTCAGCTCTGATGGCCTCGGCCGGACTGGTGATTCCCAATGCATGTCTTCGGGATCTGACGGAAGGTGATGAAGCATCCCGCCTCATGTCGCGCCTGATCGTCGTGCAGGGTGTTGTTCCGATTCTCGCGCCCATGCTGGGTGGCTTTGCGCTGAAGTTTGTGGACTGGCGGGTCATTTTCTGGGCCACGGCCGTGTATGGCGGGCTCTGTACCCTGATGCTCCTGACAGTCTTCCCGGAAACGCTCCCCTCGCAGGAACGCCGGGACATGCGGCCTCTCTCCATCATCGAACGCTATATCTATATTCTGCGGACCCGCAGCTTCATTACGAATGGCCTCGTCTGGAGCTTTCTGGGCTTCGTAACCTTCACCTATCTGACAGGCGCTCCCACGCTGTTCGAAGAGCGCTTCGGCATGTCTCCGTTCCATTATGGAATGCTGTTTGGTCTGTTCGCGGTCTGTATGATCGGGGCTTCCGCCATCAATGGGCTTGTGGTGGGGAAGGTCAGTACGACCCATATGCTTTTCAGTGCGTTGGGGATCAGCCTGACAGGCAGTATCCTTTTCCTGGCGCTGGCCGTCATTTCCGCTGTTGATCTGACAGCGGGCGGACAGCTTCGATCCTTCTTCCTCTGGCCGCTGATCATCTCGCTTGTCATCACAATGGCGCCAACAGGCATCATTGGACCCAATTCAATGGTTGGCATTCTGTCTGAACAGTCCGAACGTGCAGGCTCGGCTTCTGCTCTGGCAGGAACAATGCAGTACCTGTTCGGAGCGGTAGCAAGTGCGCTGTTCGGTCTGATGTCCCCCGGGACGGCCATTCCATTTGCGGGCTTTCTGGTGTTCGCCTTCTGCGCGGCAACCGTGTTTGCTCTGCTGAGGCCCAGACTGCCATCATCAGCGCCCTGAAGGAGTTGAGAGTGATGCAGGTACTTCTTGTTGAAGACGATGTGGCCGTGGCCCTTGTGGTGAAGACGGTTCTGACGCGGGAAGGATGGGACGTTCATCTGGTTGAGGATGCTGAAAGTGCCTTGGCGTGGGACGGGTCGGCAGACCTGCTGGTGACGGACTACAATCTTCCAGGTGTGCTCAATGGCCTGCTCCTTGCCCGGAAACTGCGGGAGCAGAATGCCAGCCTTGCCGTTGTTCTCATGTCAGGAGACTTTGAGGAGGGACAACTCATGGGAGAAAGCGTGGCGGTTTTGCCCAAGCCGTTTCGCAGGAATGCACTGCTTGAAGCCATCGATCAGGCCCGGAACGCAATCCGGGCTTGAGTTAAAGGGGAAGAGTCCCCTACATGGCCCGCTGTTTGCCATGCCCAGAAGAAAGCAGTGCCGCCATGTCGTTTCAGGAACCCCAGCCGCTCAACCTCAAGAACTACATCCGTGAGGTTCCCGATTTTCCGAAGCCGGGCATCCTGTTTTACGATATTTCCACGCTGATCCGCTCTGCCGAAGCCTGGCAGGTTGCTACGGGCCGTCTGGCACGTATCATCTCTGCCTGGCAGCCGGACCTGCTGGCTGGCATCGAAAGCCGCGGCTTCCTGACAGCAGCTCCTCTGGCACAGCGCCTCGGCTGCGGCTTCACCATGTTGCGCAAGCCGGGCAAGCTGCCGGGCGAGACGATTTCCCTGAAATACGGCCTCGAATACGGTGAAGACGAACTCCATATCCAGGTAGACGCCATCAAGCCGGGTCAGCGCGTTGTCGTGCTTGATGACCTTCTGGCTACGGGTGGCACACTTGCTGCGTCCATCGACCTGTTGCGTAAGGTTGGGGCAGAAGTTGTGGGTGCAAGCGTGCTGATCGAGCTTGCAGGTCTCAAGGGACGTGACAAACTGGACGTTCCGCTGAACGCACTCATCACTTACGAAGACTGAGGAACCACCATGTCCGGCATTTCTTCCCTGTGGCAGACCCGCTATCGCACTGACGCCCCAAAAGACCTGCCGGACAATCCGGTTCTCCAGACTCTTCTGAAACACCATTCTGTCCGGGCCTATCTCCCGGATGCGCTGCCTCCCGGAACGCTGGAAGCTGGAATCGCGGCATCCTCTTCTGCGGCAACGTCTAGTAATCTGCAGGTATGGTCCGTTGTTGCGGTCGAAAATCCGGAGACGCGGGCAAAGCTTGCCGAACTCTGCGGTAATCAGAAGCATATCGAAGTTGCACCGTTGTTTCTGGCCTGGATCGTCGATCTGGCGCGTCTGGAACGGATTGCGGAACGGGCAGGCAAGGGTAGTGAAGCGCTGGATTATGAGGAAATCTTCCTCATGAGCACGCTGGATGTCGGTATTGCTGCCCAGAATGCTGTGACGGCGTTCGAGTCCATGGGGCTTGGGACTGTTTACATCGGTGGTCTGCGGAATCATCCGGAAGACGTTGCCAAGCTGCTCAACCTGCCGCCCAAAACCGTTGCAGTTGTTGGTCTCTGTGTGGGACGTCCTGATCCGTCGGCTCAGAACGGTTACAAGCCGCGTCTGGGGCAGGATGTCGTGGTGCACCGTGAACGCTACACTTCCGCAAATGAAGCCGAAGGTGTCGCAGCTTATGACCGCGTTGCCGATGCCTATCAGCAGGAGCAGGGCCTTGCACCGCGAGCATGGTCTGAAACCGTGGCAAGTCGTGTGGATAGCTACCATGGGTTGAGCGGCCGCCATGTCATGAAAGCTGTGCTCAACCGGCTTGGGTTTGCTCTGAAATAAGATGGTGGTGACGGAAGCTGGACGTGGACGCTTGCACATCTGAGCACCCATTGAAGAGAGTCGGGTTTTGAGACATCTGTCTCCAATTACGCTCAGTGTTGCTGTTCCACGTCGAGCCCCTAATTCCGGAGTTTTGTCCTGAGCGATTTCCTTTCTTCGGACCTTCCGGTTGCGGCTGTTCTTCCTGATCTTCTGAAAACATTAGAGCAACAGCCGAATGCTGTTCTCGTTGCTCCTCCCGGTGCGGGTAAGACAACCCTGACGCCACTGGCGCTGCTTGAGGCATCATGGCTTGGGGGGCAGAAAATCATTCTGGTCGAACCTCGTCGTGTTGCTGTGCGAGGGGCCGCGGCACGGATGGCCTCCACGCTGGGAGAGCGACCGGGTGAAACTGTAGGCTTTCGTACGCGCACCGACAGTGCAGTCTCAGGCCGAACGCGTATTGAAGTTGTGACGGAAGGGTTGCTTGTACGACGCCTGTTAGCAGACCCAACATTGGATGGGGTTGGTGCTGTTCTGTTTGATGAGGTGCATGAGCGCTCGCTGGATCTGGATGCGGCTTTGGGGTTCTGTCTGGACCTCCAGCGTGAACTCAGGCCGGATCTTCGCATCCTGGCTATGTCTGCAACGCCTGATGGGCGCGCGTTTACAGATCTTATGAAGGCCACCCTGATCGAGAGTGAAGGCCGACAGTATCCCATCGATATACGCCACACCCGGGATGTAATGCACCCGCGTGACCTGCCAGAGGCTTGCGCACGCGCTATCCGGCAGGCTTTTACAGAGGAAGAGGGCGATATTCTTGCGTTCCTTCCCGGCGTTGGGGAAATTCGCCGAACACAGGCTCTGCTTGGAGATGCTGTTCCTGTTTTTCTTCTTCATGGAGAACAGACGACAGAAGATCAGGATCGCGCGATTGCGCCCTCCGACAGACGGCGTGTTGTGCTGGCAACCTCCATTGCCGAGACTTCCGTGACGGTTTCCGGGGTTCGGATTGTTGTCGATGGTGGTCTGCGCCGGGCACCACGTCTGGATTCCAACACAGGGCTATCTAGACTGGAAACACTGAAGATTTCGCGTGCAACGGCCACTCAGCGCGCGGGGCGTGCCGGGCGTCAGTCTCCTGGTGTCGCGATCCGTCTGTGGTCCGAGGCGACGCAACGCTCTTTGCGGCCACAGGACGCGCCCGAAATCCTTGTTGCGGATTTAACGGACTTCGCTCTCGTGACGGCAGCCTGGCAGGACGTCATGGGAACAGCGCCCGACATGTTGCCACTCCTTGATGCGCCTCCTGCCGGAGTGCTTGCGGGTGGGCGTGAGTTGTTGCGTGACTTGGGTGCCCTGAATGAAGCCGACCAGATTACCGCTCTTGGAAAACGGATGGTGGGGCTCGGAACTCACCCGCGTCTTGCGGCCATGCTCTGTGCGGCGAAAAACATTCCAGAGCGTGTGACGGCAGCCTGCCTGGCCGCGCTTATGGAAGAGCGTGATCCTTTGCGCCCCAGACCGAATATGCCTTCCGGGGCATCTGCGGGAGCGGACATCCGCACACGTCTGGCTTTGTTTGAGCGGGATGATCCACGAGCGGACAGGGCCAGCCTGTTCCATATGCGTCAGGCGGCGAAGCGCTTTCTGCGTCGCATGGGTGGCAAAGACCTTCCACTAAGCCCGATGCCGTCTCATGCAGGGCCGCTTCTGGCCGCCGGTTTTCCTGATCGTGTGGCTCAGGCTGCGGGAGAAATTGGACGATTTCGGCTTGCCGGCGGCGGGAGTGCCCGTGTGCAGGCTAATGATGGTCTTGCGCGGGAAAAGCTTTTGGCTGCCGCAGCTTTTCACACGCGGACTTCGACGGAAATCACGCTTGCGGCGCCTCTGGACGCAGAAAATTTACCCCAGACGCTTCTGGATCGAACAACCGAGCAGGTTGAAACCAGTCTGGATGGGGCGTCAGGTCGGATCATCGCGCGACGCAGGCTGCGTCTGGGTGCGTTGATCCTGCGTGATCGCAATACGGAAGTGACGTTTGAGGAGGCACAGGCACTTCTTCTACAGCAAATCGCGGCTGATCTTGCCCGTGCTCTGAACTGGTCTGACCCGGCGTTTCAGTTCCAGGCCCGTGTGGCGCATGCACGCGCGACCTACGCGCCTCATCTGCCGGACCTGTCGATGGCTGCTCTTGCTGATGATCTGGCATGGCTGGAGCCATATCTCGCAGGCTGCGATCGTCTGACTCAGGTGAAAGCTCTCGATCTTCTGTCCATTCTTCGGGCCCGTATGGACTATAGCGACCTTTCCGCACTTGATCGAAAGCTGCCGCCTCGCCTGACGCTCAAAGCCAGCACCCACGACATTGATTATACCGGGGCCGTGCCAACAGTGTCTGCACGAGCACAGGCATTCTATGGCACGGTCGGAACGCCGTTGCTCGCTGATGGCGCCGTGCCGCTTCAGTGTGCATTGCTCTCACCAGCTGGCCGTCCACAGGCCATTACTGCTGATCTTGCCGGTTTCTGGAAAGGGAGCTGGTCAGATATGCGCAAGGACATGCGCGGGCGCTACCCAAGGCATGACTGGCCAGAAGATCCGGCAACGGCTGAACCGCCAAAGCCACGTCCCAAACGCTAGGTTCCATCAGGCCACCTGGAAAACTGCCTTACGGAACAGGGAACGCACGCCCTCGGCGTCCACCTCCGTGCAGATCTGAACATATGGGCGATTGTCCCAGTCTCCGGATGGATAAACCCGACCGTCTGCTTTCTGAACAGATTCACCACGGGTAACGCCTTCCGTCGAGACGCGAACGGCACCTTTCTGGGTTTTGAACAATTCCGGCGCAATCACGTACGCTGCGGCAGAGGCATCGTTGACATAAATGCCGTCCAGACCAAGTCCTCGATGAAACGTCATGTAGACCCGCGTGATATCCCACAGGAAACGGCCTGACTGGCCTCCATGCTGGCGCAGGTTTTCGAAGTAGGCGTCTGTCATCAGAGTTTGTGTCGTGACATCGAGCCCTACGATTGTCACAGGCCAAGGAGCGGCACAGATCTCATCGGCAGCTCGGGGGTCCCCATGGAAATTGGCTTCCGCCGCGGGTGTCACATTTCCCCGTGCATCGTGATGCCCGAATGCGCCGCCCATCAGCACAACATCCTTCACCAGACTGGCAATGTCTGGCGCCTTGCGCAGAGCAAGCGCGAGATTTGTCATGTGTCCTGTCGCGACGAGAGTGATCTCGTGTGGGTTGGCGCGCACCAGATCAATGATGAGATCATGCGCGGGGCGAGGATCGAGTTTTTTGTGGACTGTCGAGAGAGGAATATCTCCCAGAGCGTTTCGTCCATGAATGGTGACAGGAGGGGACGACGTCACACCATCCAGAGACGCGCCCTGGCCTTTTGAAACCGGGACATGGATCCGGAAGCGTTCGGCCAGATAGAGTGCATTGCGTGTTGTGGTGTCGATCAACCCATTGCCGGCCGCAGTCGTAATGCCCATCAGCTCGATGTTTGGCGTGCCATGCAGCAAGAGAAGCGCCATTGCGTCATCGATGCCGGGATCTGTATCGAAAATGACTTTTCGTTGGGCAGGTGCAGCGAGGGTCATATTCGGGAGCAGAGACAAGGATGCAAACCCGGCGGACTGAGCGAGCAGGGAGCGACGGGACATGCGCATGACAGGTTATTCCTTGAGAAAACGAAGTTACCGTTACCATCAAGGAATGACCTGTCTGCGGCAAGCTTTTAGCGGAGCCTGATTGCGAAGCGTCCTGGACCAGCGGCGGCAAGAGCGAGCAGGCCCCCTGCAATGCTGATGTTCTTATAGAAATGGATCATCATGTCGTAGCGGAGCATTCCGGACATCGTCCAGAAATGATGGCCGATCAGCCCTGTCACGATGGTGTAGAGGGCAAGAACAATCGCGATGGGCTCCACTAAAATCCCGCCCAGCAAAGCCAGTCCTGCCCCCAGTTCCACGACGATAGCGAGGATGGCTGACAGGGTTGGAACAGGCGCGCCGGTTTGAACCATGTAAGAGACTGCTGCGGGGAAGTCCGCGAGTTTGCCCCATCCCATGACGAGGAAGAGACCGGCGAGCAATACGCGACCTGTGAGAAGAAGGGCATCGCGAGGCAGAAGATTGGTGAGCATCGGGAAAATCTTTCGAAGCAGAAGAACTGCCTAGAAAGTATGAAAAGTAGATATTTTAAAAAATAGAAATGATGGAATGGTATGATTTCCAAAATGATTATTATCGGGTTTTTACATTTCCCTCCGGCGTGGCAGGAAACCCCTGTCTGCGGCTTCTTTTAGGAGCTTTGACGGTTTTGTGTTAGCAGCTGAAACATGACGATGTTCGTGACCTGTTTCCCATGAATCGCTCTTTTCAGGCCGCTGCAATCGGGGCCGGAACAGCGACTGTCGTGACAGTAGGCCTGATGCTGGCATTGCGTCTGCACAGCCACGGAGAGCAACACGCTCCCACATCTCAGCCTGCTACAACGACCATTCAACAGCAGGCCGTCAAACCGCTTTCGTCCGTTAGTCCGGACAGCCATCTGGCAGGAGAAAGCACGGACGCACACGGGATTCCGACGCAGCCGCCGGTTCCGGCCGCGGCACCGGCACTTCCTCCCTTGTTGGTTAAATACGGTCCTCTGAGTTTTGCGCCGCTTGTGCGTCAGGTCATTCCGGCCGTTGTGAACATTGCCATTACCCAGAGCAGCCCGGACGGGCATGATCACGTTCCCCCGCAAATCAAGGGAACCCCGCTGGAGAAGCGCTATCATGACCGCATGAAGCGCCAGCAGGACGAAATGGTTGGAGCAGGCTCGGGCTTCATCGTGGATGCGA
Source organism: Gluconobacter sp. P5H9_a (assembly GCF_018812085.1). NCBI lineage: Bacteria > Pseudomonadati > Pseudomonadota > Alphaproteobacteria > Acetobacterales > Acetobacteraceae > Gluconobacter > Gluconobacter sp. P5H9_a. Next base: position 301,929 of record NZ_JACRVW010000001.1, read on the forward strand.
CCGGAATCATTGTGACTAACCGGCACGTTGTCGGTGGAGCGGACAAGGTGGTCGTCTCCCTTTCCAACGGTCATGAAATGCCGGCACGCCTTCTGGGAGCTGACCCGCTGACGGATATTGCCGTCATCAAGGTCGATAGTCCTGAGCCGCTGCCGCACGTCACCTGGGGCGACAGCCGCCAGACGGATATCGGAGACTGGATTCTGGTGGCAGGGAACCCGTTCGGGTTTGGTTCGTCCGTGACGGCGGGCATCGTCTCTGCCGTAGGGCGTGACTTGGGGATCGGCTCTCTGGACGATTTCATTCAGCTCGACGCCCCCATTAATCCAGGGAATTCTGGCGGTCCGGCCTTCAATATGCGGGGACAGGTTGTGGCGGTGAATGCTGCCATCGTGACGCCTGCTGGGGGCTCCGTAGGCATTGGCTTCGGTATTCCGTCCGAAATCGTCGCCCCGATCGTGGCTGAAATCGAAGCAACTGGACATGTCGAGCACGGCTGGCTCGGTATTACTCTTGATGACGGGGACACGGACGTCGGTATTGCGGGTGTCGATAACGGTGGACCGGCCCAGAAAAGCGGTCTGCGCCGTGGCGACATCGTGCGGCAGGTAGATGGAGCGCCCGTCATCAGCGCCCGTATGCTGTTGCGAAGCATCGCTGCGGCTAGACCGGGCATGGTTCTGAATTTTGGCGTCAGGCGTGGCGGCACGGACCTGACGCTTCCCGTTCATATCGGACCACGCCCCAAGAATGCGGATAACTGATCGAGCCTCCACTTTGACCCGTGGACACAAGCCGGTATTCTGAGGCCCTGATACGGCGCCCAGTCGCCCGGAAGGAAGAGAGTAAAATCAATGCGTATCCTGCTCGTTGAGGACGATTCCACAGTCCGCGCCTTTGTGCTCAAGGGATTGCGTGAAGCCGGGCACGTCGTGGATGAGGCGGATAACGGCAAGGATGGTCTGTTTCTGGCTGTCAGTGAAAATTATGACGTTGTGATCCTGGACCGCATGCTGCCCGGCGGGATTGACGGCCTGCGCATTCTGGAAACGCTGCGTGGACAGCAGAATGCGACGCCGGTTCTGTTGCTGTCCGCTCTGGCAGATGTTGATGAACGCGTGGCTGGCCTGAAGGCCGGTGGCGATGACTACATGACCAAGCCATTTGCCTTCTCAGAGCTTCTGGCCCGGATTGAGGCGCTCGGCCGCCGTGGTCGGCCTGAATCTGCTCCTCAGACACGTTTGACTGTGGGCGACCTGGAGATGGATCTGCTTTCCCGGACTGTGAAGCGCGGGAACGAGAAGATTGATCTTCAGCCCCGCGAATTTCGTCTGCTGGAATTTCTGATTCGTCATGCGGGGCAGGTCGTCACGCGGACCATGCTGCTGGAGCGCGTGTGGGACTATCATTTTGACCCACAGACTAACGTGATTGACGTGCACGTCTCACGCCTGCGCCAGAAAGTGGACAAGCCGTTTGCAACGCCCCTCATCCATACGATCCGTAACGCCGGATATATCCTGCGCGCGGACTGACCTGTGAAAATCTGGCGCGGGTTCCGCCGTCTGGGGAAGCGTTTGCGCTGGCCGATCCGGTCTGCAGGGCTGAATTTTGCGCTCGCCTACGGGTTGGTGTTCATCATTTCTGCGGGCGTATTCCTGTCGTTCATCTGGTGGAACACGACTGGCCAGCTTGACCGTCAGGTCGAAGCTGCCGTGCAGGTGGATGCTCACGATCTGGCACAACGCTGGGTTCATGGTGGCCCGGCAGCTCTGGCGCTCGCCATTCAGGACCGACTGGATCAGAACGTCGAGGATGACGAGCTGTATTTGCTCGTTGGGCCTGACGGTCGCAAATATGCTGGAAATCTACCGGGCTGGCCTGTGGTCATCACCCAGATGGATGAGTTTTATGAACTCTCCATCCGCCGCGATGGTTTTCGCACTCAAGCCAAGATGCACGCCTTTCCGCTGTCGGAAGGCTTTCGCCTGATTGTTGGGCGGGATGTTCGCGGCCGTCAGGTCGTCCGGCACGTTCTGACCGATACGCTTATCTGGGCCTGGGTCATGGTGTCGCTGCTGGCGGCGGGTGGGACGCTCGCCATTCGGCGGATTTTCCGGCAGGTCGTGCGCTCCATTGCCCGCACGACGTCTGCTGTGGCGCAGGGAGACCTCAGTCGTCGTATACCGCTGACCGGCAATGAAACCGATCTTGTCGCTCAGACGGTCAACACCATGCTCGAACGTATCAACCGTTTGATGGATGGCGTGCGGCAGGTCTCGAATGCCATTGCCCATGACCTGAGAACACCCATTGCACGAGCACGCGCGCGTCTGGAAGATGCGAGCCTGACTGCCACGTCTGAAGACGAGCTCCGTGCGGCGATTGATCGTGCCGTTCTGGATCTGGACCATGTGACGTCCATTTTCGAAGCTCTTCTGCGTATCGCCCAACTTGAAGCGGGCGCGCAGCGGGCGGCGTTTACAGTGCTGGACATTCCGCCTTTGCTGGAAGGTCTGAGCGAGCTTTATGAAGCATCCATGGAAGATGCTGGCCTGAAACTCGATTTCCGGATCGGGGCATTGGCGCGGGTCAATGGAGACCCGCATCTTCTCCAGCAGGCCGTTGCCAATCTTCTGGATAACGCCATCAAGTTTGCGCCGGAGAACACGACAATCACACTTGCCGCTGTGATGCAGAAAGGGCGTGTTGCCATCAGTGTCTCGGATCAGGGGCCAGGTATGAGCGAACAGGATATGGCCCGTGCTTCAGAGCGGTTTTTCCGCGCCGAAACAGCACGAAACACTCCAGGCGCAGGGCTGGGCCTTTCGTTGGTGCAGGCTGTCGTTCAATTGCACGGTGGAACTATGGAGCTTGCTGCTGGAAAGCCAGGGCTACGGGTAACGCTGCTTCTGCCCGCCATTCAGAATACAAAGACCCTCACCGCATGACGGAAGTTTCATTCCTCCCTCACACGTGGCTTAGGTGAGACCATGTAAAGAAGGCCGAATGCGTCTTCTGCCTCCAATGTCTGTCTGTCTTCTGGGTCTGGTGGGAAGCCTCGCGGCTGCCCCCGTTGGGCATACGCCATCGCAGAATGCGCCTGCCCGACCTGTTAGCGGGAAAGAAGAGGGCGTCATTTCCGTGACCTCTGACAGTGCGGAATACTGCACGCAGCTTACACAAAATGTGGACCATCTTCTGGCGACGCCACATGGCATTCCTGTAGGAGCCATGGATGATGCGCGCCGCCTGCGCACAGAGGGCGATACACTCTGCAAGCATCACCATTTGCGCGCAGGGATCGCAAGGCTGCGTCGTGCGTTGGTGCTTCTGGAACATAGTGAGGAGCATTCATGAAGCGTCTTTTCCGTCTGGCCACGCCGCTAGCTGTCCTGTCTCTGGCGATTTTCTGTCAGGCACGGGCAGCGGAACCCCAGACAACTGGAACAGAGCTTGATTTTACAGTCACGGGTGAAGCCCATGCAGCGCCAACGCTTCTGACGGTACGTCTTTTCGGGCGGGCGGAGAGTGCCTCTGCAATTGAGGCTCAGAAAGCCCTGAATGCCCATATGGCGGAAGCCATGAAAACGGCATCCGGGCTCTCAGGGATTGAAGCTCAGGCTGGCAGTTATTCCCTGTCAGACCAGACGCCGGAACACGGCCCAACGCGCTGGACCGCTCGTCAGGATCTGAGTTTGAGCGGTAAGGATGCTGTGTCGCTTCTTGCTCTGTCAGGCAAGTTGCAAAGTCATGGCCTGATGATGGATGGGCTGGACTGGTCTTTGGACTCCGAAACACGGGAAACGCTCCTGCGTCAGGCCCGCACTCAGGCGCTTCAGAAAGTTCGCCAGGAAGCTGAAGAAAGTGCCAAAACGCTCGGCTTGCATGTGGTCCGGTTGAAGCAGATCCGTGTGTCCTCCATAGAGCCAGGGCCACGTCCCGTTATGCTGATGGCGGCCCGGGCTGCCAGCGATTCGTTCACACCGCCACAAGGCACTCCGCAGGAACAAACTCTTCGCGTCACAGTGAGTGTTGAAGCCGAACTGGCTCCCTGACATGTCACGTTTGACGGTCTGGCATGATGGAAATTGTCCTTTATGCCAGCGGGAAATCGCCCTTATGCGTCGGCTCGACTGGCGCGGGAACATTGATTTCATTGATGCTTCTGGCGACATTACGGATTGCCCGCTGGATCGGGAGGCCTTGCTCGCCCGGTTTCATGCCAGAGAGGGCGAGCAGCTTTATGACGGTGCGGCCGCTTTTGCGGCCATGTGGCGTGCCATCCCAATTCTCCAGCCTTTGGGAGAAATTGCCCGTTACCCGCTAGTGCTTAAAGGCCTGGAGGCCCTGTATGGGCAGTTTTTGAAGGTGCGGCCCGTACTCCAGCGGCTGGTTCGCAAGGCCAGCCGATAAGATAACCTTCATTTTTTATTCGAAATAGTTGTGTAAATAGAAAAGTTCAGACATGTTTTGACATGAAGCGTTGTGAAGGGCTGTTTCATGAAAGTCTGGATGCCTCTTATTGCCGCATTGTTTGCCTTCGCGCCCTCTCTTCACGCTCAGGAGAAACTGGTCGTACAGGGTTACTCTGCCGATCAGACCCGACATGCCGTGGAAGAAATCGTTCAGCCTGCCAGTGGTCGTCAGATTGCTCGTTGGGACCGAAGGGTCTGTTCGCAGTTCATTGGTTTTCCAGCCGGGGTGGAAGAGAATTTTCAGACCCATCTGGCGGAGCGTTTTGCGAAATATGGTGTTCACCTGCGGGCGAATTGCAGGATACCCCGTCTTTTCATTCTCGCGACTGTCCATGAAGATGATCTCATTTCCCATATTCTGGATCGTGATCCCTATCTCATGCAGGGTCTCGACACATCGCCCGTCTTTAATGACAACATTCGTCTTCCGTCTCCACGCGTGAAGAAAGCCCTGCAGGAAAGTTATCCTGTTCGCTGGTTTGCGGATGTCGGGATTGAGGACACTTACCACATGCCCATGCATGTTGGTCCCACACTTATGGCCCCAGCTTATGTACATGAGCCGTTAATGACGTCTTTCCTCGGATCACAGACGGTCGAAACGATCAAGTATATGGCTGTGACGGTAGATCTTTCGAAGATGGATGGCGTCTCATGGCCGTCTCTTTACGAGTATGTCTCCATGATCGCTCTCACAAATCCGGCGCTTAAGGATTACGACACCACCGAGAGCATTCTGGGCAGCTTCGTACAGAAGAAGCAGCCACAGCAGGGTAGTTTTTCCATGACCAACCTGGATGACGCGATTGTTCATCAGGTCTATTCCCTGGACCCTGCTGAAGATGGCCGCTCAGAGACGCAGAAAATTACGTGGGACGTTACGGCCAGTCTTCATCACTGAAGTGCTTTCAGGACAGAGCCATCGTGGTCAGATCGCCGCAAAGGGCAGCTGTATTAACGGTCACGACGTGCTCTTCCAGAAGCCATTCGGGGCGCAGACAATCCAACACATGAATGGGAACAATGCGCCCTTCGCGTGCTGTCAGGGTTGAGGCAGCCTGCAGCGCGCGGGGGGAGTGTCTTTCCATGATCATGACAGCACATTCCGGCAAGGCCCCTGGATCAACGCGCTGGATACGGTCGGCCAAACCGGGAGAGAGGCGCTGCATCCAGTCCAGTGCATGATCTGGGCCAAGAACCAGAGCAGGGTTGCCGGTTCCCAGAGCCATACCGACAGCCCTGAGAATGGCAGGCCAGCTTTCACCTGCGCAGAGTACCGGGCCACAGGGCTTGAGTGTCAGTGTGTTGGTCTCTCCAGCGGGGCCGGGCAGTGTCATTGAGAAGCCCGTCATGGCATGCGCAATATCCTGTCGGATCTGGCGGGCTGAGACGGCATCCCGGCTTTCAAGAAACGTCACCAAACTCTGCGCATGGCGCGGGATACTACCCGGATTTGCATCTTTAGGCGCAAACCATGGGGATGTGCTGGCACTCATGCGGCGGAGGGCAAAAGGACCGCCTGCCTTGGGGCCACAACCGGAAAGTCCGGACCCACCAAAAGGTTGTGAGCCAATAACTGCCCCTGTTATGGCCCGATTGACGTAGATGTTCCCCGCCTGAATGCGGTTAGTCGTGCGATCCACTGTCATGGCGACACGCGAATGAACGCCAAAAGTCAGGCCGTACCCCATGGAGTTTACAGCGTCGATCACGCCGTCCATTTCGTTGCGATTGAAGCGACGCACATGCAGGACCGGCCCGAACACTTCATGCGGAATATCGGCAACGCGGCCGATTTCAATCAGCGTCGGGGGAAGGAAATGGCCGTATCGACAGTTTTCACCCAGTTCGGGGGACCAGACCGTTCGGCCTGCCCGACGCATCATTTCAATATGATCCATCGCTTCTGTCCGGGCTTCCGGAGAAATAATTGGCCCGATATCCGTTGAAAGGCGTGCCGGATTCCCAATAGCCAGATCCTGAATTGCGCCCTTCAGAAGCTCAAGAACATGGTCTGCACAGTCTTCTTGGATCAACAGGATACGAAGAGACGAACAGCGTTGCCCCGCACGGTCAAAAGCAGAGCTCAGAATATCCTGCACGACCTGTTCTGCATGCGCGGAGCTATCGACCAGCATTGCATTCTGTCCACCCGTGCGCGCCACAAGAGGAACAGGTGTGCCCGTGCGCCCCTGCCGATCAAAGATCTGGCGTGAAACGGCTTTGCCAACGGGCGTTGAGCCGGTGAACATCACGGCATCGACCCGGTGATCAGCTACCAGACGCTCTCCCACCGATCCGTCGCCGGGTAAAAGGTGCAGAACTTCAGGTGGAATCCCAGCATCATGCAGAAGCTGAACGGTGCGGCTTGCAATAAACGGGGTTTGCTCGGCTGGCTTGGCCAGAACAACGTTTCCCGCGGCAAGAGAGACGGAAATCTGTTGCACGAACGCCGCCAGTGGGCTGCTCCAGGGGCTGATACACGCAACAAGGCCGAGCGGTGAGGCCTGCAAATGATAATCTCGCCCTTGCAGGCGTTCCGCATCATGGCGAAGAATACTGACGGCCTCACGGACTTCATCCTGAGCAGCTGGAAGGGTCTTTCCAGCTTCCCGTACCAGAAGCGCCATTAGCTCAATCCGGTGGGCCTCAATCAGATCAGCAGCTTTCCCCAGACAGGCAATCCGCACTTCAGGGCTGCTGCCTGCCCAACTGGCAAGCGCACGCTCCGCTGTCTCCAGTGCAGACAGCAGTGTCTTTCCATCAGTCTCGACAACGTCTCCGATCGGGTCATGTCGGTCTGCGGGGTTGTAGAGCAGACGGGAGCGGTCGTGCTGACTGGTGACACCCGGCGTCAGAGCTCGGGCGTGGAGGAAGGGCGCATCTCCATCAAGGGTTTCATGGAGGACACGAAGTGTCAGCTCGTTGAAAAGATCCAGACCTGCCGCGTTGCGTCGCCCAGGCTGGAAAATATCTGACGGTGCACGAACCGCACGATTAGGGCGCTCGGTTCTCAGAATGGCGCGTGTTGCCTCGACGGGGTCAGCCGTTAACGCTTCGATCGTAATGGCCGGATCTTCGTCGCGGCTGACAACAAGCGAGGCAGCTCCATTTTCCAGTAGCTGTCTGACGAAACTGGGCATGAGTGCCGCGACTTCTCCAATGGGAGCATGAACCCGGCAGGGCAGGTTCATGCCCTGTTGGTTTCGCAGATGCTGCGCGAGAGCCAGCCCCAGCCCATGCAGGCATGCGAACTCAAAATCTCCCGGCCGAACCTGCCCTGCGAGCGCCAGAATATGACCAATAGTCCGCGGGTTATGGGTGGCAAACTGCGGGTAGGTGGCATCCAGCGATTCAAGAAGCTGTCGTGCGCAGGCGAGATAACTCACATCCGTGTGGCAACGGCGCGTGAAAACAGGGAAGTCAGCCAGTCCGGTTTTCTGGGCTTGTCGAATTTCCGAATTCCAGCAGGAGCCTTTGACCAGTCTGACAAGAACGCGGCGCCCGGTGCGCCGTCCCAGATCAATAAGAAAATCTACGACAGCTGAAGCACGACGATCATAGGTCTGGACGGTCATGCCAAGCCCGTTCCAGTTCCCCAGTTCAGGCAACACACAGAGAGCCTCAAGCAGATCCAGCGTCAGCTCAAGATGTGTGCTGTCTTCGCTGGAGAGCAGGATGCCGACATCCAGTTGCCGTGCCCGGATGGTAAGCCTTTGCAGGATCGGCAACAGCTCTGTCATGATCCGCTCGCGTCTGAAACGGCTGAATCGCGCGCTCAATGCGGGCAGACGTACATACAGCATCGGGCGGTCATGAAAGTCGCCGGTGATGCCCGCGTGTTGGCTGATATCTTCCAGTGCGTCTTCATAGACGGTAAGGGCATCGAGGGCTTGATGAGCCGTCAGAGCGGTGTTGACCTGCGGATCATATGCATATGTCAGCCCGTATTTTTCTGCAGGGGCGGACAGTCTCAGAGCCTGAGCCAGCGTAGAGCCCAGAATGAATCCGTTCCCTACGGCACGAATAGCTTTTTCCAGACTGCGACGAACCATGGGAGTAGATGTCTGAAGGGTTAGCCGACGAAGGCTGAACCCCTTGCTCTGGTTGAAACGTCCTGCAAGGGACAGGTTCAACGCAATCGAGTTCACAACCGACACACGGCGTTTACTGATATGCCGTCCCCAGTCGGTAGCTCCCACGAGAGAACGGATCAGCGCATCCTGAGTCGCAGAATCCGGAATGCGCAGGAGTGCCTCTTCCAGAGCCAGAACAGATTGCCCTTCAGGTGAAGACAGAGGGAATGCCTGCAAAAGGCTCCCCACAATATCGGGCGAGGAGTCTCGTGCGGCCTCAGCAAGGCCGTGGGCTATTCTGGTAGCTTGACGATCCTGCTCAGGTGTCAGGTCAGCACGCGGCAGCAGCGCGTCCACACATTCCGCCTCGGGGCGGTAGTGAGCAGCGGAAACAGCGTTACGGAGCGGTGAGCGTGGTGCGCGTGAGAGTAGAAATTCCGCAAATGGCGCGGCGGGGCGTGAAGCCGGGTTCGTCGTCGGATGGGTCATGGAGTCCATTCCAGGCGGGTTAAAGCCCGGGGAGGCCTTGAAAACAAAATAGAAAGCGCTCTTAGCGCAACATCGTAGCCAAGACACCCAATGATTGATCTGAAATCGGATTTATTTCTGATCACAGCCTCTTTTTCAAACGCCCATAAGATGCACTGAGAGGCTCATTTTATAAATATTGGAAATATTTTCGGACTTGTAATGTCCAATTTTAAAAGAGAATTTCTTTTAAATTATTAATTTATTTCATTCGTATCAAAGATATGGTCTCAGAAACGATGTGATGAACGAATGGAGTTTGAGGAATTCTTAAGAATTTCCTCTTACAGACAAAGGACGAGGAGTCGGAATGACCACACTTTCCCCCAGCCCCTGTCTGCTTACACGTCGTACCTTCACAGAATATTTGCGAGTAGCAGTCGGCCTGGAAGAAGTGGGGCAGCGTGAGAGTGCTATCGACGTTCTGCGAGAGGCAGAAACGCTTTTGCCAGAAAGGCCTGAGAGCATTTTTCTTCTTGGTGGCGTTTATGAGCGTCTTGAGTGCTGGGAAAGGGCATCCCTGTTCTATGGCAAAGCCCTCGAAGCAAGGCCTCATGCGGCAAGGGTCTGGCATCGACTGGGCATTGCCCTGCTGCATCAGGATGATCTGGGAGGGTCTATCAAAGCCCTGGACACTGCCGTGCAGCAGGACCCGGCTATTCCTGAATACGCTACCGACCTGAGTATGGTTCTGTCACGCGATGGACAGTTTGAAGCGGCGCTGGGTTTCGCACAGTCTGCTTTGAAAATGCAACCGGATGATGCAAACGCTCTCAATAACGCCGGGCATATTCTCCAATGTTTGAACCGCTCTGCAGAAGCCTTGCAGTTCTACGATGCTGCGCTTCAACGGTCTCCTGATCATCCCGTTATCCGTTTCGGCCGTGCGACGGCTTTGCTGAAATCGGGTGATTTTCTTTTAGGATGGCAGGAATACGAAAGTCGTTGGCTCTCTTCGAGAACAGTCAGGGCTGATATCGACGCGCCAGTCTGGGAAGGGGAATCCCTGAAGGGATGCACCATTCTTGTTCATCACGAACAGGGATATGGAGACACTCTGCATTTCATCCGCCTGATGCCGATACTGGCCCAGAGGGGGGCAGAAGTTGTGGTGCAGGTTCCAGTTCCATTGGTACGACTGGTTCAGCGTGTAGCGGGCGTATCCCGGGTAGTCTCGGTTCTCGATCCTGCCGACAGCTTCGACTATCATTGCCCGATGCTGAGCCTTCCCGTGAGGCTCGGACTGACGGCAGAGTTTGTTGGACAGTTTCCCTATCTGTCTGTGTCAGAAGAAGACATGACAACTCAGGGAGGCAAGCTCAGCGCCCAGGTTCAAGGTTCCTGCCAGCCTCCGGATTTTATCGTCGGGCTTGTCTGGAGCGGAGATCCAAGACCTCATGATCTGCGTGCAACGCAGACGGATCGCCGCCGCAGCATGTCGCTGGAGACATTGAGGCCTTTGTTTTCAGTAAAAGGCGTGCGTTTCGTAAGTTTCCAAATCGGAGCAGCCCGCCATCAAGTTGCTGAAACCGGACTACCACTGGTTGATGGGACGGAAAATATTCTCGATTTCGCTGATACCGCTGCCAGACTCTCAGGTGTGGATCTTCTGATTACGGTGGATACGTCCATGGCTCATCTGGCGGGTGGGCTGTGTAAACCCGTCTGGATGCTGTCACGCTCTGATGCTTGCTGGCGTTGGGGAGATGCAGGAACTCAGACCACCTGGTATCCGGATATGCGAATTTTCCGTCAGCCTGTGGCAGGAGATTGGGGGAGTGTGGTTGACGATGTCCGGCTCACTCTTGTCCAGCTCATGGATTTGTATCGCGGCTATCAGCATGAGTCCGGCGAATAGGCGAGCTCCAAGACTAAAGGCATAAAAAAAGCAGCCTTCCGAAGAAGGCTGCTTTTCCTGTGGATCGCGTAGGAACCCGGTTTTAGCGCGGAGCTATAACCATGAGCATCTGACGGTTTTCCATACGGGGCATCTGCTCAACCTTGGCCTTTTCTTCGACCTCGATGCGGATGCGCTCCATCATCTTTGCACCCAACTCCTGGTGAGCCATTTCACGGCCCTTGAAGCGAAGGGATACCTTTACCTTGTCGCCGTCATCCAGGAACGAGTTGATGGCCTTGAGCTTCGTCTGGAAGTCATGCTCGCCCGTGCCGGGACGAACCTTCACTTCCTTGATCTCAACGACCTTCTGCTTCTTGCGGGCTTCGTTCTTCTTCTTCTGCTGCTCGTACTTGAACTTGCCGTAGTCCAAAATCTTCACAACAGGGGGAACAGCGGTCGGGCTGATTTCCAGGAGGTCAAGGCCAACCGAGAAAGCACGCATCAGAGCATCCCGGGTCGTCATGACGCCTTGCATTTCGCCTTCTTCGTCAATCAGACGAACCTGCGGAACACGGATTTCCTCGTTGACGCGCGGCCCCTCACGTGTGGGCGCGGCCTGCATCGGCGGTCTAGCTATGGTCAGCTCCTGTCGTAATTTTCATACAAGGACCAGCCCCGACCCGAACGCCCGCGCCTCGTCAAAGAGGGGCGGGTTTCGATCTTTGCCGATCCCATTCCTTTTGCACATAGTCCTGCGCCCTTCCGGGCGCAAGGGTATTACGCTCAATCCTTCGAAAACCGGGCAATATCAGGTGGGGTGGCCTCGGCTGTGAGAGTTTTTACAGCTTCTTCGAGTCCCAGGATTTCCTGATTGGCGCCGCCAAGGCGACGCATCGCCACTTTGCGCTCTTCTGCTTCACGGCGTCCAACCACCAGAATAACGGGAACGCGCGCAAGGCTGTGTTCGCGGATCTTGGCGTTAATCTTGTCGTTGCGAACGTCGGTTACAACCTGAAGCCCGGCTGCCTTCAGTTCGGCAGCAACCTCATTGGCGTAATCAGCAGCATCGGAGACGATGGACGCCACCACAACCTGCGTCGGTGCCAGCCAGAGCGGGAACTTGCCAGCATACTGCTCGATCAAAATGCCGATGAAGCGCTCGAAGCTGCCCAGAATGGCGCGGTGCAGCATGACCGGGCGATGACGCTGGCTGTCTTCACCAATATAGGACGCATCCAGACGTTCCGGCAGTACATAGTCCACCTGAAGCGTACCGCACTGCCAGTCACGCCCGATGGCATCCGTTAGAACGAACTCCAGCTTCGGGCCATAGAAGGCGCCTTCGCCAGGGTTGTACTCGTACTCAACACCAGCGATTTCACAGGCCGTCTTGAGCGAGCCTTCGGCCCGATCCCAGACTTCGTCAGAGCCGGCGCGCGTCTCCGGACGGTCCGAAAACTTCACGCGGAAGCTCTCGAAGCCCAGATCCGTATAAACCTCGGCCAACATCCTCACGAACTTTGCGGTTTCATCCGCAATCTGATCGTCCGTGCAGAAGATATGAGCATCATCCTGCGTGAAGCCACGAACGCGCATGATGCCATGCAGCGAGCCGGACGGCTCATAACGATGGCACGCGCCGAACTCTGCCATACGCAACGGCAGTTCACGGTAAGACCGCAGGCCATGGCGGAAGATCTGCACATGGCACGGGCAGTTCATCGGTTTCAGGGCGAGGGTTTTGTCCTCATCCTCGACCTGCGCGATGAACATGTTCTCGCGGTACTTGTCCCAGTGACCAGAGGCTTCCCAGAGTGCACGGTCCACAAGCTGTGGCGTGCGGACTTCTTCGTAACCATTCCGGGACTGTGCGCGGCGCATGTAGTCCTGAAGGACCGTGTACAGACGCCAGCCCTTGTGGTGCCAGAAGATCTGCCCGACGGCTTCTTCCTGAATGTGGAAGAGGTCCATCTCGCGGCCAATGCGGCGATGATCGCGCTTCTCGGCTTCTTCCAGACGCATCAGATGAGCGTCCAGTTCCTTCTTGTCGCGCCAGGCTGTGCCGTAAATGCGGGTCAGCATGGGGTTGCGATGGTCACCACGCCAGTAAGCACCGGCCACGCGCATAAGCTTGAAGGCCGTGCCAACGTCTGCTGTGCCGCGAAGATGCGGGCCGCGGCAGAGATCGAGCCATTCGCCCTGACGGTAGATCGAAATCTGCTCGCTTTCAGGCAGATCGCGGATCAGTTCGGCCTTGAAGTCCTCACCCTTCTCTTCGAAGAAGCGAATGGCTTCGTCCCGGTCCCACACTTCACGGGTGAAAGGGGCATTGGCAGCAACAATTTCGCGCATCCTGGCTTCGATGGCTTCGAAGTCATCCGGCGTGAACGGCTTCTCGCGGGAGAAGTCGTAATAGAAGCCGTCCTTGATGCTCGGACCGATCGTGACCTGCGTTTCCGGCCAGAGCGACTGCACGGCTTCTGCCAGAACATGCGCCGCATCATGGCGGATCATCTCAAGTGAGGCATCGTCCTTCTTGGTGACGAACTTGACGGCCGCATCGTCCGTAATCTCGGTTGAAAGATCGACGAGCTTGCCGTTCACCTCCATGGCCAGGGCAGCTTTTGCCAGCCCCGGACCGATGGAGGCCGCGATAGTCGTGCCCGTCACGGTCCCGTCGAACGTGCGGACGCTTCCGTCGGGGAGTGTGATGGCGGGCATGGGATCGCTCCTCTGCGATTGCTCCCGGCAGCCCTCTGCCGGGAAAAAGACACGCGTAAATGGCCCCAATCGGGGATTGGCCGCAAGCCCTGCACCGGCCGGAAAGCGGATTTATACGGTAGGAACTGTCGCCTGAAGCAGAAATGGCTCCATTCCGCTGACATTCGGGCGCCGTCCTTCGCGCCACCCGGCGTCCATGTAATGGATCAGCGGCCAGATGCCATAAAAGGCGTCTTTCACCACATCTTCATTCTCGTGGGCATAGGAGAGGGGGTCAAACAGAACGTATTCGTGCTGTGATCCGTCTTGCAGTCGACGATGGGCCAGAAAATTCTGCGGAACATGCACCGGGAACTGCGGCGCGGCCGTATCTCCGAGGATTGGCGCAGGATCTACGCCTAACGTCCGGAAATGGTCTGCGATGACGGGCGCATAAATATCGGGCGTGTGCAGGTAGCTGCGGAGGAAATCTTCCTGGCTGGCCTGAAAATAGTACCGAAGATGATATCCCTCTTTGGGGTTCTCAGGTGTGATCTGGCCCGCTCTTGGCTTTTCGCCAGGGATTGCGCCAGCGATATGAGCGAGCTTCTGACGGGCAAAGCGGCGTATGTCTTCGTAGTCAGGTCGATTGTGCAGGTGAAGATGCACAAAGGGCGTCCGCACGCAGCGCTCTGGGTAGATGGTCTGCGGGGCATGCAGGCCCCGATCCAGTCCCACAATCGTATGAGCCTTAAACAGTGCCCTCGGAACCGACTGGGGGCGGTAGTAATTGGGAGCATTCGGCACGTTCAGGAGAAGGCGATCGGTAATCAGGGTCGCCTGTTCGTCTTTCAGAAGCTCGAACTGCGCACGGATTTCCGTCGGGTCCACCGATAGGCGGTCGAGGAAGAACGCAAGAAATTCATCGCAATCCATGGGGAGTGCGAAATCACAGGCATTCTCTGCATCCCAGCCCCGGATAATGTCCGTGAAGATTTCCCCCTTCCGCAAAAAATCCTTTTGGGACCGATATTTGCGGATGATCTGCACACCCTGCGCTTCATAACGCTTCTGCACATCCTGGACGTGTGGGTCTGTAGAGCCGTTGTCGACAACGGTCAGATTGGAGAGACCGAAAATGGCCCCGTGCCAGAGGATCCATGGCTCAAGAAGCGCGGCCTCGTTTTTCTGCATCGTGACGCAACGGATAACTGTCATGCGGGGAGGAGAGCCTCTATGCGTGATGCAGGTAACAGAGCCAGATCTGGAACATCCAGAATGGTTGTGCGTCCCGATGTGAGCGAAAGTGGAGCCGTCAGGCGCGGATCACTGTCTTGGGAAAACAGGGCGATGATAGGACGATCCATAGCTGCGGCCAGATGGATCGGACCGGTATCGTTGCCAATGACAAGGTCAGCTCTGTGGAGAACGCCCGCCAGCTCAACCAGACTGGTCTGTCCTGTGAGGTCCAGGGCGCTCGGGCAGTCCTGCAAAATCTGTTCAGCAAGAGGCTTTTCGGCCGCACAGCCTACAATGACGGGAGTCAGGCCGCGGGCAGCAACAGCTTGAGCGACCTCTGAAAACCGCGTGACGGGCCAGCGTTTCTGTGGCCGATGCGGGGCCGCTCCGGGAATAAGCACGACAGATCGACCGGAAATCTCTGGCCCATGTCCTTTCAGCCATTCCGGAACCTCACGCGGAATGGGCTGAAGACCGGCGGCACGGAGCTGGTCTTCAAGGCGGGTCAGGGTGTGCATTTCATTGCGCGACGGATTGGCATGCGGATGGCAGCAGCCGTCAGAGATGCCGGACCAGTTGCGTGGTCTGCCTGCCAGCCGGAAATAGGTGCGAGACCGCCCGGAGGTCTGGAGATCAAAAATGCGGTCAAATCCGCGCAGCGCACGCGACAGGCGAAGCAGAGCGACTGGGTGTGCCAGAGACGGGCGACGATCCGTCGTGACATCATCGAACCAGGGGGCGGCTTTTGCCAGTTCCACGAAGGGAGGGGTCGTCAGCAGGGTGATGCTGTCGTGCGGGAACGCAGCCCGGATCGAAGCGAAGGCCCCAAACGCCTGAACGAAATCGCCCAGAGCACCGAGCTTGATGACAAGAATGCGACTCATGACCCTATTTTCTAACAGGGTCTGACGGAACGCCAACCATTAGAGCTGACGTTCCGCAAAAAGAAATCCTGCGTGAGCGGGATCAGGCGGTCGTGTCGAGACCCGGAGACGCCTTTGCTGCATCAGCTTCCGGCGTTCCCTTAGCGACAACAACCATGGCTGGCTTCAGCAAACGGCCCTTCAGAAGCCATGCTGGCGTCCAGGACTGCATGACGTGGCCGGGCGTATGCTGATCAGAGGGCTGTTCCGCCATGGCCTGATGCAGGTTGGCATCAAACGGCTTGCCGGTCGGGTCTTCACAGGTGATGCCGTGACGTTCCAGAATGTTGATGAAGGACCGTTCCGTGCCTTCAATTCCTTCACGCAGCTTTGTGATGAGGCTGTCTTCGCCTTCGGTCTTTGTCGGAAGGGAGGCGAGGCCGCGCTGAAGATTTTCGGCTGCCTCGACAACGTCACGCGCAAATTTCTGGATGGCGTACTGACGAGCGTCTTCCACATCCCGCTTGGCGCGGGCGCGGATGTTCTGGTTCTCTGCTTCAGAACGGACCCAGCGATCCTTGAGTTCTGCCACTTCGGCTTCAAGAGCCTCAATGCGCGCTTCCGGCGTGGTTTCTTCCAGCGTTTCGCCGCCGGTTTCGTTCATGCCGGGGGTCTCGACGCCCTGCTCAGGCACGTCGTTTACAGTTTCCGGCGTAGTCTTCTGGTCTGTCATGTCACGACCTTATCTTGTGGGACGGGCCAACTCATGGCCCCGTTCTTCTTCAGGAGATAACGCGGATTGTCTCAAAGACAAGGGTTGCAACGTGGTAGGATGTCATTGAAATGCCTATTTCCCGCCACAGTGCGCCATGCGTTATAGATAATCTACGCATCAGATTTTAGCAGACGGACCCCATATGGAGACGCCACACACTTCCTTTCCGCCTCAATCGGCCAACTGTCAGACGCCTTCTGGCATCGCTGCAGCACCGATTATCGCGCTTGTGGATGACGATCGGAACATTCTTGCTTCCGTCCAGATGACCCTCGAATCCGAAGGGTTCACCGTTCACACCTATACGGATGGTGAAAGTGCGCTTCAGGGAATCACCAGCCGCCCGGTCAGCCTGGCGGTGCTGGACGTCAAGATGCCGCGCATGGACGGTATGGAGCTGCTTCAGCGCCTGCGCGCCCGATCCAACCTTCCTGTCATTTTCCTGACGTCGAAAGACGAGGAGCTGGATCAGCTCATGGGGCTGCGCCTCGGGGCTGACGATTACATCACCAAGCCGTTTTCCCAGCGTCTGCTGATCGAACGCATTCGTGCATTGCTGCGCCGCCAGGATGCCAGCCGCGCCGAAGCAGCAGGAGCCACAACTGTGGGCTCAGCCATCGTCCGTGGTCAGCTTTCTCTGGATGAAACACGACATCAGTGTCTGTGGGGTGGTCAGGACATTGCCCTGACGGTCACAGAGTTTCTTCTGGTGAAGGCGCTGGCCATGCGCCCGGGAATGGTGAAGTCCCGCGATCAGCTGATTGATGCGGCATACGGCGACAACATTTACGTCGATGACCGGACGATCGACAGTCACATCAAGCGCGTTCGCAAGAAATTCCGGCAGGTGGATGACAGCTTCAATCAGATCGAAACGCTCTACGGCATTGGATACCGTTACAAGGATGAGTGAGGCGCTGTGACGGGTTTTCTTGTTAGGCAGAAGGTACGTCATGGGTCGTAGAGAGCCGGCCCATGCACTCCCTTACGATCTGGATTCGGATCGCCTCGAACAAGGGCGTGACCGCCGCCGCGCGGCTATCGTCAGAGCAGGAGTCTGGCAGTCTATCCGTCGTGTGGTCAATGCGGGAACGGGGGGAGACGGGGATCGCAGTCAACGGCGTAGGCTCGCCTCACCTCTGCTGGGGCGTATTCTTCTTCTGAACATACTGCCCTTGGCTCTTTTGGCTGTGACATTGCTGTTTCTGGACCAGTTTCAGAACGGCTTGCTCGAAACGGACGTCAATGCCCTGCGCGAGCAGGCTCACATTTATGCCGCTGCTATCGGGCAGTCAGCGGTCAGTGCTGCTCCCAAAACAGGTGGAAAGCCTGCGCCAGGCGGTGATTATGTTCTGGATTCCCGCGCGAGGCCGCTTCTTGCGCGCCTGACAGAACCCAGCCCCAATGCTCATGCTTTGCTGTTTGATCCGGATGGCAAGCTGGTTGCGGACAGCCGGACGGAACCCAAACTTCCCCCTAAAGCTGTGGCACCCGACGCAGTTCCTGAGGGAGAAACATGGCATCCACCGCGAAACAACGCGCTGGAAACCTTTTATGACTGGCTCCTGTCGCTGCTGCCGCTCACATCCAGCGAAGGCATTGTCACACTCGATACGCCAGATGCAGCAACTGACGGCCCCCATGATGCACAGCCGCTCAGAGCGCAGTCTGAACTGCCGCCCTTCATCCGTCGAACCAAGGATCATCAGCTGGTTGTGACGGTCGTGGAGCCTGTGGTGCATGATGGGCTGACGGTCGGGGAAATCCAGCTGACCCGGCATGCTCCGGAAGTAGATCGATCTTTGTTTGCGGTTCGCTCTTCCATCCTGTCGCTTGTGCTGGCGGCGTTGATCGTAACGGTCCTGCTGTCCTGGTATCTGTCCCTGACAATTGCTCGCCCGCTGCTGACGCTGGCGCGTGCCTCACATGAAATGAGGGAATCTGACGGGCGAAAGGACCTTGTCCCGGAGCGCCTCTTGGCTAGACGTGACGAAATCGGTGTTTTGGCGCGGTCCCTGCGTGGAAGTGCTTTGGCTCTGTGGGCGCGTATGGATGACATCGAACGCTTTGCTGCGGACGTCAGTCACGAAATCAAGAACCCGCTTTCATCTATCCGGTCAGCCATTGAAACACTTCCCAGAATTGCCATTCCGGAGCGTCGGGATCGTCTGTTGGGGATCATCAACAGTGACGTCAAACGGCTGGATCGTTTGATTACGGATATTTCGGATGCAAGCCGGATCGACGCCGAGCTTTCACGTGTGCGGCCTGAACCCGTAACGGTTGTGGCGCTGCTCGCCATTCTGGCCGAGATGCACCAGACCACGCGTAAGGAAGATGCGCCAATTCTGCGTCTTGACGTGAGAGAACAAGAGCCACCCCTCAGGGCTTTTGCTGTCGAGGACCGTCTTGTTCAGGTGTTGCGAAATCTGATTGGCAATGCCGTTTCGTTTTCGCCTCCCAATGGGATCATCGCGCTTCATGCCAGTGCGCGCGAAGTGGCCGGCAATGGCCCCGGGACTGGTAGCGTGGTGGAAATCACCATCAGCGATCAAGGACCTGGAATTCCGCCGGGCAAGCTCGAAAGCGTCTTTGACCGCTTTTATTCAGAGCGGCCGCAGACGGAGAATTTCGGGCAGCATTCCGGCCTTGGTTTGGCGATCAGCCGGCAGATCATTCACGCTCTGCGGGGAAGCCTGTTTGCCGAGAACATTATGGATGCTTCTGGCGCAATCTCCGGTGCATGTTTCGTGGTCAGGTTGCCGCGCGCTTCCTGATCTGCGCAGCGAAACATGCTGATACGCTGCGTGTCCAAATTGATTTCCGCTGACGATAATCCCCGTCTGCTGTTCCGTGCTGCCTTCCTGCAAAAGGAGTGTAGCGGCAAACGGAATCGCCAGCGTAAGGATGCACAAAGGCGGAATAATATCCTTAGCCATGCGGGTAGACGTCGGGCTTGGCAGCAAGCAGAACGTGACCAATCCGATGGTTGTTTCTTTGTTCGGATCTGATGTCCCGAAGAGTCTCTAAAGCGCCTTTACGGGCTTCTGCCGCGCAGGACGCAACATCGTCCGGCGTCGCCATATCCATCGGATTCGAGATGTTACATACGGCTCGGGATGCATCGTCAATTCGATTTTCTGCGGTTCGCCACCCCTGTTTGGATGTCAGATCCAGACCGGAGATGCTGATTGTCTGGCTGGACGTCGTAGGCACGACAGCGGGCAGAAGGGGAGCTGCCATGCTCTGGGAGAAAGGAACAAGCGAAAGTGCAGCTACAAGGACAGTGCAGGCGGAGAAGGGAATACGAGACATGACGAGGGCCTTTCTGCGTGAAAGAGGAAGCGATTATTTCGCTCAATTTTCACTATGCAGAAGGCGTGCCAAACATGATTTTCAGCGATAAAAATTATCTAAAAAGCACAAGAAACGAGAGTGCGTCCGAAAAAATGGTTTGTGGAGCTATTTTGTGGTGTGTTACACCATTTAAGGTGATGGGCTGGCAATCAGGCTGAGAGCGATCCGCTGATTGGTATCGGGAAAGCCCTGAACAATTCGTAGCGTCAGGGCCGGTCTGGCTGAGGCGAGGGCTTCTCCAAGCGCGCTTTGACACTGACTGAAGCCATCTCCTTCACGCAGCATCGCAGCGACGTGGCGCGTCTGGTCAAGGGTCAATCCATGTTCCGCCAGAGCGCCGGAGATCGCATTCAATGCGGCCTGGCATTCTTCGGCAAGGCGCTGCGGGCGTTCTCCCTGCGGTCCAAGGCCGTCAAAGTCCGTGCAGGTCACTTCGTCACCGTGAACGGTAACAATATCATTCCTGGAAAAATCGCCCATAAGATCCGTATTTCCGATTCATCATCGGAGGCTGCGGTTGCCTCCCCAGACTCTTGATGAGCTGATGGCGATACAGCTCGATCTATCGCAAACGCTTCTAGCCCCGTCTTGAAAAGGCCGCAATCAGTGTCATCTCAGAAACGGTTTCCTGAAAGCGAAACATTTTATGCGTCCTGCGTGGTACACGACGGAGATGCGATCCTTCTGTGCGGTCCATCAGGCTCCGGAAAATCGATGCTCGCCCTGCAACTGATGGAACGCGGTTTCTCGCTTGTGTCTGATGATCGTGTTCTGTTGGATGGACCGCTGGTTAGCCCCCCATCTGCGTTGGAAGGACTGCTTGAGGTGCGCGGAGTGGGGATTCTCAGGACACCTTTTGTCACAAATGCGAGAGTGATTCTCAAAGTACTGCTCGGGATGCAGGGGGACCGTCTGCCGACCCCGGAAAAAGACCCACAAACCGGAGCTGTTGTCCTGCACATAAACGGCTGTCTGCCGGGGGATTCATCCCGTGTGATGGCCGCATTTCAGGCCTGTCGGGGAACGTATGACTGGGTTACGGGGGCAGGGGGCGACACTGCGGGAATCTGAAGCTGCGAAATAGTTCCTTCTCTTTTGAAAAAGGGCTAGAGTAGGGCACATGACACCGGCGAATATTCCCGAGTCCGAACCTTCGGCAGGATATGGTCCTGGTTCCAGACAGATCCTGATTGTCACAGGGCTTTCCGGTGCCGGAAAATCATCCATTTTACGTGTGCTGGAAGATCTGGGCCACGAAGTTGTGGACAATCCGCCATTGCATCTGCTCGAGGCTTTGGCTTCGCGAAGTGGCGAACGTCTGGCCATTGGCATTGACGTTCGAAGCCGCGGTTTTGAAGCCGCTGGTGTTCTGGATGAAATCGACAAGCTGAAAGCCTTACCGGGAAGTCAGGTCCAGCTCCTTTATGCAACAGCAGAGCCCGAAATCCTGCTGCGTCGTTTTACAGCCACCCGTCGTCGTCATCCGCTGGTCAGTAGCGGAACGGTTCTTCCGGGTATCGAACAGGAAACGCGTCTGCTGGCACCGCTGCGTGCGCATGCGGATTTTGTGATCGATACCTCTGATCTGCCCGCTCCGGAATTGCGTCAGCTCATCGAAACACGCTTTGGAAATGACGCAAAAGATGGCCTGACCGTGGCTCTCATGTCTTTTGCATATCCATCCGGTTTGCCGCGCGAAGCCGATATGGTGTTCGACGCCCGCTTTCTACGTAACCCTCATTATGACGCCACGCTTCAACCCATGACGGGGCTGGATCAGGCTGTTGTGCAGCACGTTAAGGCCGATCCCGCCTACGGTGCCTTCTTCAGTCATGTGCACGGCCTGCTCGATCTGGTGCTCCCGCGCTTTGTTGAAGAGGGCAAGAAATATGCCACTATTGCTGTCGGATGCAGCGGTGGCCGCCATCGTTCAGTAACCATCATTGAAGAGCTGGCCCGTCTTTTGCCCAGAACCGCCCCTGTTGGCCCGATGATGGTCCTGCACAGGGAACTCGCCCGAAAAGGACTGTCCTCATGGCGCTGGGCTGTTCCCCCTCATGATGCGTCGGTCCAGGACAAGTCTGCATGATTGGTCTGATGCTGGTGACGCACGGCAGGCTGGGCGAAGTTTTGCTTGAAACGATGGTGCACGTGGTCGGGCCTCAGGCCCAGATTGGCATTGTCGGTGTCGGCGATGACGATGACCCAGCACTTCTGCGGCCGGAAGCGGACAAGCTTTTGCATCAGCTTGATACAGGCGAGGGTGTTCTTGTCCTGACGGATATTTTTGGAAGTTCGCCGTCCAATCTGGCTCTGTCCCTTCGGGAACCGGGGCATGTTGAAGTTGTGTCCGGTGTGAATGTTCCCATGCTGGTCAAGCTGGCCAAGACCCGTGTTGGTCTGGATCTTGAAGGCTGTATCGAAAAAGCAACCATGGCTGGGCGTAAGTATATCGCGGTGGCTTCCCAGCTCCCTGACCCCTGTCTGCACGGGGGGCCGCGCCCCTGTGTCATGCCGGTCCCGTAAAATGAGCGAAACAACTCTCTCGCCCCGCACTTTGACCATCGTCAATCGGCTGGGGCTTCATGCCCGGGCTGCCGCCAAGCTCGTAACCACGGCTGAGCGATTTGATGCGGAAACTACGGTGGAGCGTGGCGGCAACGTTGTCTCGGCTCTGTCCATCATGGGGCTCATGATGCTGGGTGCTGGAGAAGGCGAGACTGTGACCCTCAGGTCGCACGGGCGGCAGGCTGCTGAAGCGCTGGATGCGGTGGAAGCGCTGATTTCTGACGGATTTGGTGAGCGTGACTGAAACGCCACTTCGGGCACCACGCCCCAGAGTAAGCCGTTCCCGCAAGGTGTCCAACATCTCCCTGACCCTTCAGGGTAAAGCCATTACTCAGGCAATTGGCCTTGGCCCGGCAGGGCGTGTGGAAGAACTGCCCCTTCCGGAAATCGTCGAGCGATACAGCCAGATTGGTTCTGAGGCAGAGCTGACAAGGCTTCAGGGTGCGATTACCCGCGCACTTCGCCAGATCGAGAAAATGCGGGACAGGCTCGTTGGACTTCCGGAAGAAGGGCGCGAAGAAATTGCGACTCTTCTGACGGTTTATGAGCGCATGCTTGGCCCCTCTCGCCTGACGCGGCAGGTCAGGATGCGGATCGAGGAAGAGGGGCTCTGCGCTGAAGCTGCCGTCGCAGATGTCAGCGAAGCCTTGGCGCTTCAGGTTCTAAGAACTGCCGAAGCCATGGCTGGAGAGAACGGTGGGCAGGAACAGGACGCCAATCTGAGGCTGGCTGGCGAGTTTGAGGAAATTGGCCGCAGGTTGATCCGTAACCTCACGGGCGTCTCTTACCGTGCGTTTTCCAGCCTCCCTCCTGGGTCAGTGCTGGTGGCGGAACAGCTTCGTCCGGCTGATGTCGCGATGATTGATCCTGCCCGGATTGCCGCCGTCGTGACAGAAGGCGGTGGCGGTGCGGATCATACGGCCATCTTGCTGCGGGCGCTCGATATTCCAGCCATTCTGGCCGTGCCAAACCTTATGGCGCAGGTCACGGAAGGCGACATGCTTGTCGTCGATGGGCATCTTGGCACTATCACGTTGTCTCCCAATGAAACAGAGCTGCGTCTGGCACGGGAAGCTGCCCAGAAAGAGGCCAAGGAAAAGCGGACTTTCGGTCGCCTGAAAAAGCTTCCTGCCCAGCTTCAGGGTGGCGAACCCATCGAGCTTCTGGCCAATCTGGAGCTCCCGGCCGAATTGCCCATGCTGTTGCGCAATGGTGCCAAGGGAATTGGCCTTCTGCGTAGTGAATTTCTGTTCGGAGAGCGGGACGATCTGCCTGACGAAGACGGGCAGACAGCAACGTATCGCTCCATCATTGAAGGCATGGACGGCCGACCGGTCACAATCCGCGTTTTGGACTGGGGCGGTGAAAAAGGGCGGGCCTGCATGCGTCGCCTGGGTCTCGCGGAACAGGTGGCGGATGGAGACAACCCCGCGCTCGGTTTGCGGGGTATTCGTCTTCTTCTGCGCGTTCCGGATGTGCTGGAGACGCAGTTTGCCGCCATTCTGCGGGCGGCTTCGCCTGCTGACGGCAATACGGCCATTGGCCCGGTCCGCATTCTCCTTCCGATGGTAACATCGGCGGATGAGGTGATTGAAGCGCGGGAAATTTATGACAAAGTCGCTCGCCGCCTCAAGCGCCGTCAGATCGTTCTGCCGGACCCGCTGCCGCCCCTGGGTATCATGGTTGAAACGCCCGCAGCAGCTCTGACGGCCAATACCATGGCCCAGCATGCGGACTTTATGGCCCTCGGGACCAACGATCTGACGATGTACACGCTGGCTGTGGATCGGGCCGATTCCATGGTGGCAGACCGCTACAGTCCGCTGCACCCTGCCGTACTTCAGCTGATTGCCCTGACAGCAGAGTCTGCCCTGCGGGCTCATCGTCCTATCTCGGTATGTGGAGAAATGGCATCGGACCCGCGGGTTGTCGCGCTGCTGATCGGACTTGGCCTGCGGTCATTTTCGATGAATTCTGCCTCTCTTCCACGCGTGAAACGCCTGATCAGAACGCTGAAGATGGAAGACTGTGATCACCTCAGGCGCCATGTGATGATGGAGACTGATCTGGCCTCCATTCAGTCGCTGATCCGTGATTTCGCACTCTGATTCTGGCGCGCTTCAAGGCTCTCTATCGAAAAACAGTCGGCATGATGCCATATAGGAGAGACCATGCCGGATTCGTCTTTTGAGACCTCCTCTGCGGAGGACCTGTCCTTTTCCCCATCCATCACCTCCCGTCTTGAGCGGGCTGGGGACTGGTGCCGTCACCGTGGGCAACGCCTGACGGAGACGCGACGTCAGGTTCTGGGGCTGATCCTGTCTTCCGATAAGCCGTCCGGTGCTTACGATTTGCTGGCGCGTTTGCGGCCAGCGCACCCCAATGCCGCCCCTCCGACCGTTTACCGTGCACTGGATTTCCTTCTGGAACAGGGGCTGATCCATCGGCTTGAAAGGCTGAGTGCTTTCGTTGCCTGCTCCCATGCGACAGACTGCCACCATGGGTGCGATCATGGAGAATGGGGCGTTCATCGTGCTCAGTTCCTGATCTGCAAATCCTGCGGGCGGGCGTGGGAGCTGGAACAGGAAACGATTGTTCCTGCCCTGATGCTGGCAGCCAAAGACGTTGGCTTCCGGGCTGAGGCCGCGACTGTAGAAATTGAAGGCGTTTGCGCCGCCTGTCAGAAAACCGGCTCTCGAAGCGGGACCTGACCCATCATGGGCGTGCGACGTTCTCCACCGCCCGCCCTGCCGTTTGATACTCTTCTAGAGAGCTCATCACCTTCGCCCCAGGTCCGCCGGGTTAAGAAGACCCCGGATATCCCTCAGCCTGACCTTCTGGATTGGCAGCCTCCGGTAACGCATCTCACTGCTGAGAACGTGGGCGCTATCATGCTTGATGCTGTGGCGTTCCGTCCTCCGGCAGGCGAGACTTTTCTGTATGCCTTGATGGATTTTGCTCAGGGACAAGCTATTTTCAAAGACGGATTGTCCCTCGCAGATCGGCTGGTTTTTCTCGAAGGCCCTCAGGCAGTATTGGCTCTGGCTGACATTCCGCCAGAGCAGGAAATCGGCATCCTGCGTGTGCGACGTCGACTAATCCAGTCCTGGCTGGAGGTGGCTCAACAGGGCCACGGGCCCTGCTATGTACTGGTTGCCAAAGATCCATCCCATAGCTGACAACAGAGGTTCAGGGACATGACAGGACAGACGGGCTCAGGATTGCTCGCGGACGTCACGCGTGGAAAACAGGCTGAGTCACGGCCTCTCGGTCGGGCTGCGGTGACGTGAATGCGGCTGTTTTCCCGCGCTCAACCGTCAAGTCTCTTCTGGTAATTGAACTCGTCGAAAGTGGAGCGGCTGACCGGCTGGGCCTTACCGACGAAGCTCTTGCCCTCGCCTGTGCCTCTCACAATGGCGAAGAAGCCCCTGTCAGGGTCGCCGCCTCCATGCTCGCCGCTGCGGGGCGGGATGTGACTGCTCTGGAATGTGGAACTCATTGGCCAACCTATGAGCCCGCCGCGCGCTCTCTGGCAGCTGCTCATCAATCCGCATGTCCGCTTCACAACAACTGTTCCGGCAAGCATGCCGGGCTTATCTGTCTGGCTTGTGATCAGGGCGTAGACCCGCTGGGCTATATTGATCCTGTCCACGAGATCCAGCGCCGCGTGACAGATGTTCTGGCCTCCATGACCCAGACGCCTCATACAGCTGCCAACCGGGGAACGGATGGCTGTTCAATGCCAACATATGCAGTGCCTCTGAAGGCTCTTGCCCATGGTTTTGCCCGGTTCGGGAGTTGTGTCGGCCTTTCAGCTGAGAGAGCCAAAGCGACACAGCGGCTTAGGTAGGCTGTGGCAGCCCATCTGTTCATGATGGCCGGAATCGGACGATACGACACAACGGTCATGAACAATTTCGAAACTCGTGCGTTCATCAAACGGGCGCTGAAGATGTCATGATCGCAGCATTGCCGGAACAGGGACTGGGTTTCGCCATCAAGACGGATGACGGTGCCAACAGGGCGGCAGAAGTGGCCATGTCGGCTCTGCTGCATCATTTCGGTGGTGAATCGCTGTGCCGGACGGCAAAAGATCATGCGATTTTCGCTGAGACCAAGACGCAGACACTGCGCAACTGGCAGGGCGTTACGGTCGGTGAAATCAGGGCCGCCCTCACGATCTAAGCGAGATCGTGCTATAAAGATGACAATTCAGGCATCCACCAGAACTGGTGGGTGTCATTTTTTTGCGAAGGATACCCGCCAAGCATGACGGATCAGGCCAGGACCGAAGAGATCATCCAGCCAGATAACAGTGGAACATCTGTTTTTGATCCAACACGGTTCAAGATCATCGCCATTGGAGTGATTGCCGCCCTCGCAGGGTTAATGTCCGGTCTGGATATCGGTGTTGTTGCGGGTGCTCTGGATCTGATCGGTCAGGAATTCCATGCGTCTACGCTGGCGCTGGAATGGGTCGTAAGTTCCATGATGGCAGGTGCCGCCGCTGGTGCTCTTGGTGCAGGCTGGCTTTCCCATCATCTTGGCCGCAAGCGATCCCTTATTCTTGGCGCAGCAGTGTTCGTGGTTGGAACACTGGGCTGTGCGATGGGATGGTCTCTGCCATCCATCATTGTCTTCCGCGTCATCATGGGAATTGCGGTGGGTATTTCAGCCTTTACGGCGCCGTTATACCTGTCGGAAATCGCCAGCGAAGAGTCTCGTGGCGCCATGGTCTCGACCTACCAGCTGATGGTGACAGTCGGTATTTTCGTTGCCTTCCTGTCAGACACCTATTTTTCCTACAGTGAAAACTGGCGCTGGATGTTCGGTGTCGCAGGTATTCCTGCGGTCCTGTTTCTGATTGGCGTTCTGTTTCTGCCATACAGCCCGCGCTGGCTGATTATGCAGGGACGTCACAAGGAAGCCCGCGAGATCCTCGTGGACCTGCGGAATGACCCGCTGGAGGCTGCCAAGGAAATTCGCGCCATTCGTGAACAGCTTGAAACCAAGCAGGAAGGCTTCAAGCTTTTCCGCACGAACAGCAATTTCCGTCGTTCTGTCGCTCTTGGCATCATGTTGCAGGCGATGCAGCAGCTCGCGGGCATCAATATCGTGATGTATTACGCCCCGAATATCCTGGCGGCGGCTCATTTCGATGCGCATTCCCAGATGTGGTGCACGGCCATTATCGGCCTGGTCAACATGCTGGCAACATTTGTGGCAGTTGGTCTTGTGGATCGCTGGGGCCGTAAGCCAATCCTGTATGCTGGCTTCACGGTCATGGCGATTGGAATGGGCGTGCTTGCCATGCTGCTTCAGGGCGGCATGACAACGCAGTCTTCCCAGATTGCAGCCGTGTTCCTGCTGATGATCTTCTGTGCCGGATTTGCGATGTCTGCTGGCCCGCTGATGTGGGTTCTCTGTGCGGAAATTCAGCCTCTTGGCGGTCGCGATTTCGGTATTGCGATGTCAACATTCACAAACTGGATGACCAATCTTCTGGTGGGTGTGAGCTTCCTGTCGCTTATGAAGGCCATTGGAACGGGCGGAACATTCTGGCTCTTCGCAGGCCTGAATGCGCTGTTTTTGCTGCTGACAATCCTGTTCGTGCCAGAAACAAAGGGCATGTCTCTGGCCGTTATCGAGAAGCGACTGATGCAGGGCACAAAGCTGCGCAAGCTCGGCCGCTAATTTCCCAAAACATATTCTGCCCGATAGAAACGTTCGGCCTTTGGTCGGACGTTTCTGCTATAAAGGGGATCAGCTGAAGGAGGCTGTCATGACCAATTTTTCTCTCTCGTCCGAAGGTCCGGGTCGTGGAGGCGTTCTCCTTGTTTATGGGCTGTATATCGCCCGGTTTTTCACAGGTATCTCCCTTCTGGCAGGAGTAATCCTCGCTTATGTCCTGAAAGGTTCCAGCCACGGGGTGGTCCGAACCCATCTGAGCTGGCTTATTCGTTTGTTCTGGTATGACGTTGCCTTTATTATTGGGTGCGCTGCTCTTTTCGGCGCCTGCTTCATTACTGAACCTCCGGGAAGCTCCGGGCCAGGACAGCTCCTGTTCCTGATTCCGATTGGTATTTTTGCTCTGTGGAACATCGCTCTGCTCGTGTCGCTGTTTTATGGCGTACGGTCCCTGACGCAGGGCCAGGGGCCGCTGCCTGATCGCTTCCGGGCGCTTGGCGAATAAACTGGCGAATTACGCCATTCTCAGCCTGTCTTGCATTGAGTGGTAAGGCAGGCTGGTAGGAAAATCAGGAACTGGCACAGTTTCTGCATGAGCTATTCTGTTGAGGATCATCCTCCAGAGGAGTTCATTCATGTACACCACGACGATGTCCGGTTATGGAGCCGCCCGACAGGATACGGGCCGTGACTACGTCCTGCTGATTTATGCGCTGTATCTCGCCGGCTTCTTTACAGGAATTACGGCATTCGTGGGCGTAACACTCGCCCATGTAGCGCGCCGCTCCGCAACTGGCCTGAAACGTGCCCAGCTGGACTGGCAGATCAGACTGTTCTGGTACGGTGCATTTGCGCTGACAGTTATTGGCCTGATTCACCTGATGGTCGCAGGGCTTGGTGCCATCACGGGTGGCCTTGGTCTGGTCTTCATGGTCGTGCCGTGGGGACTGACCCTGACATGGGGTATTCTCACCGCCTGGGCCGTCGTGCGTGGAATGTATGCAGCATTGATGAACCGCCCGGTTGCATCATCCAACTCCTTCTGATGCCAAAGAAAGCGAATACAATGCCTGTTTTCCGTACCGTTTTCCCTGTGCTGCTTGCTGCAACCTGCCTGACTTCCAGCGCGCTCGCTGCTCCGCTCAGTCAGAGCACATCCAGCGAAGATCTATCCTACGCAACCCTGCCGGAAGGGGGGATCATTTCCACCATCAGTGGGGATGTAGAAGTCAAAACCTCTTCCGGGCCACTGTCCATCCGAAGTGTCAGTGGTGATACGGACGTTTCATCATCCAATGGCCCCGTATCCGTCACAACGGTTAGTGGCGATACCCAGATTGGTCAGATTCAGGGGGCGCTTCAGATCAAGTCCGTTAGCGGCGATATCACTGTTGCCGGGGCAGCTGGGGCTGCGATGCTGATGACCGTGAGCGGTGACGCACATCTTGAGAAAGCAGCCGGGGACGTCACGGCCAAGAGCTCCAGCGGCGATCAGGACATCACCCTGACCTCAGCACCCAATGCGCGCACTGTGCTTTTGGAATCTGCGTCCGGCGATATCACGCTTCACTTGCCGAAGGGTTTTGGTGGTACCTTCGACATCCAGCTTCGTCAGGGACGTTCGCAGAAAGACTTTCCCCTTGAGCAGTCACTGGGTCTGGCTGTGAATGTTGGTCCGTGGGAGAAACCGAGCCTTGTCTCAAGTGAATCCCGGAAGATTACAGCAAGTGGAAAGGTCGGTGACGGGAAAGACCATGTCACGCTCCGGGATGTCTCCGGAACCATCCGTATCGTTCAGGACTGACCGTCCCATCCTAAATGGCGCAGCGCCTCGGCCATGGCTGGGGCGGGCGGCGCAACAGCGTCGAGGGTTTCTTCAGCGAGCGGTACGTGAAGGCTACGAGCCAGAAGATGCAGGCCTCCTGCATTTTCTGAGCCGTAAACCCGGTCACCCACAATCGGTGTCCCGAGATGGGCACAATGGATGCGGGCCTGATGGGTACGTCCTGTCAGAAGTTCCAGCTCCAGCCAGCTTCGGCTGCCTGCTTGGCCCAGAACGCGCCACCGTGTGGTGGCAGCATCGCCTTTCGGGTCCACAATCATACGCCAGCCTGAGGGCATCGAATGTCTGAGTAGGGGGGCGGAAATTTCGCCTTCCTGCTGAGTTGGGACGCCTTCAACAACGGTCCAGTACAGTTTGCGGACCTGGCGCGCCTGAAAAGCATTCTGGGCTTCGATCAGAGCTGTCTTGCGGCGTGCAATCAGCAGGCAGCCGGATGTATCCGCATCAAGGCGGTGGGCCAGCCAAGGCCCTCCGCGTGGATGGGTCACGAGGCGTGTCTCTACGGAATCCTGAGTGGATGGGCCGGGGTGAACAGCCAGCCCGGCGGGTTTGTTCAGGATCAGGAAGCGCGATGTTTCCAGCAGAACAGGAAGATCCTGCCCCAGATAAAAAATACCACGCGGGGCAGGGGAGGGGGGAGTTTCACCGCGGCTCCTGCGTTTGTCAGTCCTCATGGGATGCCGGACGACGGGCTAGAATTTCACGTTTGCCCACATGGTTGGCTGGCCCGATGATGCCTTCCTTTTCCATCTGGTCAATCAGCTTCGCTGCGCGGTTATACCCGATCGAAAGATGGCGCTGGATAAAGCTGGTCGAGGCGCGACCTTCCGTCATGACAATGTCTACGGCCTGTTCGAACAGGCTGCCCTCTCCATCTCCACCGCTTCCGCCGCTGCTCATGCCGCCACCGGAGGAGCCACCTTCTTCATCTTCCCCGGAGACAACGTCATCGTTGTAGATCGGATCGCCCTTGGAGCGCAGATCTGCCACGACTTCTTCGACCTCATCATCCGCCACAAACGGGCCATGGACACGCGTAATGCGGCCGCCGCCCTGCATGAATAGCATGTCACCCTGACCAAGAAGCTGCTCGGCACCCTGTTCCTGCAGAATGGTGCGACTGTCGAACTTGCTAATGACCTGGAAGGAAATACGGGTTGGGAAGTTGGCCTTGATGGTGCCGGTAATCACGTCAACAGACGGACGCTGCGTTGCCATGATGACGTGAATACCAGCAGCACGCGCCTTCTGCGCAAGACGCTGCACCGCCGTCTCGATTTCCTTGCCAGCGACCATCATCAGGTCAGCCATTTCGTCAATCACCACAACGATATACGGCAGGTTTTCCAGCGGAACCTGCTGTTCGTCAAAGACGGGTTTGCCTGTCTCAGGGTCAAAGCCGGTCTGAACGCGGCGGGTCACCATCTCCCCGGATGCCCGAAGCTGGCTGACGCGTTCGTTGTAGCCGTTGATATTACGAACCTGAAGCTGCGCCATCAGACGATAGCGACGGTCCATCTCCTGCACGGTCCACTTGAGAGCACTGACAGCCTTTGCCGGTTCCGTCACCACTGGGGTCAGAAGATGCGGAATTCCGTCGTAAATCGACAGTTCCAAGATCTTGGGATCAATCATGATCAGACGGCACTCTTCCGGGCTAAGCCGATAGAGCAGTGACAGGATCATGGAGTTAATACCGACAGACTTACCCGATCCAGTCGTACCAGCGACCAGAAGGTGCGGCATTTTTGCCAGGTCCGTATAGACCGGAACGCCAGCAATATCCTTGCCCAGCGCAATCTGGAGGCGGCCCACGCCATTGGTCCATTCCGGCGTCGTAAGCAGTTCTGAGAAGAACACCATCTCGCGCTTGGCGTTCGGAACCTCGATACCAATGACATTCCGGCCCGGCACCGTCGCGATACGAACACTGAGAACGGAGAGGGACCGCGCCACGTCATCCGCCAGACCGATCACACGTGAAGATCGGATACCCGGAGCAGGTTCAAGCTCATAAAGCGTGACAACCGGGCCTGCGTGAATGTCGCCAATCGTGCCCTGAACGCCGTAATCCGCCAGAACGCTTTCCAGCAGTCGTGCATTGGACTGAAGTGTTTCCTGCGAGGGGCCTGTGGAGGCGTGTGCAGGCGGTGGGTTCAGCAGAGACAGCGGGGGAAGTTCCCAGCCTGTTGCTGCGGGGGTGCGCGGTGGCATCGGGCGGGCAGCAGGTTGTGGCTGAGCCGGGCGCTCAGGACGACGCATTCCAAAGAGGCTGCGGCGCTGTTCCGGCTCTGGTGCAGGCGGCTCGATGCTGCTCTGCGGTCCATCTTCATCCGCATCGTCTTCAACATGCGAACGCTGGATCGTTTGAACATTCCTCTGGCGGGCAATCTGCGCCAGTCGTTCCGCATAAGGGTTGGACGGCGCTTCTTCCTCTTCCGGCACCTGCGGATCTGGGGCCGCGGCACTGGCAGCTTCTTTCCGCATGACTGCCGGATGCTCGTAAGGATCCTCCGCCGTTTCCATGGGAGGCTGCATCCAGCCCGTATTCTGCGGCACGAAAGGAGACGGGCGCGTGCTTGGGTCGCTCTTGCCAAAGCTGCGACGCAGAAAAGACAGGGGCGCTGCATCTGGTGCAGGGCTGCTTCCCGTATTGCCGCGCTGGAATTCGTACTGACGCGGGTCCGGAGCAGGACGATCGGATGTCTGCGGGCCGTTCATGCGTCGGGCGAGGGCCACGGGCTGGCGGGCCAGCAATGCGGCGCCCTGTCCCATGGCGCGCCATTCGCGCCACTGAAGCCCCATGGCAAGTGGCATCAGAATGCCCATCAGGAGCAGAACAAGAAACACTGCCAGTGCACTGCCTGCTGAGCCGGCTTCAGCATGTGCGGCGTCAAGCAGACGATGAGCACAGGACACGCCCATTTCGCCGCCCAGACCAGCCGCTGTCGGCCAGGCCACTTCAAGCCCAGGAATAAGCAGTTGGAGCGTGCCAATGAACGTGGCGCCGGCTGGAAGAAGCAGAAGTGCAGCAATAATCCGGACGATGGGTGCGCTCATGCCGTGATGGCGGACCATACGCCAGGCCCAGGCCAGCAGCACGACAATCGGCAGACCGCTTCCTAGGCCCAGCCACTGCACCAGACCATCCGAAATAGTGGCGCCGGTCCGGCCCAGAAGGTTCGTCGGTTCTGTTCCCGTGGACGTGTTAAACGACGGATCGTGCGGGTTGAAGCTCCACAGCGCGATGCCGATGGCAACAGCCGCAATCAGAAAGCCCAGTCCCAGAAGCTCCATGAGGCGGGCGTTCAGCGCACTCCGGAGCTTTGGTGTCATGTGACGGTCGTGTGCTTCACGAACGATGTTGCGCACTGTGCTGGTCGAACGGCTGAACACGGCCAAGTCTCGTCACCCCGTCGGTTTTCTGGATTACGGCTTTCAGATCAAGACTGAATTATACCTGACAGGCCACTGAATACAGTAGGAAAATTAAGGAACAGTGGATGAATGTCGCCAGATGGTCACCTTTGCCGCGCCGAATTTCCGGATCACGAGTGGCTCGGCAGGAAGTGTGGGGGAAAAGTGTTCAGAAGGTGGCACAAACGGGGCAAAATCTTCAGTCGCTCCCGTCTCTGCAACGATCAGTGCACCTTCAGCAATCCAGCCCCCTCGTGCCAGAGCGCGCAGACCCGATTCGACCAGTGTTTTCCCGTAAGGTGGATCCAGGAAAATCAGCGTATGCGGCTCTGTCGCGCGGGGCGGATGCGTCACGCTGCAACTCAGCACACGGGAGATGTCCCGAGCGCGACAGATATCGAGATTGGCGCGCAGGGCGTTCAGGGCATTGCGGTCCCGCTCGATGAAAGATGCGCGCTGAGCCCCTCGAGACAGGGCTTCCAGGCCCATCGCCCCTGTCCCGGCATAACCGTCCAGAACAATGGCCTCTTCAAGCTCATCATGCCCGTACCACGGGGCATGAGCCAGCATGTCAAAGATGGCCTGCCGCGTCCGATCAGATGTAGGGCGCGTCCCTTCTCCCCGTGGGGCCATAAGTGCACGGCCCTTGTTCTCTCCGCCAACAATCCGCATGAATCAGCGGGTCCGCTTGCGGGTCGGAGCAGGTAGATCGGGGATCTGCTCACGCAGCGTCTTACCGTTGACTTCCTCAAGCTCACGCGCCTTCAGGGAGCCGAGCTGAAACGGACCATACGACAGACGGATCAGACGGCTCACATGCAGGTTCAGGCCGCGCATGACCTGACGGATTTCACGGTTTTTGCCTTCACGCAAAGAGACGGTCAGCCAGGAGTTGTCACCCTTGACGGAATCCAGTTCGGCTTCGATCGAGCCGTAACGGATGCCTTCAAATTCAAAACCATCGACCAGAGAGGCCAGACGTCTCTCGTCCACCATGCCAAAGACGCGCACACGGTAACGGCGGACCCAGGCATTGCCGGGCAGCTCCAGACGACGTGCCAGTTCGCCATCGTTTGTCAGCAGCAGCAGACCTTCGGAATTGATATCCAGTCGGCCGACGCTGATAACCCGCGGCATTCCCTCAGGCAGTGAGTCAAAAACTGTCCGGCGTTCCTGCGGGTCACGATGCGTGGTCAGAAGGCCGTCAGGCTTGTGATAACGCCACAGACGGGTACGCTCGGGATTATCCACGGGCTTACCGTCAACCAGCACGATATCACCCGGCTGAACAAATGTTGCGGGATGCGTGACGGGCTGGCCGTCCATCTTGATCCGGCCGTCTTCGATCATGCGTTCCACGTCACGACGGCTGGCAACGCCAGCGCGCGCAAGGAACTTCGCGATGCGTTCGCCTCTTGGGCCGTCGGATGTTTCAGGGGTCGGGTTAAGTTCTTCGGTCATCGTGCTGCTGCCTCCACCAGCGCCGCATACAGGCGACGGTCGCCGGGGTCGAGGGTGAATTCAGGATGCCACTGTACACCAATGGCGAATTTTGCGTCGTCCAGTTCGATTGCTTCGATCACACCGTCCGCCGCAACAGCCGAGATTTTTGCCCTTCCTGCCGTCCGCACAGCCTGATGGTGGGAGGAATTGACATGCATGATCTCGGTGTCAGCAATGCGGGCTAGGCGGGTGCCAGCCACCAGGGAAACCGTATGTCCGGGTTCATGGCGCGGGTTGGGCTGCTCGTGTTCCAGTTCGGGTGGAAGATGCTGGATCAGCGTCCCCCCCGCATTCACGGCCATAAGTTGCATGCCGCCGCAGATTCCCAGAACAGGAATGTCCTGCTTGAGCGCAGCACGCAGAAGGGCAAGCTCAGCGGACGTTCTCACAGGGCGGGGGGTGGTCAGAGGATGAGGCTCTTCCCCATACAGCGCAGGATCAACGTCAAACGCGCCGCCAGTAATAACGAGGGCGTCCAGGCGCTCTACCATCGCGTCCGCGTTACCCACATACCCCAGGCAGACTGGTAAGCCGCCAGCGTCACTGAGGGCCGTGAGATAATTTTCTCGCAAGGCATGATAAGGATATCGAGAAAATTGCCCCGGACCGCCAGGCTCATGATCGAGTGTAAGACCAATGAGCGGAGCTGTGTTCCGGGAAGGGGATGGACGGGCGGTGGTCATACACCCCATCATCGCATCATGATTCAGGCCGTTACAAGCCGCGCCATGCAGATGGCTCTTGATGCCGCAGACGAAGCGGCCCGACAGGGTGAAGTTCCTGTGGGGGCAGTGGTGCTGGATGCGTCGGGAGATGTCGTGTCCGTGGCGCGTAACCGCGTAGAGGAACTGTATGACGCCTCGGCCCATGCTGAACTGTTGGCCATGCGTGCCGCAGCAGTGAAGCTTGGTTCTCCGCGACTGACAGGATGTACGCTTGTTGTCACGCTGGAACCCTGCCCGATGTGCGCGGGCGCCATTGTGCATTTCAGGTGCGAGCGTGTCGTGTTCGGTGCTTATGATCCCAAAGGTGGCGGGGTCGAACATGGTCCGCGTGTGTTTGAACGGCCGACCTGTTTGCACAGGCCGGAAGTGATCGGCGGACTACGCGAACGGGAAGCTGCTCTTCAGCTCAGAACATTCTTCCAGCGGCTGCGGAAAGGGTGACAAACAAAGACTTACGGATGTTTCACCTCCCGGTCAGCTTGGTGAATGGGAACGCAGTGCATAGTGCGGACTTATAACGACCGAACCGTTCTTCTGTAACAATCGGGACTGACATGACCACACGCTTCCGCGCTTCCCTTGCTGCCCTCGCTGCCACGACCTTTCTGGTCGCCGCTCCCGCTGCCATGGCGGATAACGGAGCCATCAAGCCGCAAACCAATGTTCAGGCGCTGCCCAACTTCGTCACTCTTGTGAAGCAGGTGAAGCCTGCCGTTGTTTCCATCACGGCACACATCAAGGCCGATGTTGCCGAGCAGGAAGAGAATGGCCCAGGCGGTGATGGCGGCGGAATGCAGGGCTCGCCTTTCCCGTTTCCCTTCCCGTTCCAGATGATGCCGCAGCAACAGCAGCAGAACCGCACGGTGGAAGCTCGCGGATCAGGCTTCATCATCTCGGCTGATGGTTATGTCGTGACCAACAACCATGTTGTGAATGGCGCCACGAAGGTGACGGTCACGCTGGATGACGGGACCACATTGCAGGCCAAGATCATTGGCCGTGATCCGAAGACGGACGTGGCTCTTCTGCGTGTAAAGCCAACAGGCAAACTGCCGTTCATTGACCTCGGTGATTCTGACGATGTCCAGCCGGGCGAATGGGTCGTTGCCGTCGGCAATCCCTACGGTCTTGGCGGAACCGTGACGGCAGGTATCGTCTCGGCTCTGGGCCGTGATCTGCATTCCGGCGCGTATAACGACTTCATCCAGGTTGATGCGCCGATCAATCACGGCAACTCCGGTGGCCCGCTGTTCACGCAGGACGGCAAGGTCGTGGGCATCAATTCCATGATCATTTCGCCGAACGGTGGTGGTTCAATCGGTATCGGCTTCGCCATCCCGTCCAACACCGTGCGCTCCGTTGTTGATCAGCTTGAAAAGACCGGTCATGTGACGCGTGGCTATTTCGGCATCGAAGGGCAGGACATCTCTCCGACGATGGCACAGGCCCTGAACCTGAAGTCCCCGGAGCCGGGCGCTCCCCCGCATGGAACGCTGGTGGCTTCCGTGTCCAAGGGAAGCCCGGCTGAAAAAGCCGGCATCAAGAGCGGTGACGTGATCCTTACGCTGAATGGCCATCCGGTGAAGAATGGTCATGATCTGGCTGTGAAGGTCGTCTCCATTGCGCCCGGAACAGACGCTACAGTGAACCTGCTGCGTGATGGTAAGCCGATGGATGTGAAGTTCACGGTGGGCAACCTCGCCAATCAGGACCATGGCAGTGGGGGGACGGATAGCAGCCAGTCCGCCGGTGCGGGCAAGCTTGGTGTGTCTCTGGCATCCCTGACGCCGCGCGCGCGACAGGAACTGGGCCTGGATGACAGCGTGCAGGGCGCCGTCGTTGCTGACGTTGTTCAGGGTTCTCCGGCTGACCAGTCTGGCATTCGCCCCGGCGACATTATTGTGGCCGTGGGAAATCACGTCACGCCGTCTCCGAAGGCTGTGGTGGCCCAGGTGCGTGACGCTCTGTCTCGCAAGCAGCCCCCTCTGCTACGCATCCTGCGTGACGGGCAGCAGCTCTTTGTTGCTGTCTCGCCTGATGGTTCGGATGATGGCAGCTCCGGCGACGATCTCCAGTAATTCTCGTATCCGGTTTTACGAAACAGAGCGGGGGGACAGGTGTCTCCCCGCTTTTTTTATGCTCGCCACAGGGCAGGGCGTGAGAGTTCTGTAACTGGACAGAAGGCCCGAGATAAGTTTTTCTCAGCCGCAATTGGCGTTCGTGCGTTACGGTCGCTTAAAACGCGGATCTGTTAAGGATTTTGGATTAATGGCCAATATCAGCCCCCTCGCCGGAAAAACGCTCGATCAGTCGCAGTTGACGGATATATCGGCCCTGGTTGCCGCTTATTATGATCGTAAGCCGGACGTCTCCATCCCGACCCAGCGTGTTTCGTTCGGGACTTCCGGACATCGTGGTTCGTCTTTCCATACCAGCTTCAACGAAGGTCATATCCTCGCGATCTGTGAAGCAATCTGTCGGTATCGTAAGGCGGAGGGGATTGATGGACCGCTCTTCATTGGCATTGACTCGCACGCCCTGTCGGCCCCGGCACAGCGCTCGGCCATTGAGGTTTTCGCGGCCCACGGCATTGATGTCCGCATTGACCAGAACGATGGCTACACGCCGACGCCCGTCATTTCCCACGCCATTCTGACCTACAACAAAGGCCGCACAACGGGCCTGGCAGATGGTGTGGTTGTCACGCCATCCCATAACCCGCCGACGGATGGTGGCTTCAAGTACAATCCGACGAATGGTGGCCCGGCGGATACAGCCGTGACGAAAGCCATTCAGGACATGGCGAATGAGCTGCTGGCGAACGGCCTGAAGGACGTAAAGCGCCTGCCTTACGACGAAGCCAAGAACGCACCGTCCATCAAGCGTTATGATTACGTCACGCCGTATGTGGCTGATCTGGAAAACGTCATCGACATGGCGGCCATCCGTGATGCGGGCGTGAAGAT
Organism: Gluconobacter sp. P5H9_a; assembly: GCF_018812085.1. Lineage (NCBI taxonomy): Bacteria > Pseudomonadati > Pseudomonadota > Alphaproteobacteria > Acetobacterales > Acetobacteraceae > Gluconobacter > Gluconobacter sp. P5H9_a. Next base: position 340,495 of record NZ_JACRVW010000001.1, read on the forward strand.
TGGTATTGATCCGCTGGGTGGCGCTGCCGTTGGCTACTGGAAGCCGATTGTTGAGAAGTACGGCCTGAATGCTACGATCGTCAGTGATGTCGTGGACCCGCAGTTTGCGTTCATGACGGCAGACTGGGACGGGCAGATCCGTATGGACTGTTCTTCGCCCTACGCCATGGCGCGTCTCATCAAGATGGGCCAGGATTTCGACGTCGCGTTCGCCAATGACACGGATGCAGACCGTCATGGCATCGTTGCCATGCCGGATGGCCTCATGAACCCAAACCATTATCTGGCTGTGGCGGTTTCGTACCTGTTCCAGAACCGCCCGGACTGGAAGCCTGATCTCGGTGTCGGCAAGACGCTGGTGAGCAGTGGTCTGATTGATCGCGTTGTCGCGGATATGGGTCGCAAGCTGGTTGAAGTGCCAGTGGGTCTGAAATGGTTCGTACCGGGCCTGATGGATGGCTCGCTGGGCTTCGGCGGCGAGGAAAGCGCAGGCGCAACCTTCCTGCGTCGTGATGGCTCAGTCTGGACGACCGACAAGGACGGTCTCATTCTCGGCCTTCTTGCTGCGGAAATCACAGCCAAGACGGGCAAGAATCCAAGCCAGCACTACCATGAGATCATCGCTCGCCTCGGAACGCCGTACTATGCGCGGATCGACGCAGCGGCAAACCCGGAGCAGAAGGCCAAGCTCAGCAAGCTGGCGCCTGAGCAGTTCCCGCTTGAAGAACTGGCTGGTGACAAGATCATTGCCAAGCTGACGAAAGCACCGGGCAATGGCGCGGCGATCGGCGGCCTAAAGGTTGTGACGGAAAACGGCTGGTTCGCAGCCCGTCCGTCCGGCACGGAAGATGTTTACAAAATCTATGCCGAGAGCTTCAAAAGCCCAGAGCACCTGAAGGCCATTCAGGACGAGGCTCAGGCTGCAATTTCCAAAGTCTTTGCGTCTTGAAGCTGTTGCCCTCAAAAGCGCAGTAACAACATTGGGCCACCATCTTTAACGAGATGGTGGCCTTTTTTGTGGAATGTCTTTCCTGCTCGGTAAGTATGGGCAGTACGGGCCTTTATTTTCCCGAGAGACTTCGGTGCAACCGTGCAATGGCACCTGGCAGGCCCCGGATTTTCAGAATACGACCTGTCTCGTCATGATCTTCGGACAGGACGCGGGCGCTTTCGTAAATCTCGCCGATCAGTCCCTGTTTCGAGTAGGGCAGTACCAGAACATCATCGACCATCTTTGTCTCGAAGAAGGCAATCAGGCTTTCCCGTAAAGCGCTGACGTCATCTGGTCGATGGGCAGACAAGGGAATGGCGTCGGGATGCTTTTCCAGCAGTTCAGCGCGCCGGGCCTCATCCACCTTATCCATTTTGTTCAGAACAAGCCGGGACGGCACAACATCCGCCCCGATTTCATGCAGAACGCTGCGGCTAACCTCAAGCTGTGCTTCATAAGTCGGGTCCGAGGCATCTACGACAAATAGCAGTAGGGACGCTTCCAGCGCTTCAGACAGCGTGGAGCGGAACGAGGCGACCAGATCATGGGGGAGCTGTTTGATGAAGCCCACCGTGTCGGACACAAGAATACGCGGACGTGTCTCGGGCTGAAGCGTCCGGACTGTCGTATCGAGGGTGGCGAAGAGCTTGTCCTGTACCAGAACTTCGCTACCGGTGAGCGCGCGCATCAGGGAGGACTTGCCAGCATTGGTGTACCCCACCAGAGCGACGCGGAGCTGATCCCGCCGTGCAGAACGCCGGTTATCGCTATCGCGTTGCACGGCTTCAAGCTGGGTTTTCAGCTCGGCAAGGCGGTCCCGGATCTTGCGACGATCAAGCGACAGATTGGTTTCACCAGCGCCAGGCCCCTGCTGTCTGCCGCCGCCATTCGAAGATTCCCGCAGACGTGGAGCAACGTATTTCAGCCGCGCCATCTCCACCTGAAGCTTTGCTTCGCGGGTGTTGGCGTGACGATGGAAAATTTCAACAATGACACCCGTACGATCCAGCACCTGCGCGCCGGTAGCGCGTTCGAGATTGCGGATCTGACTGGGCGTCAGTTCGTGGTCAACAATGACGAATTCTGGCTTGCGGGGGCCATCTGAGTCTTCTTCATCAGGCTCTGATGCTTCAACGGTGCCCTCAAAGCGTTTGCGGGCTTTTGTCATCGGGGTCTTGACCATCGGTGTGATGATCCCGCGGCCGCCGGTAATGTCTGCGAGCTCTTCCAGCTTGCCAGCACCAAGGAGCGACGCAGCACCCGTACCTTCGCGCTTTTGCGAGACGGACCCGATGACGTCATAGCCAAGCGTTTTGACCAGTCTCCCCAGTTCTTCCAGGCTGGCTTCGTGTGCGACGTCATCGACGTCAGGGGTCTGGATGCCGACGAGAACGGCGAGCGGAATGGGGAGCTTTGTTTCCATTCGGCCTTACATAGCACGGATTATGGCAACGCCATCGAAATGCATGGACGGCGTGATTCACTGTTTCGATGGAGTGGAAAACAACGCATTTTCTGCATGTTTCTGACGAAGTTTGTTGTCTGGGGCTGGGGGGTGCGGCATGAGAAGGCACAATCAGAAACCACCCCTTTGCCGTCAGCAGGTCCGTACAGATGTCAGAACACACCCCAATTGGTCTCGGAAAAGAAGCCAGAACCGTCAAGGCATTGACCCATTCGGGCAATTTCCATGCCGACGAGACGCTGGGTTACGCCATTCTTCACTACGCTCTTTCGCCGGAAGGCAGCCTGCGTGGCCGTGTGCTTGGTGAGGACGCAGACGACCGCCTGCAGTTTGTTCGCACCCGGTCGCCGGAGCGTATTGCAGAAGCCGATATCGTTTTTGATGTCGGCGGTATCTTTGATCCGTCCATCGGGCGGTATGACCATCACATGAAGGACAAGCCCCTGCGTGATGACGGGACGCCGTATAGCGCTGCGGGTCTGTTGTGGAAGGACTACGGTCACGCTGCCATCCGCAATATCGTCACCACACCGGTGACCGAGGACATGGTTGCCGCCATCTGGCAGTCGCTCGACAAGTCCCTGATCATTCCTGTTGATCAGGATGACAATGGCGTGGCCAAGATGGGCAAGTTGTCTCTTGCGGACATTGTTTCTGCGTGCAGCCCGGCATGGGATACTGCGGAGTTGTACGGAGCGCAGGAAGCCAAAAAGCGTGAAGCTTTAGGGTTTGCGAATGCGGCAACGGCCGTCGCATCCCATCTGGTCAATATGGTTGACCGTGTACGGGCCAGCCTCAAGGCCGCTAACCGCGTTGTGGAAGCTTACGAGGCTGCGGAAGACAAGCGCATCCTTGTCATGGAAACGGGAATGCCCACGGAAAAGGTCATTTTCGAGCGGGATCTTCCGGTTGTTTATGTTGTCTCTCCAGCAGGCCCGGAGCAATGGAACGTGAAGGCCATTCCCCCTGTGCGCGGCGATTTCGGGCAGCGCGTTTCTTTGCCGGAAGCCTGGGGTGGGCTGGAAAAAACTGCGCTAGCGGCCGTTTCGGGCGTTCCGGATGCAGTTTTTGCACATCCGGCTCGTTTCATCTGTGGCGCGGGAAGCCGGGACGGGGCCATCACCATGGCGCGCCTGGCGTTAGAAATCGATGCGGCCCTGAAATCCAAAGCTGGCTGATCGTCTTCACTAGAAGGACATTGATCCGGACAACAACGCCCGGATCAATGTCTAATCTGTAAATGCTGGTTCAGGCTGCAATTTCGGCAAGCAGCGCGTCCACATCTTCTGGCCGGGTGTAGTAACTCGTGACCAGACGGATCAGTGTGCCAGAGACGTCTTCGGGTGTAGGCCAGCGGTAGAATGTGTAGCCCACAGCTTCCAGATCTTTCAGAACCAGATCTGGCAGAATGACGAAAACCTCGTTGCTCTGCCGTTCATAAGGCATCTGGGCTGCCGGATGGCGACGAAGCCCATCGACGAGGCGCTGGGCCATCTGGTTGGCATGCGCAGCGTTCCGGAGCCACACATCGTTTTCCAGCAATGCGTGAAGCTGCGCACTCAGGAAACGATGCTTGGACCACAGATTGCCACTGCGTTTGATGCGCCGCAGGAACTCTTTAACCAGTGGACGCGTCCGGTCATTGAGGAAAAAAACCACGGCTTCAGCCGCCATTGCGCCAGCCTTGGTGCCCCCGAAGCTCAGAACATCCACACCTGCTTTCCACGTCACGTCTGCTGGAGAGCAGCCAAGATGGGCCACGGCATTCCCCAGGCGCGCGCCATCAAGATGCACACTCAGGCCATGGTCGTGTGCGATGCGCGTCAGTGCGGCCAACTCCTCCAGACTATAGACAAGTCCCCATTCGTTCGCCTGTGTGAGTGACAGGGCCTGAATGACAGGGCTGAGAATACCGCTTTCCTCATTATTTCTGAGAACGGCAGGCAGTGTCGCCGGGTCCAGCTTTCCTTCTGCGGACGGTATGCAGACGAGCTTGGCGCCGTGCATGTAGAATTCCGGAGCGCCACCTTCGTCCGTGTTGATATGGGCGCTCTGGTCGCACAGCACGGCTCCGTAAGGTAAGACCAGCGCGGAAAGCGCGATACTGTTGGCGGCAGTTCCAGTCGCGATCGGGAAAACAGCCACTTCCGTCTCGAAGAGGTCCCCAAACCGTTTGTTCAAAGATTGGGTAAGATCATCCGCTCCATAAGATCCAACACTGCCCTCATTGGCGGCCAGCAAGGCTGCCATGACTTCAGGGCAGATGGGGGTAACATTGTCACTGGCGAAGTTCTTGCGTATTTCCTCGGACATAAAACCATCCTTTTCCTGCGCACGACGCGGGCTGTAGCCTGAATCGTAACTGAAACTGCAGCCTGTTGCCATCCGGAGAGCCCATGAGCACGTTTCCCCCTGAACTGGCCGGCAAACTCATAGATGGCAAAGGTATTGCCCGGTCTCTGACAGACCGTATCGGCCGTGAAGTTTCCAGCTTTATCGAGCAGGGCAATGCAGTGCCGGGTCTGGCGGTTGTTCTGGTCGGCAACGATCCTGCATCTGAAGTCTATGTGAAGAACAAAGCCATTCAGACGCACCGTGCAGGCATGCGCTCCTTCATGCATATGCTGCCGCAAAGCACGAAGCAGGAAGAGCTTCTGGAGCTCCTTGCACAGCTGAACGCGAACCCGCAGATTCACGGTATTCTCGTCCAGCTTCCGTTGCCGCCCCAGATTGATCCGGTTGTCGTGACGAATGCGATCGCGCCGCATAAGGATGTCGACGGGCTGGGTGAAGTAAATGCCGGGCGCCTGTCTCTGGGCATTGACGGGCTCGTCCCCTGCACGCCGCTGGGATGTCTTATGCTGCTACAGTCTGTCCATAAGGACATGACGGGCAAGCATGCTGTGGTGATCGGGGCGTCCAGTCTGGTTGGAAAGCCCATGGCGCAGCTTCTGTTGAAGCAGAACTGCACGGTCTCGGTCGCGCATATCCATACGCGGGACACACGAGCACTGGCACGTGAGGCAGACATTCTGGTTGTGGCAACTGGCAAGCATGGTCTTGTTCGCGGAGACTGGATCAAGCCGGGCGCCACCGTCATTGACGTTGGTATTACGCGCGTCCCGACGCCTGAAGGCCGGACACGACTTGTGGGAGATGTTGCTTTTGAGGAGGCGCTCCCGATTGCAGGCCATATTACGCCTGTTCCGGGTGGCGTTGGCCCAATGACCATCGCCTGCCTCCTGCACAATACGCTTCAGGCTGCGCGCGTTACACAGGGGCAAAGCAAGGGTGAAGCCCTCTGATGCGTGTCTCTGTTGAACTTGTTCCCCGCTCGGAAGACGCGCTGTTTGATGATGTTGCGGTGGTACAGAAAGTGCTTCCGCAGGTTGGTCTTCTGAATATTCCGGACCTGATCCGTTTCGACCTGCGCAGTGACGATGCTGCTGCACAGGTTAACCGTCGGTCAGGCATGGATGTGATTCCGCATATTCGGGCAATCGATATTGCTCCTGGAGCACCTCTTCCGGGTGCAGATCGTCCAGAATTGAAATCCGTGCTTGTGGTGGCAGGCGATCCACTGCCGGCGGGAAGTGATCGAGTTTCCTATCCTAACACTTCTGCGGAAATCATTACGCGGTATCGCAAGGAAGCGCCGCATCTGGATATTTACGCGGTATTTGACCCTTACCGCCGGGCTCCCTGGCTGGAGCTAGAAGATATCGCCCGGAAGAAAGACGCCGGGGCCTGCGGTTTCTTTACTCAACCGCTGTTTGATCTGCACATGCTCCAGCTCTCCATGGACTGGTTGCGGGACGATACGGTGTTCTGGGGCGTTTCACCCGTCTTGGGCGAACGATCCCGCCGATACTGGGAGCGCGTTAACCATGTGGTGTTCCCCAAAGACTATGACGATACTCTTGAAGGCAACGTCCATCTTGCGCGCCAGATGCTGACGCTGGTGCGCGAAAAGAACGACAATGCCTATCTTATGCCTCTGAAAGTGGATCTGGCATCTTATCTGGGTGGCCTAGGTGATATTATAACGGGGTAGGAACTAACGAGAGCGGAGATCATAGCCCGGATGCGCGTACGCCTTTTTCTCTTACCCCTTCTGGGAGGCGCGCTGGTTCCGGCCGCTCTTTCGGCCAAAACCCTCTCTGATCCGGCTCCGGTTTTTGCTCCACTGACACTGCCTGATGCCCCGAACGTTTATCGTTCAGGCTCTGGTCTGCCCGGACCACAATACTGGCAGAACCGAACGGATTACGTCATCCGATCCCGTATCGACACGCAGGCGCATGTCCTGCATGGGGCCGAAACCGTCACATACAGCAACAACAGCCCGGAAACGCTGGACGTTCTGTGGGTTCAGCTTGAACAGAACCTCTATCGTCCAGACTCACGGGCCTCGTTCTGGGGTAAATTCCCGTCGGGTGGTCATACTTCCGGCATGGAAATCGAGCGTGTTTCCATTGTGCAGGGCGGCCATGAAGTTGATGTCACGCCGCTGATTACCGACACCCGGATGCAGCTTCGACTGCCCCGAGCTCTGGATGCTCATGGCGTCGCAGTCATTAAAATCGAATGGCACTATACAATCCCCGGAGAGTGGGGAGGTCGTACAGCTGTCACCCCGTCTCGCGAAGGCGAAATTTACGAGATTGCTCAATGGTACCCGCGCCTGAGCGTGTATGATGACCGCGCGGGATGGAACACTCTGCCCTATCTCGGGCAGGAGTTTTATCTGGAATATGGAAATTTCGATTACACAGTCACTGTTCCGTGGAACTTCACGGTCGTCGGGTCCGGGGCACTCCTGAATCCGGAGCAGACCCTGACGACAACCGAGCGTGCGCGACTGGCTCAGGCGGCCCAGAGCGACAATCGCGTCATGATCCGGACCATTGATGACGTGACAGACCCGAAAAGCCATCTCAGGCAGTCTGGGGAAGTGTCCTGGCATTATGTTATGCGCAATAGCCGCGACGTGGCCTTTACGGCATCGCCGGCGTTCCTCTGGGATGCTGCTCGTATTAACCTGCCGCCGGTTGCGCCCTGGGCCAATTATCGTCCGGTTCCGCGGCTGGCGATGTCCGTCTATCCCCGCGAAGGCATTGGCCCGCATGGATGGGACCGATCAACGGAATACGTCAAACACGCCATCGAGTATTTTTCGTCTCAGTGGTACGAATATCCATGGCCAAATGCCGTCAATCTGGGCGGGCACGGAGCCGGAATGGAATATCCGGGTATCGTGTTTGACGGCATGAGTGACCGGGACCCGGAGCTCTTCTGGATCACGACGCATGAGTTGGGCCATGACTGGTTCCCGATGATTGTGGGTTCTGATGAGCGGCGTAATCCGTTCATGGATGAAGGGTTCAATACCTTTATCGATGCGTATGCGTCAGATCATTTTCACAACGGGGAATTCGCGCCAAAGCGCGACCCGGAATTTGCTCCGAAAACTGGCAATCCCGCACAGGATATCGTTCCTGTCCTGACGGATTCAAAAGCACCTAACCTGATGGCAGGGGCAGACGAGGTCTCTGAAACCTACCGCCATAGCGTTGTCTATTTCAAAGGGGCTTACGGGTTGAAGCTTCTGCGAGAGCAGATTCTCGGGCCTGTGCGTTTTGACGCTGCCTTCCGTCGCTATATTGCCGTCTGGGCTTTTCATCACCCATCGCCCTCGGATTTTTTCCGCTTGATGAGCAGCGAAGCCGGTGAAGATCTCTCATGGTTCTGGCGCGGATGGTATTTCTCTAACGCCGCGCCTGATTATGCTGTTGGAACTGTGGAGCAGAAAGGAACAGACCCTGTGTCTGTACAGGTTCTGAACTACGGCACCCTGCCTCTTCCTGTTGTTCTACGCGTCGAATATCAGGACGGAACAACGCTGGACCGCCGTATCCCGACGGAAGCTTGGCGGCAGACCAGCGATTTGAAGGTCACGTTTGAAGCCCATGGTCCGGTGAAGGCCGTAACGCTTGATCCAGACCATGTCATTCCGGACATTGACCGCAGCGATAACCGTAAATGATGCTCTGCCATTCCTGACAGGCAATGTATGTCAGGAATGAAAAAACCTCCCATGTCCTGCCAAAGGCATGGAAGGAGTAGTTTTCACCCGACCATTTGAATAGCTGCGCGAGTTTCGTTGGATGCCGCAGGTCCCGCATATGGTGAAGGGGCAGCAGAAGCTGACAGACCTTCAATCATGTCCATGTTGATATCAATGAGAGCCTGAAGGGATGTATCCGAGTTCAGTGCAACATTGGCGTATCGCATGGACCAAGTTCCAACGGTCGTCAGGTCTTTGCGCAGAATTGCGTCCAAAGGGCAGTCCGTCCGCTGGACCCCTTGCATCAAAATGCCCCAGAGTTTGAGATTGGCAGACAATGCGGCCTGCCGATCTGAGCGTGTTTTTGCGGCCGAAAGCAGCCCGTTAACGTGTCTGAACGCCATGGCTTCCACTTCTCGTGGCGGAAGATAGGTGCCGGACTGGTTCTGGTATTGTGACATGCCATAGGTCACGGACATGATGCTCCTTTACAAAAGGACTGTTTCAAAAGGCTCCCGGGAAACGGGAAACTTTTGGAATAGTCCAGAAAGGGGCGCTGGCTTTCACCAGCGCCCCCCGATATCAACCGCGGAAGAGCGACATGATGTTGGAAGACTGCGAATTCGCAATCGAGAGCGACTGAATGGCCAGCTGCTGCTTCGTTTGCAAGGACGTCAGTTTGGCGCTTTCCGCTGCAAGATCAGCATCCGTCAGAGCGCCTACGCCCGTCGTCAGGGCATCCGACAGCGTGCTGTTGGACGTCTGAAGCTGTGTAACGGTATTGGAAGCCACACCGATGCTGGAAGAAATGCGGCTCATCTTGTTGATGGCGCCAGAAACAGCAAGTTGGACAACGTCCGTGCCAGAAGTGGTCGCTACTGTCGCAGCGCCTGTCGTCCCTGTGAGGCTGACCGACGCGCCTGTCGTGGCTGTTGCGTCGGCTGCGTCGAGATTGCCGCCGGCAATCGTCAGCTTGCCGTCGTTTGCCATCTGGGCGCCGAAACCGGCGTTTCCCAGGGCCGTCACCAGCGTTGAAAGCTGGTCACTTGTGGTCTTGGTTGTGGAGGCGTTCGAGACGTTGACGTCCACAACCTGCGTCAGAACTTTCGCATTGCCGTTGGTATCCAGATCACCAACCTTGGCAGCGCTATAGGTCATGTTGCCACTGGCATCAGCCTTGGCAGTGATGGTGTCGCCATTGGTCAGGGAGTACGTCGTCGTACCATCAGATGCCTTCTTGGATGTGGCATCGGCGATTGTCAGCGTGCCATCCTTGTTGACTGCCACGGAGGTGGCAGTGTCTGTCAGGCCAGAAGCAATGGCTGTTCCGACAGATGTTGCAGCACCATCAGTGGTATCGCCCGGCTTTGAGTCCAGAACGAAGGACGTGGTGATGGCCGGGTTTGATGCTGTCGCATTGCTGCTGTCAGCAGAAGACAGGTTCTTCAGGGTCAATGTCGTGGCGGTCGCGCCAGAACCTGCCAGAGCTGTCACTGCGCTCGTGTCGATCGTGACACCCTTCATATCCGTGCTCAGTCCTTGCAGGCCCAGGCCGGTTGAAGTGGCATCAGCACCATTCAGCGTAAACAGGTTGCCATTGATGTCCTGAGCAGCAGAGATCTGCGTATATTTTACGCTGCTGCTCGTTGAGCCTGACAGCAGGTTCACACCCTGGAAGGTCGAGTTCGACGTGGCTACGTCAATCTGAGACAGGTAGCTGCTTAGCTGGGTGTTCAGGGTATCCTGATCTTCACCGTTATTGGCAGCATTCGTGACCGTTTCGGACATGCTGCTCAGGACGGTCGAGATAGACCCAGCCTGCGAAGAGGCCGTGCTGAGAACCTGCCCTGCGAACTGAAGACCTGTCGAGACACCGGACAGAGCCGAAATCTGGGAATTCATTGTCTGGGAAATGGCGTAAATGGCCGGGCTGTCAGAGGCGGAGCTGACGCTCTTGCCCGTGGACACGGCGTTCTGCGTCTTGCTCAGCTGGTCCGTCGTCTGGTTCAGGACCTGAAGAGCCGACATGGCGGCTGTATTTGTATTGATTGACATGGACATCGAGACATTCTCCGTCGGTGCAGTTTTGCTCCTTCACGATAGGCCTCGAATGGTTAAGGGAACCTGAATCTTCATCTTTAAAAAACGGTGACAGGGTTTGACAGGAAAGAGGCAAACAACTGGTAAATTTTAAGCAGTTCTTGCATTTTATAGGCAGGAACGAAATAAGAACAATGCATGAAGAAATCTCTGTCTGAACGTCTTGCGATTCTGTCCGATGCGGCAAAGTATGATGCGTCCTGCGCGTCCAGTGGATCGACGCGCCGGGACTCTGCCAAAACAGGAGGTCTGGGCTCCACGACCGGGAACGGCATCTGTCATGCCTATACGCCGGATGGGCGTTGTATTTCGCTGCTCAAGATCCTGCTGACCAATTTCTGCGTTTATGACTGCGCCTATTGCATCAACCGCTCGTCCTCAAATGTTGAGCGGGCGAAGTTCACGCCTGATGAAGTGATCTGGCTGACGCTGGAGTTCTACCGTCGGAACTGCATTGAGGGGCTGTTCCTGTCTTCGGGGATTATCCGGTCGTCCGATCATACGATGGAGCAACTTGTGCAGGTCGCGCGGGACCTGCGGCTCAAGCATGGTTTCCGCGGATATATCCATCTGAAGACGATCCCGGATGCGTCTCCCAAATTGCTGGAGGAAGCGGGCCTGTATGCGGATCGCTTATCGATCAACGTCGAGATGCCGACAGAAACGGGCCTGAAAGATTACGCGCCGGAGAAGGACGCGGGAAATATCCGCCGCGCGATGGGGGATATGCGTCTCAAGATTGATGCAGCCAAAGAGAAGACACATACAGGCAGGCGTGCAGGGCGCTTTTCACCGGGCGGCCAGAGCACACAAATGATCATCGGGGCAGATGCCGCGACGGATCAGGATGTTCTGGCCAGTAGCTCAGGTCTTTACGGGTCTTACGGCCTGCGCCGCGTTTACTATTCAGCCTTCAGTCCCATTCCGGATGCCTCAGCGATCCTGCCTGTGCGTAGCCCCCCGTTACAGCGGGAGCACCGACTGTATCAGGCGGACTGGCTGTTCCGGTTCTATGGCTTTGATTTTGGCGAACTGACAGCATCACGGCCCAATGGAATGCTGGATCTGGAAATTGATCCCAAGCTGGCCTGGGCTCTGGACAACCGCGCGCAGTTTCCTGTGGACCTGAATCTGGCCTCCAAAGAAATGCTGCTGCGGGTCCCCGGGCTTGGGGTTCGGACCGTTGCCGCGCTGCTGTCTGCGCGAAAGCACACGACAATCCGTCTGGAAGATCTGGCGCGGCTGAACGTGTCCATCAAAAAGGTTCGGCCGTTCGTCAAGGCATCCGGATGGAGTCCTGCACGTCTGACGGATCGTCAGGATTTGCGCACTCTTTTCCTGCCGGCTCCACAGCAGATGCGGCTTCTGTAAATGCCGGTTACTGTCAGGCTCGCGGATACCAGCGCGTTTGAAGGCTGGCGTGAGAAGGCCAGAATGGCGCTTCAGCGCGATATTCCTCCGGACCAGATCCTCTGGCGCTATCCTGAGGCCGACCTGGATCTGTTTCACGCGGCTGAAAATCAGACGTTTGAAGGCGAAGTCGTGCGGGATGTTCGCCTCAAAGCATCGAGCCTGCCCCTTTTGAAAGATGTCCTCTGCCACTCTAGCGCTGATCGGTTCGCATTAGCTTACCGGCTGCTCTGGCGCCTTCAGAGTGATCCGAACCTGTTGTCGGTGGTGACAGATCAGGATGTGGCGCAGGCGCGTCGCATGGTGCATCAGGTTCGCCGGGCGGCCCATAAAATGACGGCTTTTGTGAGATTCCGGGAGCAGGGAACGTCGGAGACGGGTCGGCGGCGTTTTCTTTCCTGGTTCGAGCCGGACCATCATGTGCTGGAAAAAGTCTCTTCTTTTTTCGCGGGCCGTTTCGCAGATATGGACTGGATGATCCTGACGTCGCGCGGCTCTCTGCGATGGGATGGCGAGACGGTACAGTGCTCTTTCGAGCCCTGTGAAAAGCAGGTGCTTGATGATGACGTGGATCAGCTCTGGCAGACCTATTACGCCTCGACTTTCAATCCTGCCCGGGTGCGGACGAAAGCGATGCGCAATGAAATGCCACGTCGTTACTGGCATAACCTGCCAGAGGCTAACCTGATTCCCCATCTGGTGGCGCAGGCGGAAAAACGCGTGGCCGAAATGGCGGCGCAGGAGGCTCTTCCTGCGCCCAAATTCCATCAGGCTCTCCAGAATCGTCAGAAAACCGTTTTGGCTGACGTGCCCTCATTAGGTGGTCTGGAAGAACTGACGCAGCAAATTCGGGCCTGTCAGGCTTGCTCTCTTCACTGTCATGCTACGCAGGCTGTCGTCGGGGAAGGGCCTGAGGCGGCGAAAGTCATGATTGTCGGAGAGCAGCCGGGCGATCAGGAAGATCTGGCTGGGCGTCCTTTTGTTGGGCCTGCGGGCTCCCTTTTAAGGGCGTGTATGGCGGAAGCAGGCGTTGAACCTCACTCCCTCTATATGACGAATGCAGTAAAGCATTTCCGTTTCAGTACTCGTGGCAGGCGGCGTATTCACCAAACACCTGGGGCTGAGCATATTCAGGCGTGTCAGCCTTGGCTACGGCAGGAAATAGCCCTGATCCGGCCACAGCTGGTCGTGACGCTTGGGGCAATAGCTTTGCGGGCCGTGGAGGGGCCTACCGCCCAACTGAAAGATTTCCGTGGGATCATGCGTGAGGATGCACAGACGGGACGGCACCATCTGAGTCTGGCTCATCCCTCTTGGATTCTGCGCCTCGGACCAACGCAGCAGGCCGAACAGGAACGTCAGCGCCTGATTGACGGTTTGAAAAAGATAAAGACCACATTCTGATAGCCGTCCTCTGTCAGAGGATGGCTGAGGTGCTCTCTCAGGATAAGAAAATTTCGTCTTACGGATGAGGGCGCGCAAGGAAAAACCTTCTTCACCTGAAAGGAAACGCATCAGTTTTTTCCGGCTTGAAGGCGGCCATACAATATGTCATGGATGACCGAACCGATCGGTCAATCGGCCTTTTCAGAGGCCATTTCATTCAGCCGGTCACTTCGGACAGACCCGTTTAAAGCGAGAGAGACGATATGGCGCAGGGCGACCAAGCGCAGGCCGAACAGCAGTCCGGAGCGTCCGGAAAACCGCAGAAAAAGCGTAATCCCCTTGTACGGGTGCTCCTGATCTGTCTGGTTGTTCTGGTGCTGGTAGGGATTGGTTCATACCTCTTCCTGACCCGCAATAACATCGAGACGGACGACGCCTATACGGCTGGTCGCAAGATTGCCATTGCGCCGCACGTGAACGGGTATGTGACGCAGCTGCTGGTGAACGATAACCAGTATGTGCATCGCGGTGACCTTCTGCTGACCATTGATGACCGCGACTATGCGGCATCCCTGCACAAGGCACAGGCTTCAATCCAGCAGGCACAGGCCAACATGCAGGCCTATCAGCTGATGGTTGAAGTGGCGCACAAGAACTTCCCGGGTCAGCTCGTAACGGCTCAGGGTAGTCTTTCTGCCGCTCAGGCCCAGCTGACGAAGGCTGAAGCAGATTACAAGCGCCAGCGCAGTGTTTCACGTGCCGCAACGTCCCAGCAGGACATTGACTACGCTCGTGCAGCTCTTGAAGAAGCCAGAGCCCGTGTCATGCAGGCACAGGGGCAGTTGACGCAGGCTGAGCCGGTGAAGGCCAATGTTGCGAATGCGGATGCCCGCGTCTCGCAGGAAGAAGCTAATCTGAAGTCTGCCCAGGCATCCCTGGAACAGGCTCAGCTCAACATGGAATGGACGCAGGTTCGCGCCCCTCATGATGGTTGGGTGTCCCAGCGTAGTGTCGAGCGCGGCAACTTCGTCCAGACCGGCCAGCAGATGTTCACGATCGTACAGCCAGAAGTCTGGGTTGTGGCCAACTACAAGGAAACACAGCTGACCCACATGCGTCCGGGTCAGAAAGTGGACATCGAAGTTGACGCGTACCCACAGCTTAAGCTGCAGGGCCACGTGGATTCCATTCAGCTTGGCTCGGGTGAATCCTTCAGCACCTTCCCGCCAGAAAATGCGACCGGCAACTTCGTGAAAACGGTGCAGCGTATTCCGGTGAAGATCCTGATCGACAGCGGTCTTGATCCGCAGTTGCCACTCGCTCTTGGTCTTTCCGTCGTTCCTACGGTCTATGTGAAATGAGCGATACTGCCGGGCATCAGGACTGGAAACCCAGTCATAATCCGTGGGTTGTGGCCATTACGGTCACGCTGGCGGCCTTCATGGAGGTGTTGGACACCACCATCGTCAACGTGGCGCTACCGCATATCGCGGGATCGCTCGGCAGTTCCTATGACGATGCCACCTGGGCGCTGACGTCCTATCTGGTGGCAAACGGTATCGTTCTGACGATTTCCGGCTGGCTTTCACGCCTGTTCGGCCGCAAGCGCTACTTCCTCATCTGTATTGCGATGTTCACCGTCTCGTCCTTCCTATGCGGTCTGGCGACATCGCTGCCCATGCTGGTGGTCTTCCGACTGATGCAGGGCTTCTTCGGTGGTGGCCTGCAACCAAGTCAGCAGTCCATCATCCTTGATACCTTCCCGCCCGAAAAACGTGGTGCAGCCTTTGGCATGACCGCGATTGCAACCATCGTTGGCCCGGTTCTCGGTCCGATGCTGGGTGGCTATCTGACGGACAACTTCTCCTGGCGCTGGATTTTCTTCGTCAACGTTCCCTTTGGTATTTTGACGGTCATGGCGGTTACGGCCTTTGTGGAAGATCCGCCATGGGAGAAGAAAAAACGCGAAAAGATTGACGTAATCGGCATCAGTCTCATTACGCTGGGGCTGGGCTGCCTTGAGGTCATGGTCGACCGTGGCGAAGACGATGACTGGTTCGGCTCGAACTTCATCATCACCATGGCTGTTCTGGGTGTGATCGGTGTGCTCGGTGCGATCGTGTGGCTCTGCTATGCCAAGGACCCGCTGGTGAAGCTGACGGTTCTGAAGGACCGCAACTTTGCAACCGGCATGTTCCTGATTTCCATGGTGGGGGCGACCCTCTACGCGTCTGCCATTATCGTTCCGCAATTTGCGCAGCAGGTGCTTGGTTATACGGCAACCACGTCTGGTCTGCTGCTTGCACCAGGTGGGGTCGCGGTAATTTGCCTGATACCGATTGTTGGCCGCCTCATGAAGGTCATTCAACTGAGGTATCTGATTGCTTTCGGGTTTTTCTGTATGGGCATGGCGATGTTCCAGGCTGCCCATCTGTACGCGGCAATCGATTTCAAACACCTGATGTTTTATCGAATCAGTCAGACCGCGTCTCTGGCTTTCCTTTTTGTGCCGATTTCAACGATCGCGTATTCGACGCTGCCACGTGAGCTGAACTCGGACGCATCAGCCCTGTTCAGTATGGCGCGAAACTATGTGGGGTCGATGGCCATCTCGCTGGCAACTGCGGCAATTATTGAGACCCGTCAGCGGCACCAGGGTTATGTGGCCGATAATATGACGCCCGGGCGGCAGGAGTTCACGAACTATATCAACCATGCGCAGACCGTTGGGGAAGCGCATGGTCTGACCCCCGCAGCTGCGCATACTTTCGCAATCCATCGTCTGTTCATGGACTTCACGTCCCAGATCTCAATGTTGGCTTACAACGAAGTGTTCCGCTGGATTGGCATCATCGCGATGTTCGTTGTTCCGCTCTGCTTCCTTCTGTCACCGAACAACACGAAGAAAGCGAAGCCGGCGGGGGGTCACTGATGATGCGGGCCGTAGATCTTCATGAAGGAATCTGCCGTAATGTTGGCCAGTCGGCTGATGGCCTCCGGGCTGTCATCGACAGGCAGCATGAGCCGACGGCGATGTACGATGCGGGCCTGACACAGGATCATCAACTGCTCGGCAGCGAAATCCGGGTCGTCGATCTGGAGTTCGCCTGCATCGCTGCGGCGGCGGAGCCAGTCGGAAAGGTTGTACAGGGTTCGTCCAAAGCCATAGCGCCAGAAGGCGTCGGCAAGGTTCGGGAATTTTCCGGCTTCGCCGACGATGATGCGATACAGGTCCATGGACGTCGAGTGGAGCATCATTTTGATGGCAGTTTCCGTCAGGCGGCGCAGACTCGTATGAATGTCCTGCCCGTCCTCCCGGGAAATAGCTTCAATGGCCGCCAGCTTGGTTTTGCTGCGTTCTTCGAAAAATGCGGAGAAGAGCGACGCCTTACCATCGAAGTGATTGTAGAGCGTGCCCTTCGAAACACCGGCCTCCCGTGCAATCTGCGACATGGACGCGCCTTCATAACCGCTTGCGAGAAAGACTTTTTCCGCTCCCTGCAAAATCTGCTCGCGTTTGGCGCGCAGCTGGCACAGAGATGCACTGGCCTCGTCAGGCATACTCTCGGGGCGGTCAGTCGGCGTGCTGGTCATGAGGGGGCAAGGTCCTTTTGCGGAAAAAATACCGTCTCTAATATGCTGACCGAACTGGTCGGTCACCGCAAGATCATTTCCGTTTCAGGAGTTTCTTTGTGAGCGCAGCCTTTCTATCCCGCGCGCTGCTGTCTGGCTGCGCCCTTGTTGCTCTTTCCGGCTGCCTGCGGGTCGGACCGGAATATCATGAGCCTCATCCTTGGTCTCCGGCACACTATGCCGATCACATGGCAGGTGCCCCTGACAGTGTGACGAGCGAAGCTGAAGCTGCCAGCAAATGGTGGACGGTCTTCAATGATCCGGAGCTGGTTTCCCTGGAAGACCGCCTGGTTCAGCAGAACCTGTCGTTCCGTCTTGCAACGGCTAATCTGGCGCAGAGCCGTGCGCAGCTTATGATGGCTGGAGCCGAGCGTTTCCCAGGCTTGAGTGCATCCGGCTCCTATACACGCAGTCAGTTCAGCACGAAGCAGATGCAGGAAATCATCCAGCGTGTGGGCGGTAATATTGCCAAGTCCGACAACGGGCTTTTGGGAGATCAGGGCAGTAGCATTCTCAGTGGTGCCGCCAGTGGGGCCACGATCCCTCTGCTGAACCAGTGGAAGACATCCATTGACGCCAGCTACGAAATCGATCTCTGGGGCCGCGTGGCCCACCAGTACGATGCTGCCAAAGCGGACCTTCAGGCAACGGACGAAGAGCGCCGCTCGGTTCTGATTGCCCAGCAGGCCGATATGGCGCGTGGATACATGACGCTCCGCGGGGACCAGAAGCGCCTGAAGGTTCTTCAAGACAATCTCGGTACGCTGAAGCAGATCGTGGATATTTCCCAGAGCCGCTATCGCAGTGGCCTGGTCACGGAAGTGGATGTCGATTCCGCGCAGGCTCGACAACATGACACCGAAGCTCAGGCTGCTCAGCTTCAGCAGGGTGTGGCGCAGGAAGAAAATGCACTGGCACTGCTGCTCGGTGCGCCTCCGGGTAGCCTGAATGCCGAACTGAACAAGGACGCAGGCATCCCTGTGGTGCCGCCTGTCGTTCCTGTCGGACTGCCGTCTGAACTGGCGCATCGCCGCCCGGATATCCGGGAATCTGAAGCCAAGCTCCGTGCTTCTGTGGCAGAAGTGGGTGAAGCAACGGCCGATTTTTATCCGAAGATTACCATCAATGCAGACTTCGGATTCCAGACCCTGTCATTTCGCGATCTCGGATTCTGGAATGCGCGGGCCTGGAACGTTGGCCCATCCATTTCCTTACCGATTTTTCAGGGAGGACGTCTGCGCGGCCAGCTTGAGCTGAAGAAATATGCCCAGAAAGCTGCGGCAATTTCCTATCAGCAGACGGTCATTCAGGCGTGGCATGATGTTGATAACGCGCTGATTGCTTACCGAGATGAGCAGCTCCGTCATCAGGGGCTTGAGCGGGCTGTGAACGACAACCGCAAGGCGCTCCAGTTGGCCCAGAGCCAGTATCGCAGTGGCCTGACGAACTACCTGAACGTGCTGAACGCGCAGGGTCAGCTGCAATCCGCTGAAATGAGTCTTGCTGACAGTGATGCGACTGTCGCGACCAATCTGGCGCGTCTCTACAATGCGCTTGGCGGAGGCTGGGAAGAGGTTGTCCCAGCAGCACAGGACGTGACCAAAACAAAGCTGGCGTCCGCAACGCCGGGTCCCTGAGACCCGGCGCATTTAAACCGGGGCTGTTTCAGCTCCGGGCGATGGACTTGCCTTTGGAGCCGAGGATCTCAAAAGCCTCCGCCATACGCTCCACGACGGACTTCTCACCCGCACGCAGCCATTTGCGAGGGTCGTAGAAGGACTTCATGGGTTTTTCCGTGGCGGGATCAATCTGGTGCTGGAAGGCGACCGAATGCTCGGTCACATAGGAGCCAACGCCATGAGCGAACGCGAACTGGATGTCCGTATCCAGGTTCATCTTGAAGGTCCCGTAGGAGACAGCATCCCGGATTTCTTCCAGGCTTGACCCTGACCCACCATGAAAGACCAGCGGCAGGGGCTTGGGCCCGCTTCCTGTGGCTTTCTGCACGACGTCCTGAGAATTTTTCAGGATTTCTGGTCGAAGTTTGACGTTGCCTGGCTTGTAGACGCCATGAACGTTGCCGAAAGACGCGGCGATGGAGACCATGCCAATAGGCGAGAGCAGTTCCCAGGCTCTCAGCACGTCTTCCGGCTGGGTATAGAGATGCGCATTGTCCGCACCTTCTTCCAGATCATGGCCGACGCCATCTTCTTCACCGCCTGTGACGCCAAGCTCGATTTCCAGGCCCATGCCCAGCGGGGCGAGGCGTGTCAGAAGCTTTTCCGAAAGGGCGAGATTATCATCCAGTGTCTCGGCCGAAAGATCGAGCATGTGGGATGAGAAGAGCGGGCGTCCGGTAGTCTTGAACTCTGCTTCACTTAGGGAAATCAGGTCCTCAAGCCAGGGAATCAGCTTGCGGTCAGCATGATCGGTGTGGAGGATGACGGCGATTCCGTACTCCTTGGCCAGCAGATGGACGTGATGGGCCATCGATGCTGCGCCAAGAACGCGGGCGCGATGGGCATCCGGAAGACCCTCGCCAGCGAAGAAACGTGCTCCACCGTTTGAAACCTGGATGATCACGTCCGAGCCGTTGGCTGCGGCCGCTTCCAGAACGGCGTTGACGCTGTTCGTACCAACGACATTGATGGCCGGAAGGGCATACCCGCCGTCCCTGCACGCCTGAAGAAGAGTTTGGTAGTCGGCGCCCGTTACGACGCCGGGAGAAACGCTTGTCATGGGAGACTCCGGTCGAGTGCAGGAACCGAGATAGGCTGTTCCTGCGTTTCGTGTATTGTAAGCCAGAAAATGTTTTCCGTCATGAGCGCTAAAGATAAGGGAACAGTTTCAGCCCAGATTTGTTGCTTGTGGTATCTGCCCTGCTGCGATTATGGAAAAGTATGGTGCCAAATCTTTCCGATCCCGATCTTCCCGCCCGTATCCTTGTTGTCGAAGATGACGCAGGAATGCGGACCCTCATTCTGCGCGCATTACAGGGCGGCGGTTTCCGCGCCCGTGGTGTGGCAAGTGGAGATGAGATGTGGGCCGCTCTTGAAGTGGCTCCGGTTGATCTCATCATCCTTGACATCATGTTGCCAGGCACGAACGGCATTGAGCTGTGCCGTGCTCTGCGCAATGGCCAGGGGGCCAGTCATGTTGACGAAACGCCCCCCTCGCAGGTTCCCATCATCATGGTTTCTGCCCGTGGTGAAGAACGCGACCGTGTGACCGGCCTCGAATCCGGCGCGGATGACTATGTGCCGAAGCCTTTCGGGCAGCGCGAGCTTCTGGCCCGCGTTCGGGCAGTTCTGCGTCGTGGTAGCCCAAGCGCGGCACCGGAGAAGGTGCGGCGTGAAAGACTGCAATTCGCAGGCTGGATGCTGGACCTGCGTCGTCGTGAACTGACAGACCCGAGTGGGGCGACTGTCGATATTTCAGGCGCAGAACACGACCTTCTGACCAGCTTCCTCGATAACCCGCAGCGCGTTATTGCGCGTGACCGTTTGCTGGAGCTGTCCCGGACCCGTCTGGGCGATGTGTCTGATCGTAGCATCGATGTTCTAGTCAGCCGCCTTCGTCGCAAGCTCGGTTCAGATGCGGACCAGCTGATTCGTACGGTTCGCGGGCTGGGATATATCTTCGTGGCCGAGGTTGAACGGGTCTGAACATTCAGAATCGGATCCTGCTGTGGCCGCTCGGGCTGGTCGGTCGCGTCTGCGTCGTCCTGACCGTAGCGGTCACGCTGGTCTTCCTCGCCAACGCCGTTTTTTACGGCGAGGCTGAAACCTACATTGTTGATGACGTGCGCATTGCGCAGCTTGGCGAAGCCCTCAGTACAGATCTGAGGGTTCTTGCTGCTGCGCCTGTGACGCAGCGTTCCTTCCTGGCAGTCATGCTGTCCGGCAGTGAACTGAGCGTTGCCTGGCAACCTTCGACGGCTCTGCCGCACCTGCCGGGATATCGCCCCGCTGTCCTCAAGGATCTGACGGCTCGCCTGATCAAGGATGATCCCATCCTGGCGCAGGCCCAGCTCGATCTTTACACGCTTGGAAGCGGCACGCCTGATGTGCTTGGCTCCGAGCGCCTTCCTGACGGAACATACATTCATTTCCGTGTGCCTGGTCTTTTGGGGCACCACCATTTTACGCGCGGACTCGCTTCCGCAGCGATTGCGGCGGGTGCTGTTGCGATCGCGGCAACCATGCTGATCCGGGGGCTGAGTATGCCCTTGCGGGCGCTGGCTTCTGTAGCGGACAAGATCGGCTCAAACGAAACTTGGGTGCCGTTGGCGGAACGGGGCCCGCGTGAAGTTCGAGGGGTTGCCCGAGCCATCAATGCCATGCAGCGCCGTATTCAGAGTCTCATCAATGACCGAACGCAGGCACTGGCTGCCGTTTCACACGATCTCCGCACGCCTCTGACGCGTCTGAGACTCCGGTGTGGATTTCTCAATGATGGGGAAGCGCAAGCCGCCATCGAGTCGGACCTCGATGAGATGGAGGGGATGGTCAACGGTATTCTTGCCTATCTAGCAGGTGCAGATGATCCGGAAAAACCTCGCACCATCAATATTGTCGCCACCCTTGCGACTCTGGTTGATGACCATGCGGATCACGGCAAGGACGCCCGTTATGAGGGACCGGACCGTGCTCTGGTTCACGTCCGCCCTCTGGCTATCAAACGCGTTCTGTCCAACCTGATTGAAAACGCCCTGAACTACGGGGGAAATGCCCTTGCAACGCTGAGGGTTCAGGAAGACGGCGCCATAGAAATTTCCATTCAGGACAACGGCCCTGGCATTCCTGAGAGCGAATACGAGCGGGTTCTGGCGCCTTTCTATCGGCTTGAAGGATCGCGCTCTCGCCAGACGGGCGGGATTGGGCTCGGCCTGGCCATCGTAACCCGCGAGATTGCCCGGGAAGGCGGATATCTCAAGCTTGGGCGGGGAGACGCTGAAAAGGGCTATGGAGGTCTGTGTGCGACGATTGTGTTGCCGCCAGCGCGCAAGCCTTCGATTGGTGCCCGTCCTCAGAGCTGAGGGGCAAGAAGTGGGACTACGTTGGTCCAGACCCTTGCGCCAGCGGCTGAAGTGGCACATGTCAGGTGCGGACTGGCCACTGAGGACATGATGACGATGTTCATTGAAACCGAAGATACTCCGAATCCCGCCACGCTGAAGTTCCTTCCGGGGCGACCGGTTACGAATGACACGCGCACGGTTGATTTTGGCGAAGCTTCTGCTGCCGAAGGGCGCTCCGAGCTTGCTGAAGCCCTCTTTGCCCTGCCAGACGTCAAGCGCGTCTTCCTGGGAAGTGACTTTGTGTCCATCACCAAGGCGCAGGACGTCAGCTGGGGCGATCTCAAGCCTGTTGTCCTCAGCGCTCTGACGACGTTTTTCGAAAGCGGAAA
The DNA here is from genome assembly GCF_018812085.1 of Gluconobacter sp. P5H9_a. NCBI lineage: Bacteria > Pseudomonadati > Pseudomonadota > Alphaproteobacteria > Acetobacterales > Acetobacteraceae > Gluconobacter > Gluconobacter sp. P5H9_a. The sequence goes on from NZ_JACRVW010000001.1 coordinate 362,956, forward strand.
GCCTGTTCTGGCCGGTGATGACGAAGCGCTGAAATATGATGTCGCGCCGGAAGATGCGGATGTCGTGACGCGTATCCGTGATCTGCTGGACACACGTGTTCGTCCCGCTGTTGCTGGAGATGGTGGTGACATCGCGTTCCGTGGTTACCGGGACGGGATTGTTTACCTCACGATGCAGGGCGCCTGTTCCGGCTGTCCGTCTTCCCGCGCGACGCTGAAGCATGGTGTTGAAAACATGCTCCGTCATTATGTGCCGGAAGTGCAGTCTGTCGAGCAGGTCGAGGACTGATCCATGGATGGCCAGACGCCTCTTCCCGTGACTGACGATCTGGCTTCCGGTCCCGTGCCGGGAGCCGAAGTGCTTTTCACGCAGGCCCGAACACCGCGTGCGTTTTCACCGCGTCCGGTCGGGGAAGATGTTTTGCGTCACCTTTACGATCTGGTGAAGCTTGGCCCCACGTCGGGCAACTGCTCTCCGGGACGCTTTGTGTTTCTGACAACGCAGGACGCTAAAGAGCGCCTACGCCCGGCCCTTTCACCGGGAAATGTCGCTCGCGCCATGGCGGCACCGGTTCTGGCCGTCGTCTGCCATGATCCCCTGTTCTTCGAGGCTTTGCCGCGGCTGGGCGCAGATGAAGGTCTGCGGGACTGGTTTGCGGCGGATGTGGGGCTTTCGGAAGAGACGGCTTTCCGGAACGGCACGCTGGAAGGCGGTTATCTTATTCTGGCGGCACGGATGCTAGGACTGGCAGCCATGCCGATGTCCGGGTTCGATGCGTTCATGGTGGAAGATGCGCTGCTGACCGCCTCGGGCTGGCGGGCGAATTTTCTGGTGGGACTTGGTTACCCTGCTGAAAACGAGCCTCATCCGGACCATGCCGAGCCCCGTGCGCCACGTCTCGACTTCGGCGAGGCATGTCTGTGCCTGTGAGGACCGTTGTTTTTAACGGCGCAGGTGCCGGAACGGGATCGACCAATCTTGTAGCGCTCGTCGAAGACGGTCGTATCGTTGCTGAACAGCATTTGGCGGGGAGGGGGGCTTCCGAGCACTTTGCTCCGGCACTACGGACTGTTCTCGAAGCTGGTGGTTGGTCTGGCTCGCCTGACAGGGTTGTTGCTGTAATCGGCCCAGGGTCTTTCACCGGCTTAAGAGCGTCACTCTCCCTTGCCGCAGGTCTGGCCGCAGGATGGGGATGCCCGACAATTGGCGTCACTCTGGGGGCTGCCATTCGGGCTACGCTCAGTCAGCCTGATGTAACCTGTATCAGTGTTGCCAGACGCGGTCGGTATTTTGTGGACCCACCGGCGGGCGAGGKTTTCGCAGTTTCTGCTGACGATCTCGATGTGTCTGCATTTGAGTCTGTTGCCGGGGATGCAGTGTCCGAGCGCGAAGCGTGGCCATGTCGTGTTGTGGCCTGTATAGCTCCGGATGCTCTTGGGATTGTCCGGGCTGCTGAAGCGCAGTCTTCGGGGCCACTAATGCCTCTGTATGTCGACCCTCCCGAAGCCAAGCCTCCCGCTGCTGGATTACGCCCTTTACCTCAATGATACCGTCTCTTCCGGATTCGATATTTCAAGTCACGGGCGTGGAAAGCGCTCCGTTACTGGCGGCGCTTCATGAAGAAGCGTTTGCAGGAGGAGAAGTGTGGGACGCGGACTCCTTTACATCCCTTCTGGGTCTTCCGGGCACAGAAGCTCTTGTTGTTCTTAAAGGAAATGAGCCAGCGGGTTTTATCCTGACCAGAACCGTCATGGATGAAACAGAAGTCCTGACATTGGCTGTTCGACCGTCGTTCCGGCGTCTTGGTCTGGGAAAATCTCTGGTTGAGCAAATACTTCCAAAAGGAAAAATATTTCTGGAAGTATCAATAAGTAACAATGCAGCAAAAAAACTTTATGATCGGTGTGGGTTCATAAAGGCTGGCCATCGACGTCGCTATTATCGTGATGGAAGCGATGCTCTGGCTCTGGTCTCTACGCTTTCAGAATGAGAAGACAGTAAAGATCAGGGTTTTCCTGATGTGGTAAATTTCCTATTATTTTGTGACCAAGTGATAGTACCGATGCAGTTACATTGTTTCTGGGCTCTTCGCCTTTAACAATCACTTTTATTTTTTGACCGGAAGTCATGGTGTCGAGACGGGCGCGGACATGTACAGTCGTCATCGGACAGATCTTGTTGCTTACATCAAGAAGAAATGTTTCATATTTTGTCATATTCTAGTTTTTCCTTGTTTTTGCTTGCTGGTAGGAGGCTTCTACTGATAGGGAACTCGTCGTTTCCGGATGAAGGACTATTACACTATGCCGCATGAGACTGCAGACCTCGATCTGCGCCATCTGACCGCCCAGATTGTTACCGCTTACGTATCCAGCCATGACATCGGAGCCGACGCGCTGCCGGGTCTTATCCGCTCGGTACATGATTCGCTTGCAACGGTGGATGTGCAGGAAGAGGTTCCCGCTGAGAAGCCGGTGCCAGCAGTTCCGCCCCGCAAATCAGTATTCCCTGACTACATCATCTGCCTTGAAGACGGGAAGAAGCTGAAGCTGCTTCGTCGTCACCTCAAGACAGCCTACAACATGACGCCGCAGGAATACCGCGAGCGTTGGGGTCTGCCGCCGGAATATCCGATGGTTGCTCCGAACTACGCAAGCCATCGTTCCTCCCTGGCACGCAAGATCGGCCTCGGCCGTCGTCGCGAAGACTGAGGATGTTTCCCGGCTTCCTGATCTTCATCCGCAGGAAGCCGGTTCTTTTATTTGCATCTCTGATTGGACAAATGGTCCGGTTTTCGGCTAGGCCGCTGATATGGTCGTAGATATGAAAATCGCGGACAGACGCGCTCGCACGCAAGGTCGGAAGCCAGAAGGTTCCGTCGTTGTCGATGATTCTCCCATTGCACGCCTCTGCGTGGAAAATGGTTTGAAGATGACAGGACAGCGCCGGGTCATTGCCCATGTTCTGTCTGAAGCCAGCGACCATCCGGACGTAGAAGAGCTTTATCGGCGCGCATCCGCCATAGACAGCCGCATTTCCGTTGCCACGGTTTATCGGACCGTGCGTCTTCTGGAAGAAAAAGGGATTCTCGAACGCCGTGATTTCGGCGGTGGGCGTGCCCGGTATGAGGCCAGCGACAGTGGCCATCACTACCATCTGATTGATGTGGACAGCGGCCGTGTCATCGAATTTGAAGATGACGAACCCGTCCGTCTGCTTACGCAGATTGCAAAACGTCTCGGATTCGATCTCGTCTCACACCGCATAGAACTCTTCGGTCATCGTCTTGAAAAAGAAACTCCGAAGCAGACTGTTGCCAAGAACAGGAACAAGAGCGGATCATGAGCACCAATCCGGCCGAGGAAAAAGCCTCACCGACAGCCCATTCGCTCATCAGTAGTGAAGAAACACTCAAACAGATGGAGACCCTCTCCACGCTGGCTCTGAACCGCGACGGTGGTTTTCAGGAGCTTCGGGGCGGTTCTCTGGGTGTTCGGATCGCCGTAACTGAGGCTGAGCGGGATGCTGCTCAGGCCCTGCGGTATCGTGTGTTTTTTGAAGAACTTGGCGCACACCCGGATGAACGCGCATTCCGCACAAAGCGGGATGTGGACGAGTTTGACGAGGTTGCCGACCATCTTCTCGTCATCGACCACAGCATTTCTTCTGGTGCAGAAGGCGTTGTCGGAACCTACCGTCTTCTGCGTTCCGATGCTGCCGAGAAGATTGGTCGTTTTTACACGGCTTCCGAATACGATATTTCGACCCTGACGGAATTTCCGGGACGTTTGCTTGAGGTTGGCCGGTCCTGTGTGGCTCGCGAACATCGTGGACGTTCTGCAATGCAGCTCCTCTGGCGTGGCATTGCATCCTATATCTTTCTTCACCGCATCGACGTGCTGTTCGGTTGCGGAAGCCTCCCGGGTACAGATCCTGACGCACTCTCTGATCAACTGACCTATCTGCATCATAATCATCTGGCTCCTCCGGCTCTCAGAATTCGGGCGCTCCCAGATCGTTATGTGGAAATGCTGCGTACGGACCCGCACACGCTTGATTACCGGGCCTGCCTGAACAAGCTGCCGCCTCTCATCAAAGGATATCTCCGCCTTGGGGGATATGTTGGAGACGGCGCTGTCGTGGATGAGCAGTTCAACACGACGGACGTAGCCGTTCTGGTAAAGAGTGAACTTCTGGCGGACAAATATTACCGCCATTACGAGCGCCGCCTTCGGGACGCTCTGGACTGATTTCCGGCTCGGGCCTCTGTGGTCCGACCGTTCTTTCTAACGGATAATCATCTTCATGATGTCGACGCTCCCTGTGCGTGGCTGGCGACTTGCCGGCCTGATGGTGCTGGCAGGGGCGTTTTCTGCCCTGTCTCTTCCGCCTGTTTATGCGCTTTTTGTGCTCCCTCTCGGGCTGCTGGTTCTCTATCGCGCCTCTGAGGATGCGGCATCCTGGAAGCAGGCTGCTCTTTGCGGTTTCCTGTTTGGAATGGGATTTCACACGGCAGGCCTGTATTGGCTGACCAATGCCATTCTGACGCGGATCCATCAGTTCTGGTGGGTCATCCCGTTCGCGGCTCCGGGTGTTGCGCTCATTATTGCCCCGTTGATGGCTGTTCCGGCAGTTCTCTGTCGTCTTGTGCCAGCGGGATGGCGGCGTATTCTGATGTTCGCCGGAAGCTGGACGGTCGTTGATATGGCCCGAGTTCTGATTTTTTCAGGCTTCCCCTGGAACCCGCTTGGCAGCGATCTGGAATTGCCCGGTTCGGTCGGCAATGCACTGATCCAGCCAGCATCCATTCTGGGTGTCGATGGTCTGACGCTTGCACTGGTCCTGGCGTCTCTGGCTCTTTTCCGTGGGCGTGTTGCCGTTCTGAGTGTTGTTGTGTGCGGCGTGCTGTGGCTCGGTGGCGGCTACTGGCGGCTTGCCACAGTAACTCCGTTGCCGATCAATAATCCGCGTGCGGTTCTGGTTCAGGGGAATGTCTCGGAAAATGAAATCATCAACCGGCAGCAAAGCGTCGAAAATTTCCGACGCTACCTCCGCCTGACGGCTCAGGGCACGCAGAAGGCCCGATTGATGGGCGATGACCGGCCTGTGGTTGTCATCTGGCCAGAATCCGGCTTTCCGGGCCTCCTCGACGAGGATGAACTGGCCCGGCAGGTAATTGCCCATGCAGCCGGTGGCGCTTCGGCAATGATCGGGTCAGATCGTGAGGAAAATGGCCACTGGTACAACAGCCTCGAACTGGTGGATCAGGATGGCAAGATCACATCCATCTATGACAAGAGCCGCCTGGTGCCATTCGGGGAGTACCAGCCTTGGATCATTCCATTTAATGTGCTTCCAGGGGTTCTGACACCCGGGCCCGGTCTCAAGACATGGGATCTTCCCGATATTGGCCGCGTCGGTCCAATGGTTTGCTACGAGATCATTTTTTCCGGGTCTGTCGTTGCGCGGCATGATCGGCCTGACTGGCTGGTCACCATTTCTAATGACGCCTGGTTCGGCAACAGTGCTGGTCCACGTCAACATCTTGCTACGGGCCGTCTGCGGGCGGTGGAAGAAGGTCTTCCCGTTGTCTTTGCCAACAACACTGGCATTTCTGCGATTTATGATGCGGCCGGACGCGAAACGGCTCGTCTGGGTTGGGGCAGGGCAGACGTGATTGTCAGTGATATTCCTTCCCCCCTCCCTCCGACGATCTTCTCCCGATACGGGCGTGCCATTCCGTTGGCTCTATCGCTGCTGTGCGTAGTGCTCTCGTTCTGGCCAACGGTTCGCCGCAAGAGAGAACGGGTTGTAATGCGTCAAAAAGGTTAATATTGACAATCTAGGGTTGTTTTATTTACCTTCTCTTGGTCTCAAGGGAGGATCATCATGTCTAGGGGTCACGTTAAGGCCGAGCCAAAAAGTGCTTCGGCTGCTGGCCCTGTCGATGTGCATGTCGGAAACCGCATTCGGCTGCGGCGCACGCTGATGGGGCTTTCTCAGGAAAAGCTTGGAGAGGCGCTGGGGCTGACGTTCCAGCAGATCCAGAAATATGAACGTGGTGCCAACCGCGTGGGGGCGAGCCGTCTTTACGATCTGGCGCGTGTTTTGGATGTGCCGATCGGTTTTTTCTTCGATGATATGCAGGATGCGGCCTCCAGGACGGCACCTGTTCCCCTTCAGCCCTCAGTCACGACCGGCTTTGCAGAAACGCAGGCCACTTTCGGCGGTCCGCCCCGTAAAGCGGTTCAACCGCCACGGTTGTTTGATCTGCCAGCCGATGAAGCGGCGCTTTTCAGCCGGCGTGAAACGGTTGATCTGGTGCGATCCTATTATCGCATTCCAGATCCTTCCGTGCGAAAGCGAATGCTGGACCTTATCCGCAGCCTCGGCCCGGCAGAAGAATAAGCCAGGGCCTATTCGCGGCGCAGGACGCTATCGTTCAGGAAGGATGAAATCTTGCCCGCTTTGAAATCGGCCCGCAGCCGGTCTTCATCGTACTCGGTCTGAAGCCAATCCATGAAGGAAAGACGCCCTTCGGCTTCAGCGCGGTAGCGCAGGAAAAATGCATCCAGAATGCCCGTGCGGGACCGGTTGAAATGTCCGAAGCGCCAGTGCAGTTGCCTGAGAGCATCTGTTGCCGTTCCCCCCTCAAACATCACGACCAGTCCCGAAGCCAGTCCTGCGCGGTCAGCTCCTGACTTGCAGTGCATCAGCATTGGAAACTGAAGGGTCTGATACATGGCATGAAAGCGCAGGATGCGATCCTTGTGGGGTGCGCCCCGGCTCTCAAACGCCATATCCAGATGCGTCAGACCCAGCTTCTCGCTTGTGCTGCGAGAAAGAGCGTCTGACCCACATTTGCGATGCCCGCGCAGGTTTACGAGCGTCTTGAGGTGAAGCTTTTTCGTCAGTCTGCGCAGACGTGACGGTGTTGGGTGGTTGCAGCGCCATACCTTGCCAGGAACGACTTCCGAAAGATTTGTCCAGCCGAGGCGGAAGATGGAATGGTCCACAAATAGACTGTCCCACCAGGCCCGTCGCAGCGTAGCGGCAGAAGTAATCCGGCCTTCAAACATCAAAAAACGTCCTCGACTGTGAGAGCATGAAGCAGCTTCAGGCAGCGCTGTGTCCCACTTGAGATGGGGATGCGTCAACCGCAAGGAAATGGTAATGTCAGCTTATGCGGTGGCTTTCTCTTTCCCTGATGGTGTCCTGCCTGTCCCTGACGGGATGTGGTGTTGGTTCAATGTTTGACGGACCGGCTGCGGATATGACCGCACTTCCCCCGCCGGGAGCCGCTCCGGATAGAACCTCTCATCGTCGCTCGCATCCAAGCGGCGTATCCTATGCGGATGATGCCCCCGTTATGCCGATGCCGCCGGGTGGAATGAGCGAGGAAAACCGTCCCCGGGAAAGCAGAGCTCCGTCCTCTGAAGGAATGACCTTTGGGACGAGTGGTGTAGGTGGCAATACAGCCGATATCACCCCGCGCCCTGCCGTGCCGGATACGGAAGTGTCATACGGGAAGAATAGCGGGAATTAAGGACAGCGAGGCCATCTGACGGTCTGGTCTTCATGATTGCGTAACTATTGGCGTGGTAGGGCGGAGGCAGTCCTTACCAGTGGGCCGAGTTGACGTCTTGGAGACCAGAAATGACCGAGCAGGTCGCGGCAGATATTAAAGAGCGCCTTGCCTTTTTAGGAATTGGGGCCAGCGAAAAAGCCCTGATATCCCGAATTGGCCAACAGATCCGCCGGATCTTGCCCCCCGCGCTTGATCGGTTTTATCGCCGAGTGGACGAGACACCGGAACTGGCACGTTTTTTCTCGAGCTCCTCCCAGCAGAATACAGCCCGCACACAGCAGGAAAAACACTGGAGCCGTATTCTCGAGGGTGATTTTGGCCCCGACTATGTCCAGAGTACGCGTGCGATTGGGAATACCCACGCCCGTATTGGCCTGGATCCACAATGGTATATCGGCAGTTACGGGCTGCTGGTCGAAGGTATTGTCGCAGGTGTTATTCAGGAGGCCTGGCCAGAACAGAAACAGGGCTTTTTCGCGAGATTGTTCGGTAAACGCCGATCTGTTCTGACCAGTCAGGACGTTGCCGCGCGGGTCGGGCTTTTGGTCAAAGCCGCGTTTCTGGATATGGAACTTGGCCTTGAGACATATACTCTGAATCTGGACGGGCAGGAGCGTTCGCGCGCCGAGAAAGAGCGCAACGAAAGCCTGTCCGCTCTTTCCGAAGCACTTGCAGATTCGCTGGACCGTATGGCGGAAGGAGATCTTGTACAGGACATTGATCCTGAGCTTGCCAGTCAGGCAGCGCGGATGAGCGGGGCATTCCAGCGCGCCTGCAGTGGACTGGGGCGGATTGTGCAGGGGGTACGTTCCACGTCTGGTGTCGTGGAGCACCGGGCCCGAACGATCAGCAGTTCATCCGAGGACATTGCCTGTCGTATTGCGGAGCAGGTTGATGCCCTGGGCACCGTATCGCGCAACATCACCCAGTTGACGACATCCGTAAAGGAAGTGGCTGAGGAAGCGCGTCAGGCAGATGAGACGGTCGAAGCCTGCTGCCATGAAACAGGGCAAAGTACGGAAGTTGTTGCTCGGACAGTTGAAGCAATGGCCAAGATCTCGGAATCATCCACACGGATTGTCCAGATTATTGGCGTTATTGATGAGATCGCCTTTCAGACAAATCTTCTGGCTTTGAACGCAGGCGTAGAAGCGGCACGTGCTGGCGATGCGGGGCGAGGTTTTGCTGTTGTTGCTCAAGAGATACGTGCGCTTTCCCAGAGGTCTACGACAGCGGCCCGTGAGATCAAGGAATTGATCAGCAGCAGTATGGAAGACGTGGAGCGTGGCGTGACGATGGTCGACGAAACGGGGGCTGCACTTGGTAATATCAGCGCATCCGTGAATCGACTGGGGAAAGCTGTGGGACAAATTGCGTCAGGTGCAGAGGCTCAGGCGCAGCGGATCATGGATATCAACACCAGTACGACACAGCTTGAAGCCGTGACCAAGACTAACGCGGCGATCGTGAGGCAGATGAGCAACTCCAGTCAGGAGTTGGTGGGGGATGCCGCCCAGTTGATGAAGATCGTCATGAACTTCAAGGTTCAGAACGATCTTCCTGCATTGCATCGGGTCTGAAGAGGGGCCTCAGTCAGAGAGAGCGCGCTTCTTCCGGCAACATGATGGGGATGCCATCCCGGATTGGAAATGCCAGCTTCGCGCGGGGGCTGATAAGCTCCTGCGTGTCACGGTCATAGGTGAGCGGCCCTTTGGTGAGGGGGCAAACCAGCAGGGACAGGAGGCGAGGGTCAAGTTCAGTGTTCATGGTCATTCCATGCCTTTTGCCAGAAGATCCAGCAAGACCCCGGCGCGGTCATCCAGTGTACTTGCTTCAAGAAGAGCCTGTTTCTGCTCAGAGCTGAACGGAACAAGCATCGGCAGAATGACGAGCAGCATGTCATCATCCATTTCATCAAGCAAAGACCAGTCCGTCTGTAGCTGATGTGCTGTCAGATAGCTTTTCAAACGGCTTAGCAGACGCGCCCGATTGATCGGGGAGGGGTCGCTTTCCAGCAGGTCTGAAAAGAAAGGTGAGGCGTCAATAGTGCCTTCCCTCCAGCCCCGTTGTGTCAAACCTTCCATCAGCAGTCTGAAACGAGTGATGCCCAGAAGTGTGATGGAAAATGTACCGTCAGAGTGTTCTGTGAAGCTGGTGATTCGACCAAGTGTCCCAATGTTATGCAGGACGGGAAGGGGATCCGTTTCGTCTTCTTCCTGTGGCTGTATCATCCCGATGAGCCGACGCCCCGCGAGAGCATCTTCCAGAAGGGCGATATAGCGCGGTTCAAAGACCGTCAGAGGCAGATGCCCTCCCGGCAGGATCATGGCTCCAGACAGTGGAAAAAGCCCGACCCGCGGAGGAATATCCGCAAGAGTAAGGTCCGCAAGAGCTGGAACCCTGCGCGGGATATCATTGAGATCCAGGAAGGTGTCGGGCGTATTCGTCATGGGCTTATGAGAACAGCAGAGAAGACAGCTTGCGACGCGCAGCAAGCGTTACAGGGTCCGTATGGCCCCATGCTTCGAAGAAACGCAGCAGTTCCGTTTTGGCAGCGCCTTCATTCCAGTCACGGTCCTGGCGGATAATGCCCAACAGGACATCCGCAGCATCCGCGCGATTTCCCGCAGCATTGAGCGCGCCAGCCAGTTTGAGCTGGATATCGAAGTCAGCAGGTGAGGCCGCGGCTTGTTGTTTGAGAGTATCCAGTTCGGAAACCGCTGCGGCACCTTCTTTCTTGAGGGCTAGTGCTGCGCGCGCGCCTGTGATTTCAGGATGGTTATCAAGCTTGGCAGGGATCTGGCTGGACGCTTCTTCTGCCCCTTCCAACTCATCAAGGGCCAGAAGTGCACGCAGCATCCCGCCCCATGCTTCAGGGTTTTCAGGTTCTGCATCGAGAACCTGCGCATAGAGGCCGACAGCTTCCGCAGTTTGATTGTCTGCCAGAGCTGTCTTGGCTGCCGCCAGAATGTCTGCTGCGGGCATCGTGCCGCCAGCAGCTTTCAAAAGCGATTCGACAAAGTGGCGGATTTCACTTTCTGGTTGCACACCCTGGAAAAGATCCAGAACCTGACCCTTCCAGAACGCGACCACAACGGGAATGGATTGAAGCGGAAGCCCCATCTGAGCCAGTTGAGCCGCGAGGGACTTGTTGGCCTCTACATCGACCTTGACCAGACGAACCCGTCCGTTGGTAGTATGGACGATCTTTTCCAGAACGGGCGTCAGCTGTTTGCAGGGGCCGCACCAGGGGGCCCAGAAATCCACCAGAACCGGGATCTGCTGGCTGGCCTCAACAACGTCCGCCATGAACGTCGTCTGATCTGCTTCGACGATGTATGCGGCCTTGCCTGAAGACGGGGACTGGCCAATCAGATGTTCGTCAAAAGTGCTGCTCATGGAATGGAAGCCATCCTGCTGGAAAAATCTAGTTCCGTTGAAGATCGGGCCTGATGGCTCTGTGTGCAAGGGCGCTTTCGTGGGAACGCCCTGATCTCGTCAGAAGATCAGGCTTCTTCTTCGCAAGAAACGGCGCGCGCTGAAAAATTGATTGGAGGGTACATTTTCTCTCTTGCATGTCTTCGTAAGTTCAGTAATAACACCGCCCACGGAACGCGGGTGTAGCTCAGGGGTAGAGCACAACCTTGCCAAGGTTGGGGTCGTGGGTTCGAATCCCATCACCCGCTCCAGTTTGAAAAAGACGCCTTAGGGCGTCTTTTTTCGTTTCTGGCTTAGTAAATGTTTCCTGATCAGGAAAATGCTTTTCCGCTCGTCTTTCCTCTTGCGGATATTGCAAGTTTCCGCCATAAGCCGCCTCACGGAATGCGGGTGTAGCTCAGGGGTAGAGCACAACCTTGCCAAGGTTGGGGTCGTGGGTTCGAATCCCATCACCCGCTCCAGTTTGAAAAAGACGCCTTAGGGCGTCTTTTTTCGTTTCTGGCTTTCGTTGCCACAAGATGGTGTCCCGTTATGAGAAAACTGCGCGGTCGTAGAAAGTGCAGCGACGGTCAGGCTGTCGTTCAGCCCTGATCCAGCTTTCCCGAGAACTGCATTAATCTTGAATTTGGAAAGCCGTTCTACGCTTAAGAGGTGGGCGCAAGAGGCTCTTCGTCAGCTTTCCGAAGCACGAAAAGAGCTGTTTGTTTTTGGAATGACCGCGAGAGCGGAGGTTGGCCACAAGCCACTGCGTTAGCCATCACCTGACCAACTAGACGTGTCCTCTGTCGCGCCAATGCTGTCCGGCAGTTACGCCTGAAAATAAAAGCGGCCAGTCAGAATAATCTACTGGCCGCCGTGTAGGCTTAGAAGAACTGGATGTGGCTCTTGAAGCCCAGCATTGCTGCGTTGTGCAGTGCAGCCTGACCGCCAGGACGGAAGTAGTACTGGAAGTCCGGTGCAAAGGTCACGCCGCGCATCACATGGATACGGTAGTTCGCTTCGAGCACTTCGCCGTAGCTCTGAATCCCGTAAGAGCCATTCATAAGCGACATCCCACGAGCAAGCTGTAGGCGCTGGGTGTCGGAAACGCTGCCTGCAACACGAACATAGGTGAAGTTCACACCGATGCCGTCCAGTGGGCGAGCCTTCCAGAATCCGCTGTCCACAAACCCGATTTCATACTGCTGGGCACGCGTCTGGGTGCGGGGGCTGTTGGCGTAGAAGCCACCCAGCACGACAAGGCCAGCGTCCGGGTTTCCGGGCGTATGGTGGCGCCAGACCATCTGATCCGCCAGGAACCAGGCTGCCCAGGAATAATTGACCGTACGCTGGGTCTGGCCCGTGATGACATACGGGTTCCCGTTGACATCATAGTAGTTGTCTTTGTGAGGCGCATTGTCGATGGCGTAGCCGACCTTGTAGTGGCCTGGCAGGTGATCCTTACCCACCAGTGGCTCCCAGCCAGCTTCCACTGGCACGGCTTCACCATTGATGTCCGCACCGTTGAACTTGAAGCCCGTCCGGTACTGAACGTTGTTGTAAATGCCTGCCTGCGCGAAATACACGCCGGTCTGGATGTATGTGCTTTTTGTCGGGCGGACGCGGATACGGGCTGCCCACACTGCATCAGGGTAGGACGAATGGGTGGTATTATCAGACGATGCCTTCGGGTTACCGCAGAAGGCATTGTTCTGGAAGTTGCAGTACAGCGGGTTGGCGGAGAAGTCGTTCAGGAACGGAATACGTCCGGCAGCGACGTCAAAATGACCATTTGCAAGCGTTTCTTCACCATAGGCATAGACAAGGTGCACCACCACGTTGCCGCCTGCACCGTAAATTTCGGAGCTGGGGTTCAGGTTGTCACCAAACATGCGACTTGCCGGAATACCGTAACGACCGACAACAACGGCATGGGTTGAGAAGCCGCGGATACCAGCAAGCTTTTCCCAGTCGATATCGTTCTCAAGGCTGTACTGGCCTGCGTTGCTGCTACCCTGACGAAGCCCGTAACCTGGTGTCGGCTTGGTGATGGCGCCCGTGTATTCGTTGGTGTTGTCCATCATGATCGCAATACCGCGGTCACGAAGCCATTTGTTCCAGCCGAACGGGTTGGTCAACAATGCCTCAGGCTTGGGAAGCGGTGGCACCTGCTCCTTGTCGAACGACATGATTGTAAGCGGGGTGTTAACGCGAACACTCGGGTTTTCCGAGTTCTGGTCTGGCCAGTCCATAACCGTGATGGGCGCGAGAACGCGCACGGTCGTAACCTTGTCGCCAGCCTTTGACTGAACGACGGTCGTGACAGGTGCGGAAGCCTTGGTCGCGCCTTCAGCGGCGGCGATGGCGGGCGTAAAACAAACCGCACAGGCTGCGGCATAGAGATGCAGGCGAGACAAGTCTCTTATCCTCGGGTATCAGGTTGCGAGATCTTCGTAACACTTTTTCCGGGATGAAGAACAGAGATTATGAGATAAATTTCGAAAATATCACGCTCATATGATATAGGCTTCATTTCTTAGGAAAAAACAAAGCCTATACCAAGCGATGTAAACTATAATCCGTATAAAACGGATCACAACATCGTATTATTTGGCTGCTGCGAGTGCTGCCTCGATGACTTTACCAGCCTCTTCTTTGCCAGCCCAGCCTGTTACCTTAACCCATTTGTTGGGTTCAAGATCCTTGTAGCGCTCAAAAAAGTGCTCAATCGCCTTGCGTGTGATCTCTGGCAGGTCGTCGATGGACTTCACGTCCGTGAACTGCGGATGGATCTTGTCGTGCGGGACGCAGATGATTTTCTCATCCTGGCCGCTCTCATCTTCCATCTTCAGCATGCCGATCGGGCGTGCACGGATCACGGCGCCAGGAACGACGGCTGCCGGAGCCAGAACGAGAGCATCAGCCGGGTCGCCGTCAGCGGCGAGGGTGCCAGGAATGAAGCCGTAAGCTGCCGGATAGGCCATGGGCGTGAACAGGAAACGATCCACGAAGATCGCGCCGCTATCCTTGTCCACTTCGTACTTGACCTGAGAGCCCTGCGGGATCTCGATAACTACATTAATGTCGTTCGGCACGTCTTTGCCGGGCGAGATCTTGGAAACGTCCATGATGTTCACGTCCTGAACTGGTTTTAAGACGGCGGAACCTTAGCTGTCCTGCGCCTTTCTGCCCAGAGCGGAAGCAAAAACATGATGGGGAGCTGATGCGCTGATCGCGGGGTTGAGAGGGCTCGGCAGATTGCCAGAAACGCAAAACGCTCCAGCACAGGGCCGGAGCGTTCGTAGAAGCCGATAAACTCGGAAAGTCAGGGTCAGAGAAGCGGCTGTGCGGCCTTCAGGGCATTGTGGCAGGCTGCGCGACGGTCATCTTCGTTGGTGTAGGCCACCAGATAATAGCGCTTGCCGTTGCTGTTGAAGAAACCAGAGGTGCCAAGAGCATAGTCTTCATTGCCAACCGTCTGTTCGGTGGCCTTGTACTTTTCGCTCAGGCCGTAAAGAGCCGGGTTGCCTTCATCATAAGAGAGATACTGCAGTTCGATGCAGTAGTTCATGATTCCTGCAAGATTGGCAGGAGAGACGCCCGTGAAATCTTTGCCAGGCGTGCCCTGAACGGCAGCAGGAGGCGGTGGCGACTGTTCCTGGGCCATAGCAGCCGTGGACATCACGCCGAGGCCAAGAGCTAGGCCGAGAGCGGGCACGATACGACGAAACATGACGGTATCCTTTCTGAAGACCCTGTCTTCCCGCGGCACTCCGCGGTTGAAACGGAACATTTCCCCCCTTTTCGTGAAAAGAAAAGTCTATTTCAGAACATTTCTTCGTGAGCACTCAAACCGGCGGGTCGAGATAGGGGTTTTTTGTGTCAAAGAATATCTTGTTGGTGTCCAGTTCCGTCGCAATGACGTCCAGAGCGGTGAGGGCGGCAATCAACACGAAGCGCTGGCGGGGGCGCGATTCGGTTGTCTCACAGTCTCGCAGTCTTTGAATGGCGAGGAGGGTGGCGCGGAGCGTCCGTCCGTAATGTCCATGATAACGACCACTGAAATGACTCATCCGGGCCAGCACCAGTTCAAGCGCCTGATGTGCACGGGGGTTGAGAGACGCATCATGGTCGATGGCGCGCAGTCGAAGCAGGTTCAGCATGACGCGCATCGCGGAAAGAATTCCCGCCAGATAGGCGTGGACCACAGGAGACGGTGTATTTCCTGAATTGGTCATCAGGCGAACGAAGCGATCCACGTTGCGTGAGACCACTGTATCAAGCGTGGCGTTCGTTTTCCCTTCTGCAATGTGATGCAGGTCCTGAAGGATGTGTTCGCGCATGGTCCAGCGTTGGTGCGCTGGGTCATAGGGCAGGAAAACACGGTACATCCATGATGTGTAAAGCAGGCCCAGAACGAGCGGCATGGCCGTATTGAAATAGACGATTTCATCCGTTCGGCCCTGATTGGAAGGGCCTAGAAGGATGGGCAGGAACAGGTTGTAAGAGACGGCCGGAAGCGTCAGTGGCGGGTAGGCGAAGGCCAGCCCGCCCAGCATCATGGCAACGCCAGACCACATTCCGAGCATTTCGAATGTTGTGGGTTTTCCCAGCAAGAGCAGATCGAGCACGCCCCCAGCCAAAACGGCACAGCAGGCGCCATGCAAAAAGGCCTGTGTGGCGAGGGCCGGGCGCTCCAGTGTTGAGAACAGGCTGCACGCAATCGCTACAAACATGATGAATGTCAGGCCGCTGGGCCACGCTGTTGCAATCCAGATTACGCCCGCCCCAAAGACAGTCACCGATGAGCGGAGGCTGTTAACGATGGCCTGCCGCCAGTCCCGGTAGGAGCGGATGGGCTCATGGAAATGATCGTGAGGCTGAGGATTGCGGCTGGCTTCGAACTGCCGCAGGGCCATTCTCAACGCATCAATCAGTTCGACCAGAGACTGCTGCAACATGCCATGGCGAAGCATGGCAGCGCGGTCTTCTGCTTTGGGAAGAACAGTATCGAAATCTTCTACGACCCGGCGTCGGCAGTCCCGCCTGATGTCTCGCAGGTCGGTCAAAATTGCGTCCATGCTCTCGGTGCTCTCCAGCCTCGCGGGTAAGGCGAGAAACATGTGCTGAATCGCTTTAGCCTGTTCGAGAAACGCGTCATCCTGACTGAGGGGAAGACGCATCAGCGTGGCAAGGTCCATGGCCCGCGCCAGGAGAACAGCGATGTTCGCAAGCGCGGCGCGCGTATGATCGCCCGCATGATCCTGTCGTCCCAGCTCGACCTCAGCGAATTCAACCTGATCCCCCAAAGTGGTGATGCGGGTGAAGACAGATTGCATGGTTTCCAGAGCATCAGTCTTGCCTGCAAGAATGTCTGCGATGGTTGAAAGCGCTGGCTTTAGAGTGTCTTCAAATGTGCTGGTGAGTTGTTGGCGCGTTCGTTTCGTGAGGCCGAGCTGGAACAGCCCGGAAATTGATGCTTCCAGAACAATGCCCAGCACAATGTATGTCGCGCGCGAACTGGCAATTTCGAAAATGTGGTGTGGGTCCGCGATCCCATCGAGGGACACAATGGCGTAAGTGAAGCCCGTCGCCCGCATACCGTGAATGCGGTAGTTGGTCATGGAAGCCGGCCCCGGCATGAACGTGCCAATCAGGCAGAACAGCCCGATACCTGCGGCCAGAAGCAGAATGAACATCAAGGGCGCCTGAGGGCAGGATGCGACGAGGATCACGCCGCAGATCACGCCCAGTACCATGCCGAACAGATGCCACTTCGCCTTTGCCAGACTGCGCCCACGTGTGCCCTGCGCGACCATCCAGACGGTCAGGGCTGCCCATTGAGGGCTACCAAGCTCCATCTTCAGGGCAATCCCCAGCGCGAGCAGGGACGTCAGAGTAGTTCGGAGAGCGTAGCCGGCCATGACCGGGTCCGGGCTGTAGAGCCAGCGGAATTTTTGCAGAAAAGCTGTCGCGCTTGCCTGCATCACCGAATGTGCGGCGTTGTAATGTGTTTCAATGAGCGTCCAGCCACGTCTTCCCCCAGAATAATGAAAACCGGTAGGTGCCTTCTCGAAACGGCGGCAATGGCCTTCTGAGGCCAGTCGGGGACGGGAGGCGTTTTGACACATAATGCAAAAAAAGACATTTCACCATGTCAGCCCTTGCAAAAATGCGTCAGGTGAGCGATTTCGTGCAGCTACCGCGCGCCTGTAGCTCAATTGGTTAGAGCCGGCCGCTCATAACGGCTTGGTTGGGGGTTCGAGTCCCTCCGGGCGCACGGTGTTCTATTTTGTCTGGCGAGCCTGTCTGCCGCCGCTCATTCCGCACTCCACCACCGAACAGGAGACCTCATCATGGCCGCCTACCAGTACGTCTACGTCATGAAGGATCTTACGAAGGCCTATCCGGGTGGACGTGAGGTCTTTAAGGGCATCACCCTTTCCTTCCTGCCCGGTGTGAAGATCGGTGTTCTCGGCGTCAACGGCGCGGGTAAGTCCACGCTGCTCAAGGTGATGGCCGGGATCGACAAGGAATTCGGCGGTGAAGCCTGGGCGGCTGATGGCGTCAAGATCGGCTACCTCGAGCAGGAGCCGCAGCTTGATGAAAAGCTGACGGTTGGTGAGAACGTCGCTCTCGGTTTTGGTGAACTCAAGCGCGCACTCGATCGCTTCAACGAAATTTCCATGCTGTTCGCTGAGCCCATGTCCGATGAGGAGATGACCAATCTTCTCTCGGAACAGGCTGAATTGCAGGAAATCATCGATGCCGGTGACGGCTGGGAGCTGGATCGGAAGCTTGAGATCGCTCTTGACGCGCTGCGCTGCCCGCCAGCAGACAGCCCGGTCGACAAGCTTTCCGGTGGTGAGCGTCGCCGCGTTGCGCTGTGCCGCCTGCTGCTTGAGAAGCCTGACATTCTGCTGCTCGATGAGCCAACCAACCATCTTGATGCCGAGAGCGTCAGCTGGCTCGAAAAGACGCTGCGTGACTATCAGGGCACCGTCATGGTCATTACCCATGACCGTTACTTCCTTGATAACGTCACGAACTGGATTCTGGAGCTCGAGCGTGGCCGTGGCTATCCGTTCGAAGGCAACTACTCGTCCTGGCTGACCCAGAAGCGCAAGCGTCTGGCCCAGGAAGAGAAGGAAGAGAGCTCCCGCCAGCGCGCTCTTGCTGCCGAGCAGGAGTGGATCAACAGCTCGCCTAAGGCACGTCAGGCGAAGAGCCAGGCTCGTATCACCAAGTACGAAGAAATGCTGGCAGCCAACTCAGAGAAGGTTGGTGGCACGGCGGACATCGTTATCACGCCGGGTCCGCGCCTCGGTGGTACGGTGATCGAGGCCGAGAACCTGACGAAGGGCTTTGGCGATCGTCTGCTGATCGATGGCCTGAACTTCAAGCTCCCGCCTGGTGGCATCGTGGGTGTGATCGGTCCGAACGGTGCGGGTAAGTCCACGCTGTTCAAGATGATCACAGGTCAGGACACGCCGGATGGTGGCTCTCTGAAGGTCGGCGAGACGGTGAAGCTCGGGTATGTTGATCAGTCCCGCGATACGCTGGATGGCAACAAGACCGTCTGGGAAGAGATTTCCGGCGGTACGGACGTCATTCAGCTTGGCAAGCGGACGGTTCCGTCCCGCGCCTATGTCGGAGCGTTCAACTTCAAGGGCTCTGACCAGCAGAAGCGCGTCGGCATCTTGTCGGGTGGTGAGCGTAACCGCGTTCATCTTGCCAAGATGCTCAAGGAAGACAGCAACGTTCTGCTGCTCGATGAGCCGACCAACGATCTTGACGTCGATACGCTGCGTGCCCTCGAAGATGCTCTGGCAGACTTCGCTGGCTGTGCTGTGGTCATCTCCCATGATCGCTGGTTCCTTGACCGTCTGGCCACGCATATCCTCGCCTTCGAAGGCGACAGTCATGTCGAGTGGTTCGAGGGTAATTTCCAGGATTACGAAGAAGACAAGCGACGTCGCCTTGGTCCGGATGCGACTGAGCCGAGCCGTATCAAATATCGCCCGCTGGCCCGCTGAGACGGACCGTTCCTTCTGCACGTCACCGGGACAGGATCGCCTGTCCCGGTTTCTGACGGTTTGAGGAGGCCCGCTTGTTAGGGCGTGAACTCCGCACTGCACGTCTGGTTCTCACTCCGGTCAATTGGCCGGATCTGGAGGACATGATTGCTCTCAAGGCTGATGCCGGTGCTTTTGGGCAAATGCTTGGCGGTGTGCGAAGCTGCTTCGATACGGAAAAGGAAATGGCCGAGGACGTTGCGTTTTGGGCCAGGCGCCGCATTGGTATCTTTGCTATTCGTGAAAATGGTCGTTTCGTCGGAATAACAGGCGTTCACGAACGCCCTGATGGGCGCGGTATCGGACTGAGATTCTCAATTTTCCCATGGGCTACTGGCCGGGGCATTGCCCGTGAAGCTGCTGCTGCTGCCATTCGGTATGTCTTGGATGAAGGGGAGCCACGGATTGTAGCTGTGGCTCGGGAAGACAATTTGGCCTCTCGCGTCGTACTCGGCAGTATCGGCATGCGGCATGTTGATACCTTTACGCGTGATGGCAACACGATGTTTCTCTACGAGATTACCCCTGCTTGATACGCAAAGGGTACCGAGCGTTTGTTTCCTGCCGCGTCAGGTATTACTGATTGAAGCCATACGGTATTTTTTTCCTAAGGAATAAAGTGTGGTTGATTTTCTGAAAAACATTGGAAAAGCGGCATTTTCTGCCGTCATCATGGGGCTGGCTGTCTTGTCGAACGCACGGGCTGACGCCCCCAAGGCCCCTGAATCGGTCGTGGGTGGCATGCACATTATTGATCGTACGCTGGTTTTAGCCGTGGGAGGCACAGAGATCGTAGCGCTCCCCCCGAACCTGCAGACGGCATCCATCAGCTTGCCGGATGTTGTGCATGTGAATCTCGTGTCCCAGAAGGTCGCAGAAATTCTGGCCCATCATGACGGACAAACAGACGTACTCTTTACGGGCAAAGACACAATCTATCGTTTCCACGTCACTGTGCAGCGGCCTGCCCGATAAAACTCGCTGGTAAGACAAAGCACAAAAAAGGCCTCCTGTTATGGAGGCCTTTTTCTTATCGTCATGCTCGAGAGAATGGCAATCAGTGATGATTGCTGAGCTGACGCTCCAGAGCTGCGTTGAGTGCACCAACATCGCCGCCGTGACGTGCCAGATAGGAGCTGTAATCGCCGCGCTGATTCATGCGCAGGCTAGCACCTTCACCATACATATCCACCACCTTCGGTGGGTTCCCACCAATGATGAGCTGCATGTTGACTTCTGGCTGGCCCGGACGGTCAATCAGCGCGTTGACGCGTTCGCCATCCGGTGTCGGGCTTGTGCCGGTCACGCGGAAACTCACGCCCTGGTAGTTACCGATCTGGTCCGTGATTGTGTTGACCAGAACCTGATCGAACAGCTGAAGGTATTTCTGCTGCTGTGCCGGGGTGGCGGTGCGCCAGTAGCGGCCGAGGCAGTAGCGGGCAATGCCCTGAATATCTACGTTGGACTGGAGAAGCGGAAGAACTTCACGCTTCTTTTCGCCCAGTGGTTTGCCAGAATTGACGATGCTGACCAGTTGGCCACCAAAGGAATTCACGAAATCGGTCGCCGGATTGGCATGAGCGACGCCAGCCCCGAAAGTGAGGGCTGCAGCAAAAGCACCAAGAAGGGCCCGGCGCGAAAAGGCTTTAAGCATGCGTTTGTCCTCAGTTGTACCAGTCTGGGGTGGTGGCGCGGTGATCGTTCGTCATAGCGTCAATCTGGCTCTGGCGGTTCTGCTGCCAGGCACTGCGGACGTAGGAGTACGGATCAAGGCTGTCCTGCTCCAGATGATCGATCTGATCCACACTGTTGGCAAAGCCATCAACCGTTCCAAGAATATTGTAGGCCCAGTTGAATGTCAGCAGGCCATAACCTCTTGGCACATAATTGATCGGGGTGAGAGCCTGACCAATCGCATAGCCTGCGCCATCGCGGAAGTTGCTGGGACCAACGAACGGAATGAAGAGGTATGGGCCGCTCTTTACGCCCCATGTTCCCATGGTCATCCCCGGGTCAGTCTCATGCTGTTTGTACCCGACCAGACTGGCAACATCGAAGAAACCGGCCACTCCCGCACTCATGTTGATCGTGAAGCGCATGAACGAATCACCCGCACGACGAGGCTTTCCAGCCCCTACATCAGAGAAGAACACCGCAGGCTCACGCCAGGTTTCATTGATGTTGGAAATACTATGCCGCACCGGTTTCGGAACAGCCCAGATCCAGGCTTTGGCCACGGGGCGCAAAGCCACGTGATAAGCCCACATCTGGACGTTATACATTTTCCGGTTCAGCGGCTCGTACGGATCGTTGGCAGCCTTGTAATCAGCAAGGTCGTCCGGATCTTTCGGCGGGGGATTATGCAGGGAGCCACAGGCCCCCAGCGTCAGCAGTGCCAAAACGCCTGCAATGGCTCTGCCACGACGCGAGCGCGTCGCCCTGATACCGATTCTGTCCTGCCGAGAGTCCATAACCATTCCTCAAAAACCCCACTCCGCGGGCGTGCTCACAAAGACTTCATCTGAAAACGGAAATTTTCGAAATCCGTTCCCATTCAATTGGTGTGCCGCCGGCGGAGCCATGAGCCGTCCGTCGCGGAAAACTGCGGAAGGCCGTAGTCATAGCCTATACTGTGCCAAGCTGCACCCCTCTATGTATCCAAATTACGACACAGGGAAGGGACGAGATCCTTTAACGATCCAGACGTCAAAAGGACACTCCGGCGACTTTGACGGCTGAAATATTTTGAGAGCAGTGTGGCGGCAACTCAACACCAGGGAATTTTCCAGTGTCCAGATTTTCTGCCTGCAAAGCACCGCTTTTTGCCACCGTGGCCCTAGTTGGCCTGTCTCTTGGGGCTGCTCAGGCGCGTCCAACTTCACTCTCTCAGCCATGGGGTAACACGCCCGATGGGAAGCCTGTTCGTATCATCACCTTGAAGAATGACCATAATGTGACGGTACGCGTCATTACCTATGGCGGCATTATTCAATCTGTTGAGACGCCGGACCGTAATGGCCACCCGCAGGACATCGTCCTCGGGTTTGGCGATCTCAAGGGATACACCGTCGATAGCGCCAAGGGTGGACTGTTCTTCGGGGCGATTATCGGCCGTTACGCAAACCGTCTCGCAGGCGGCAGCTTCCCGGTAGACGGGAAAATCTACCACACGGACATTACGGCTGCCCCAAATGCTCTGCATGGTGGAAAAAAGGGGTTCGACAAAAACGTCTGGACGCTTGAAAAGACAGGCGTCTCTGCAAGCGGCTCCTATGTGACGCTGAAGCTGGTCAGTCCGAACGGTGACCAGGGCTTTCCCGGAACATTGACGACGCGCGTGACCTACACGCTGGGCAACGACAATGCTCTGTCACTGCATTATGTGGCGACAACCGATGCGCCGACGGTTCTGAACCTAACGAATCACAGCTACTGGAATCTGAATGGCGAAGGCTCTGGCAGCATCGAGCCGGAAATCCTTCAGATCAACGCAGACAGCTATACCCCAACCGACAGCACCTCGATCCCGACGGGCCAGCTTGCCCCCGTTGCAGGCACACCATTGGACTTCAGCAAGCCAACTGAAGTGGGCGCACGCCTCCGCAGCAATGACATCCAGATGATGTATGCACGTGGTTACGACATGAACTGGGTCGTTAACGGAGCATACGGACAGGCTCCGCGTCTGGCTGGAAAAGTCTATGACCCACGCTCGGGCCGCAGCATGGAAGTTCTGACCAACCAGCCGGGGCTACAGGTCTATACGTCCAACTCACTGGACGGTGGGTATGCAGGGATTTCCGGCCATGCTTATCGCCAGACAGACGCTATCGCGTTTGAAGCCGAGCACTATCCAGACAGTCCAAACCATCCGTCTTTTCCCACGACGGAACTGAAGCCGGGCCAGACGTTCGACTACACAACGACGTTCAGGTTCTCGAACCAGTAAGTTCCAGGGCGTATCAATAACAAAAAAAGGGCGGCCCTTTCGGACCGCCCTTTTTTGCTGATTAAGTGATCAGGGTCAGAAGTTCACGCCTGCCTGCAGGAAGACGTAACGTCCCATGTAGAGGTTGCCATACAGCGCAGCTGCACTGTTGTCCGTTGCGCTGGCAACAAACGGCGGCTTCTTGTCGAGGAGGTTGTTCACACCACCTTCGAAGTTCCAACTCTTCCAGCGATAGGACACCGTCACATCATGTGAGAAGATGCCTGGGGTGCTGGTGCGGCCATAACCGTTGGCACGCTTCAGATCTGTCGTGCCGTCATTCCAGACCATGCCGCCCATGTACTGCATCATGTACGTCACGCCGAACGCACCGTGCTGCCAGCCAACCGTTGCATAGTCACGAACGCGCGGGTTGCCGTTGCCGGTTTGATACATCATGCGGCCAGCATAGTTGTACCACTGACCACCAGCCTCATTCTGCTGCAGATAGCTGACGAGTTGCTGGAAGTTGTTGGACAGCGTCAGGACATCGTGTTGCGTGACACGGATACGGTAGTCGAGGTCGAAGTCGATACCGCTTGTCTTCAGGCCGCCAATGTTGTCATACATGGACGTCACAGCATTCAGCTGCCCGGTGCTTGCAACACGGGTAATACGATCACAGTAAGACGTGTTCGTGCCCGTATAGCACTGATCCATGATGTACTGGCTGCTCAGGTACGTGATCATGTTCTTGAGCGTGTAGTGCCAGTATTCAACGGACGCAGACAGACCCGGGATCCAGCGCGGCGTGATCACCGTACCGATCGTGTAGGTCCGGCCCGTCTCAGGACGCAGCTTGGAGTTGCCGCCATACAACGTTGGGGACTGTCCGGAGAAGTTGGACGAGAACGTGCTGCTGTTGATGCCCTGACGTGCGCAAGTGGCTGCTACGACAGGAGATTGTGCACCGTAGGATGCTGCCTGTACGGAATCACACGGATCCGTTGCTGAGGCGTATCCCAGGGACTGACCGCCATACAGCTCATAAACGTTCGGCTGACGATAAGACGTACCGAGCGTTGCGCGGAAGCGGATGTCCTGAATCGGTGCCCAGTTGATGGAAACCTTCCAGTTCTTCGTGCCACCAAACGTATTGTAGGCCGAGTACCGTCCCTGACCATCGATCGTCAGATCTTTGGCGAGGAATGCGTTGTGCAGCAGTGTCGCCTTGCCTTCGATGTAACCTTCAGAAACGTTGAAGCCGCCGCCGGTGTAAGACGCAGAGTTCGTCAGCGTCTGACCTGCTTCGACCAGCGGATCCGGGTGATAGGCAAGCTGTTCACCACGATGCTCCATACCCAGCGCAAGACCCAGGTCGCCACCGTTATTCCATGGCATGTGAACAACATGGTTGTTGTTGATGCGCAGGTTCAGGTCACGCAGCTGGTAATAGTAGTGATCATGCGATGTGTAGTTGGAGTAAGCTGCAGCTTCCGGTGAAAGCTTGCCAAACGGGTTGGACAGAACGCAACCGGCGGCAGCATTACAAACCGATGGATTGTAGCTCAGCGTACTGTCAGCATCACCCGGGGTGTCCTGCTGCAGGCCGTATGTCTGCAGCAGCTTGGCGTAGTTACCAACGCCAGACGTCTGCTGCATGACCTGGTTCCAGCCATAGGTGTAGGACAGATCGTAGTTCCATCCATGGGTGATTTCACCCTTCACACCCGCAATACCCGTGTAGGTATCCGTGGCAGTTTCGCTGCGGCGATTGCCCCACTCCCCCATACGCTTGGACATGTAAGCGTCTTCACCGAGCGTGTTGTAGGGGTCGTTTGCGGGAATGTAGAGCGCCGTTGGCAGCGAGGACGGGTAAATGCTGCCAGCCACCGGAATAGGGGCCATCGTCGTGGACGAATTACGGTGTGCGTAGTTAAAGTTCAGATATGGCGTGAAATGACGGTTGATGTCGTAATGAGCATCAAACGACAGTGTCGCGTTCTGAAGGGAGTTGGTCAGGGACTGATCGTTACCGTAGTTGTATCGGTCAGCCTTGGAATAGGTGTGTAGCGCACCGCTTTCGCTGCCAACATAATTGCCGCTGTCTGTCTGATACAGGCCACCGGTCGGGTAACCGGACCCGAAGGACAGTCCAGATGCACTCAGAGGGTTGTTGATCTGAACGGGGTTCGCCCATGAGCGGTTGCGCTGCTGGATGCCACTGGAGGTCATGTAAGACCCGAAAAGCGTCACGTTGCCCTTGCCATGATCGAAGTTCCAGCCCTTATAGCCGGAAATCATGCCTGTCTGGCCGTCGCCGCGATCGGTGCCAATACCCCCACGAACCGTGAGGTTCGCATCGTTGAGGTCGTGGCGAAGCTTGATGTTGATAACGCCGGAAACAGCGTCAGCACCATAAAGCTCGGAACCGCCATCCTTCAGGATTTCAATGCTGGCAACCTGATGAACGTTGATCGTGTTCATGTCGAAGCAGCTGTTGTTGCCATTGATGGCAGCACGCTTGCCGTCGATCAGAACCAGAACGCGGTTTTGCCCAAGGTTACGCAGATCCATGCAGGAGGAGCCGCCTGTGCCGTTGGTCTGGCTATTTGTTGTGCCAGACGAGCCCATGGACGGAAGGCGCTGCAGGTAATCACCAATCGTGGTGGCACCTGTCTGCTCAATCTGCTTGCTGGTCACGATCTGGACCGGGTTCGCGTTTGAGTTGTTGGACGTGCTCAGGGCAGAGCCCGTGACGACAACACTTTCAGAACGGCCTGAATCGATCGAAGTAACGGCACGACGGCGATTTACCTGAGCGGTCAAGGCAGGCGTTGTCGCAGCTGGTGCAGCTGTCTGAACCGGTGCCTGTGTCGTAACCCTGGGCGTGGCAGCCGCCTTGGCGTGCGTTGTTGTGCGATGAGAGGACGCACGGTGATGCGTGCTCGTAGCGGTCTGGGCGTCCGCTGTTGCAGTCGCTTCCAGTCCCATGGCGAGAACGGAAGCGCACAGAAGCAGCTCCCTGCGTCGATTAAGAATCATGTGGGCTCACAGTCAGACTATATTTCTGAGATCTCCTTAGTAATGTTTTTGTCTCAGAACTTTGTCTATCCGGAAATAACCAGCAGGGATGCCATAAAGGCACGCTGTTGCATAATTATCATACGCAGATAACAGTAATACACACTCTGTTTCTTAGTGATTACTAAAGTTAATTAAGGATACATTCCTGTTTCATATCGAAACAATCGTCTGGGCAGGAAGAGGCAGCCTGCGGCTCCTCGCCGTCAAGCGACAGGGTGAGCAGGGTTGGTTGTCGTAGGAAATGACGTTGCCTTTGGCGTGCCAATAATCCGGGCTGGATTCCCTACCGCGGTTGCGTTGGCTGGAATATCTTCCAGAACGACGGAGGCTGCGCCGATCCGGGCATTTTCACCAATAACAAGACGGCCCAGAACTTTTGCACCGGAACCGATCATGGCGCCCCGGCGAACGATCGGATGGCGGTTCCCGCTCAGTTTTCCTGTTCCGCCAAGCGTGACGTCCTGAAAAAGGGAGACGTCATCTTCAATGATGCAGGTTTCTCCAATGACGATTCCCGTTCCATGATCGATACTCAGGCGGCGTCCCAGTCGGGCGGCGGGATGAATGTCTATTGAGAACAGTTCGTTTACCCTGCTCTGAAAGTGATAGGCTAGATGTCGGCGGTTTCTCTGCCACAGATGGTGTGAGACCCTATGAGCCTGTAATGCCTGCCAGCCTTTGAAAAACAGGAAAGGCGTGACAAGGTCAGGGCAGGCAGGATCCCGATCCCGGATCGCGAGGATGTCTTCCGCTGCGGCTTCTGCAATTGCCGGAACGTCCTGAAGAATTGACGCAACAAGACGCGTGATGGCTGTGGCCGAAATGGAGCGGTCAGCCAGCTTTGTCCCTAGTAGAGAAGCCAGTGCTGAGCTGAAGTCGGCATGATCCCCGATGTTGGTCGCGAAGACATCCTGAATCAGCGGATCATGGCAACTGCATGCCTGGGACTGCATTTCCTGCCAGAGTTTAACGAGATTTACGGTTGAACTCATACGCCCATCGCCTTGCGAACAAAGGCGCGTCTCAGGCGGGGCAGGCGATGAACGCCCGCAATGCCGAGGTCACGCACGCGCCGCAGAACCGGATTATCGTTGCCAAAGAGACGTTCCAGAATGTCCGTGGCGGCCAGCATGGCCATATTGCCGGGCCGGGCTCGGCGCTGATAGCGGACAAGAAGATCCCGGCTTCCCGGATCTGTACGTTTCGTATGGGCTTCAATCAGCAGGTCTGCCAGAGCGATGACATCCCGAAAACCGATGTTCAGGCCCTGACCTGCGATCGGGTGGATACCATGAGCCGCATCTCCAACGAGAGCCAGACGCGGCGCAATATATGTCTGCGCATACTGCGCCGACAGCGGATAAATCCAGCGGCGGCCAATAGGTGTGATGGCGCCCAGATCCTCATCGCCCATGCGTGCACGGATTTCGCGGGCAAAGATCTCATCGGGGAGGTCATGGAAGCGCTGGGCGCGACCTTCGCCTTCCGCCCAGACAATAGCGGATCGATGCGGATGTTCAGCCGTTCCTGGCATTGGCAGTCGGGCGAAAGGTCCTTCGGGCAGGAACTGTTCCAGCGCCACGCCGTCATGAGGCTTTTCATGCGCAATTGTCGCAACGATACCGCACTGATGATAAGGAAGTTTGGTCAGGCCGATGCGGGCCTGGTCGCGCAATGGAGAACGACGCCCCTCAGCCGCCACAGCCAGTTTGGCCGTTACGGTCGAACCCGATGCCAGACGGATCGACACATGATCCGGGTGAAACGTGAAGGTTCCTGTGTCTGGCGCGCGGACGTCCAGCGTCTCGTATTGTTCAAGTGTCCGGTTAATGGCGAGACGCAGATCGCGTGCTTCTGCCATCCATCCGAAATTCATGCCTTCAGGGGCATCGTCCACACCGAAATGCAGGAAAAGCGGTGAGGGAGCCTCGTGCGGGCGGCCATCCGAGACGCGGATTTCACGGATCGGCTGGGAAACACCGGGAAGATTGTCCCAGATGCCCGCGGCTTCCAGCATCTGGCGTGAGCCTTCCGCAATGGCGTAGGCCCGGCCGTCAAGAGAAGGGTCTTCCATGCCTGGGAGAGCTGCACGGTCAATGAGCAGAACCCGCACACCTTCGGCTGCCAGACGACAGGCCAGTGTCGCGCCAACAGGACCGGCTCCGTTAATGCACAGGTCGTAATGTGTCTTGGTCATCGTGCTCATCTCCCTGCCCCTGTCCTACTCCTGTGACGTGTGGAGCGGAAGAGGGCAGGGAGAGGCAGAAGAGATTAGAGATCGAAGCGTGCGTTCAGGAAAACGGCGCGCGGCGTGCCAACAAAGAAGTAATCAGAGGCCAGAAAGCCCCAGTAATGAAGGTTCGTGGCGTTATCGAGTTCAGCACGCAGGGTCACCTTGTGACGACCAATGCTGGTGCGATAGCTGGCCCGCAGATTGAGCAGCGTATAGCTGGGAACATGGAAGGCGTTGGAACTGTCGCCCCACATTGACGCGGTATAATGGACTTCCGCAGTTGCCGAGAGACCAGGCACGCCCGGGATACGGTCCGTCAGCTGGAACACATTCTGGAACAGCGGAATGCCCTCGATCTTGTTCCCTTTAACGCTGGCATCTGCCTTGCTGTATTTGCCGCCTTCGGCACCAAGGCTATCCGTCAGGGTAATGCCGAATGGCAGATCGACATGGCCGCTGAGTTCTGCCCCCTGATATGTGACTGTGCCGTTCGAGACATAGACATTCTCAGAGTTTGCATACTGCGCGCCACGCGTGATGCGATAGAGCGCACCGGTCAGATCCCAGTTCTGGCGAGCGATCTTTGCACCCACTTCAACCTGATCGGAACGGATGGGCGGCAGAGTTTCACGCGCGTTCTTGTATGTGTCCCCCACGGTTCCACCGTTTTCCAGTGCCTGAACGTAACTGGCGTAAATTGTGGTGTCTTTCCATGGATGAAACATCAGGGCGGCAGTCGGTGTCAGAGGTGTAGTGCGCAGCGCTGTTTTTGTTCCGGAAGACTTCCATGTCAGCTGATGAAAATCGGTAAAGCGAATGCCGGCGAGGAGTGACCAGTGTTTATCAAACGTCAGGGTGTCGCTGCCGAAAAGACCGACCTGATCGGAACGATAATTGCGATAGGTCGCGGTGTCCCAGCTTCCGCTATAAGAGCGGCTTGTGATCGGAGAGTAGAGGTTCTGTCCTCCGATATTCACATAATCGGAATCATAGGGGAGGTATTTGCTAAGTCCCTGCCAGGCCGCTCCCATCGTGAAATCATGCCGGATAAAACCCGTCCGGAACTTGCCTTCCAGAATGGCTTGAACTTGATCATATTGTGCCCAGCTTCCGGGATTGGTGCTCATATAGGTGTCATAGTTGCCACCCTGATCCTGCAGGGACATCCACTCCCCGCGGTAGCGGCGATAGTCCATGCTGTGGCTGTAATCGATGCGCGCGGTCCAGTTCTTTGTAATGTCCCAATGCAGCCCGGTTGAGACAAACAGGGTGTGGGACGTAAACATGCTTGCCGGAGATGCCGTCAGGTTCTTGTGTCCGCTGATGGCATCGGGAAGACGATTGCTGCCATAGGCTGACGGATCATCAATAAAGAAGTCCTGCACGCCGCCACGGACCTGACGGTCCTGGTAAATGGCGTCAGCGGTCCACAGCAGGTTGTGAGCCAGCCGCACATCCGTGGACAGGGAGCCTGAAAAGCGCGTGACGTGCGATCCGTTATAGGTTTCGCCATTTTCGTGGGTGAGGTTCAGGCGATATCCAACAATATCGTTTCGGAAAAGGCGCCCACCTGTGTCGATGTGCTGACTGCCTACAGCGCCTGAGCTGTATCCTGCATCAAAGGAAAATGTGCGCGCGTCTGTTGGCTTCTTGGTCTGGAAGTCGATGATGCCGCCGGGCGCGTTGAAGCCGTACATGAAACCGGAAGCGCCCTTGAGAAGCTGCACCGCCTCGAACGACTCAAGTGGGAGTTCCACGGTCGTCATGAAGAAGGGTGTGCCGTTGATTTTGTAGCCGTTGTAATCATCAAGCGGTACGCCCCGGACCGTGACGGAATAGGCATTGAACGAATACGTGTCGCCGTTTGAAATGACCGATGCATCCTGTGAGAAAACGCGTGCCAGCGATTTGACCTGCCGCTCCTGAAGTTCTGCTGCCGTCACGACCTTGATTGAAAATGGCGTATCCAGAACACGGCGTGTCCCTAGCGCTCCGCCGTCAGCCTGATGGGCATGACCGAGAACCGTAACGCTTTCGCTTTTTGCGTTGGGTTGCTTGTGGGGCGAAGGGGCAGGCTTGGAGTGTCCGTTATGACGGGGCTTCCCTGATGGCTTGTGCCCGGCTTGAGAATGCGCGTCCTGAAGGTCTGCTGCCAGGGCAATGGCCGAGGTACCTGACATGAGCAGAGCAAAGGAAAACACAGATGACAGAACGGAAGTGGCGGCGGCCATAAAACTACACCAAATAGTTATAATATGAAACAACCAATAAAATATGTTTAAAACATTAAATAACAACATAAATCGCTGTTTGTGGTTTGTTGTTATAAAGAATTGAAAAGTCTGAAAAATATAGATTTTCAGTCAAAAATTTTGTTGTGGCTGTTTGGTATTCAGTACGGTTAAAAAGACAGCAGGTGAGTGTCTCATTTCGGCAACATGCATCGTTCAAAAAAATTAAAACTTATTAAAATAGTGAAAATAGAGCGGTTCGTATTTCGGGAACAGTTTGGTCCGCCTGGGGTTGTAGTCTGATGTTCTTGGCCGAATGCGTGCTGATGGACACCGCTAACAGCATTTCATTCGCTCAGGATGCAGCCTCCGCGTGACCTGATGGTGGATGACAGGTGATCGTCTAGGGAGACCAATGTTCAGACAGAATTATGTGGACTCAATGTCCAGCCTTCGTCACCAGTTCGACTGGCTGCCTGACCCGCTGGGTTCTGTTCTTCTGCTGATTGCAGCCGCGCTGTTCGCCCTCCTGTTCAGTCGGATCATCACGGATGCGCTGCCCCGCCTGCCGGGCCTAAGGAAGATCCAGTTCATTCATGCTTTAACCATCAGGTTAAGGATGAATGTCCGCTATTTTCTGATGATCATAGCCGCCAGTGCAGCTTTGCCAGCGACGGAAGGCTTCTCTCCCGAGACAGAAAAGCTTCTCGCTCATGTGCTGGCCTGCCTGTTCATCATGAATCTTGGCTTCGGCATTATCAGGGCGTTTCGCCTGGCGACTGATCAGTACCTGAACCGGATCAGTTCCAAGGAGAATGTGGATGACATCACGGTCCGCTCTCATCAGACGCAGATCCGGGTGCTCCGTCGCCTGATTGAGATCACTTTTGGGGTCCTGACTGTTGCCGCGTCTCTGATGGTTTTCAATTCCGTTCAGAAATTTGGCGTTTCGCTCTTTGCTTCTGCCGGTGCGGCCTCCCTGATCGTGGGTCTATCCGCCCGGCCGGCTTTGTCCAATTTGATCGCGGGTATTCAGATCGCCATCACCCAGCCGATCCGCATGGAAGATATGCTGATCCTGAACGGGGACTGGGCCTGGGTCGAGGAGATTAATGCGACTTATGTCGTCCTGCGGACATGGGATCGTCGCCGTTATATCGTGCCCATTTCCTATTTCCTCGAAAACCCGTTCCAGAACTGGACTCATAGTTCGCAGTCTTTGATCGGCTCCATCTTTCTCTGGCTGGATTATCGCACACCGATGGACCGTTTGCGGGCGATGTTCATGGAAGAAATCGAGCACTGCCCGGATTGGGACAAGGACCGTTCCTCCATTGCCTGCCAGATTGCAGACAGCAATGCTCAGGTCATTTCCATCCGCATGATCGCAGGGGCTGCGGATGCAGGAAATATGTGGAACCTGTCCTGTGATATCCGCGAACGCATGCTGCGTCGCATTCAAGCAGAAATGCCGGAATGTCTGCCTCGTGGACGAACTGCGGTCGTATCGGATTCTCCGTCTGACACGCCGTGGCCCGAAAGCCTCATGTCTCCTCCGGTCAATCGCCCGGGCGATGGGCAATATTGCGGTCCTGATCTGAAGGCTCCTACAGTTTCCTGAAATTTCCTGATGCCACCCTCTGGGGTCCAAAAGTTTCGTTTTGGTCTCTTGGGGTGTGGCATTTATGCACTAGAAATCTTGTGATACATTCAAGGCCGGAATAATCGGTAGACACACTTTAAAACGTTTCTAATCTGAACTGAACACCAGATCTGATTAGGACTGCCTGAATGCGCCTCAAGTCACTTCTTCTCGCTACAACAATCGTTACGGTCATGCACCCAGTACATCAGGCCTCTGCTGCCGTGCATAAATCAACCCGCACCACAGTTCCTGCGAAGGTGACGACCAAAACCACAGGGAAGAAAACAGTCGTCCGTCAGGCTGCCGCCACGCCGCGCCGCCCTCATGCAGTTGATAGCAATACAAATGAGCAGATGATCGTCACGGGAACGCATGCGTTCAACCGCCGCGCCCGGGATTCAACGAGCCCGATCAGTGTTCTCACGGCAGCGACGCTCCGCCGTTCTGGCCAGATGAACCTCGCAGACGCGATTGTTCGTACTGACCCGTCCATCACGGTCAACGCGATGGGAAGCGACGCTGGTGCCCTGACGTCCTCCATCCGGATGCGTGGTCTGAACCCGAACGAAGTTCTGGTTCTCGTCGATGGAAAGCGCCGTCATACGACAGCCAATATCTATGCTGATGCTGGTCCGCAGCAGGGCTCAACGCCGGTCGATCTGAACATGATCCCGGCCTCTGCAATTGATCATATTGAAATTCTGCGCGACGGCGCGGCGGCCATGTATGGCTCGGACGCAATCGCCGGTGTTGTAAACATTATCCTGAAAAAGACGCCGCATGGCCTGAATATGACCGCCCAGACTGGCGCGAATGCCTACAACGGTGATGGCTGGCAGTATCAGCTTGGTGCTGATGGTGGCTTCGGTTTCCTGGGGGACGGTTATGTCCATATCAGCGGGCAGATGTACCACACCGATCATATGGTCCCGAACACGACGGACGTTCGGACGGTTCCGGGGAATCCCGAATACAAGGGATTTGATGTTCCGCATAACTCCAACAAGATCCTGAGCACACCGGAAGAAACTCGTGAAAACCTCAGCATCGAGTTCGGGAAGACGCTGACGGAAGGTGTGAAGGGATACGGCCTCATTACCTATGCCCACCGTCATTCCGAGGCTTATGAAAACTATCGTATGCCGTCTGTGGCTCCGACGCTGTATCCGTATGGGTTTTCTCCGCTCGAAACCATCGAGGAGAACGATTACGCCGCAACCCTGGGGCTTAAAGGTGACAATTTCCTTGGGTTTTCCTGGGATCTGAGCTCGACTTATGGTGCTGATGAAAATGATATCGGGAACAAGCACACAGCTAACCCGAACCTGATTGCGGAAACCGGAACCTCCCCAACGACGGTTCGTGCCGAGACCTATCGCCTGTCTCAGTGGACGAACAACCTTGATTTCCGCCGTCAGCTGAAAATTGCCAACCTGGTTCCTGTGACGGTGGCCTTCGGTGGTGAGCACCGCCTGGAGACCTATCAGATCTGGCCGGGCGAAATTGCGTCCTATACCCAGGGTGGAACGCAGGGCTATGCGGGCCTGATGCCGGAAAACTCTGGCAAGTGGAGCCGTGACGTCTGGGCCGCCTACCTCGATGGTGACTTCCATCCGCTGAAGCACTGGGATCTCGATTTTGCGGGCCGCTTCGAGCACTACACGGACGTTGGGAATACCGAGAATGGTAAAGTTTCCACACGGTATGACATTACGAAACGGATCGCCGTTCGGGCCACGATCAGCAATGGTTTCCGCGCCCCAACTCTCCCCGAAGAACACTTCAGCTCATTGAACGTCTCACCGACAGGCGCTTCGGGCCTCCTTGCCACATCCAGTGCTGCGGGGCGTAGTCTTGGCGCTCAAAACCTGAAGCCAGAACGCTCTACAAGTGCTGAGGGTGGTGTGGTGCTTGAGCCGGTCAATGGCTGGCACATTTCCGCAGACGTTTATCAGATCAATATTCGGGATCGTATTTCCGGTGCGGGTTCCATTTATGGCGATACGGCCATTTCCGCTATCGACATGACGGGTGCTACGCTGCCGACAGGCATTACGAATGCGGACGTTTCGGCAAACTACTTCGCAAACGTTGGAAGCACCCGCACACAGGGTCTCGATATCCAGTCCGATTATATGTTCCACATGCACCAGTATGGGAACCTGGATCTGACCATGGCGCTCAACCTGAACCGGACGCGCGTCAATCACATCAATACGAATTCTCAGGGCAACCCATACCTGAATGAACAGAGCATCGCGTATCTGACGTCTACCTCTCCGCGCAGCAAGATCATCCTGAATGCGTATTGGACGATCGGAAAGTGGGATGTGAACGTGCGTCAGACGCGCTACGGCGAAACCACGTCCATGCTGACCTATCAGGATCAGACGCCTGCAAGCCTGACCTGCAAGGGGCAGAGCCTTCAGTATTCCAATGTCTGCTGGGGGCAGTTCAAGAATACGCCAGTCTGGCTGACGGATCTTGAGGTTGGGTACCGTCTCAATCACATGTGGCACTTCGCCGTGGGCGCCAATAACATTTTCAACCAGCGCCCACGGCGTCTGACCAAGTATCTTAACTACCTCGGGGCGAATGCTTACGACACGGACTCTTCCGGTATCGGCATCGCTGGTGGCTATTACTACGGCCGTATCAACGCCACGTTCTGATCCTCCTTCAGAGGCTGGATGGAAGAAAGACGCCCAGAGACGCCGGTTTCCCGCTGTCTCTGGGCTGTTTCGTATATTGTTGTTGAACTGGTACAATCTGGGCCATACTGGCCCCCAGTCTTCTGATTCCCAACGAGGATATGCCGTTCGTGAAGCTCGTCACCGCTATTATAAAACCCTTCAAGCTTGACGATGTCCGGGAGGCGCTGACGCCACTGGGCGTGCAAGGTCTGACCGTGACGGAAGTCAAAGGTTTTGGTCGTCAAAAAGGCCAGACGGAAATTTACCGTGGCGCCGAGTATCACGTCAGTTTTCTTCCGAAGCTCAAGATCGAGATCGCAGTGGCGGATTCTGTCGTGGAAGACGTCATTGAGGCAATCATGACGGCAGCCCGCACGGGTAAGATCGGTGACGGCAAGATCATGGTCTCCAATCTCGATCAGCTTATCCGCATCCGCACGGGAGAGACCGGGGAGGGCGCTCTGTGATGAAGGGCTCCTGTCTTTTACTTATGGCCGCTGCGGCTCTTCTGCCCGCCTCGGCAATGGCGGCGGATGCACCTGCGGCTATTGATACAGGCGATACGGCCTGGATGCTGATCAGCACGGCACTCGTTCTGATGATGACAGTGCCTGGTCTTGCATTGTTCTACGGCGGCATGGTTCGCAAGAAGAACGTTCTTGCAACCCTGATCCAGTCTTTCGCCATCTGTTGTATCGCCAGTCTCGTCTGGATGGTTGCGGGTTACAGTCTGGCCTTCTCGAATGGTACGCCGTGGATTGGTGACCTGTCCCGCGCGTTGCTGAATGGTGTGGCAGCAAATTTCCACAACGGCGTTGATTCTGCTTTCACACTTGGGGCAGGAACGGCAGCTGCTGTTCCGATGACGATCCCGGAAAGCGTCTACATGATGTTCCAGATGACGTTCGCCGTCATCACGCCAGCCCTGATTACAGGGGCCTACGCGGAACGCATGAAGTTCTCTTCCATGTGCATCTTCACGATTTTCTGGCTGCTACTGGTTTATGCGCCTGTCGCTCATTGGGTCTGGAGCCCAACGGGTTGGGTCGCTGGCCTGGGCGCTGTGGACTTTGCCGGTGGCACGGTCGTGCACATCAACTCCGGTGTGGCTGGCCTTGTCTGTGCGTATGTTCTTGGCAAGCGTCGGGGCATTGGAACGGATGATATGTCTCCGTTCAACCTGACCTACGCCATTATCGGTGCGTCCCTGCTTTGGGTCGGTTGGTTTGGCTTCAACGCAGGCTCCGCGCTGGGTGCTAACGGTCGTGCAGGCATGGCCATGCTGACAACGCAGCTTGCTGCCGCCGCTGGTGGTGTCGCCTGGATGGCTGTTGAGTGGGCACGGACGGGTAAGCCGACGGCACTTGGCATCATTTCCGGCGTGGTTGCCGGCCTGGTCGCCATTACGCCTGCTGCGGGCTTTGTCCTGCCGGGTGGCGCTGTGGTGATTGGTCTGATTGCCGGTGCAGTCTGCTTCTGGAGTGCCACGTGGCTCAAGCACGCTCTTGGCTATGATGACAGTCTCGATGCGTTCGGTGTTCACGGTACGGGTGGTATCGTTGGCGCTCTGCTGACAGGTGTTCTGGCTTATGGGCCGCTCTCTGCAACGGACGCTAATCCGGCTGGTACCGTCGGAAGCCTTTCACAGCTTCTGGCTCAGGCGGAGGCCGTCTGTGTGACGATTGTCTGGTGTGTCATCATGACATTCGTGATCCTGAAGGTTCTGGATCGTGTCATGGGTCTGCGTGTTTCTGCAGAAGAGGAACTTGAAGGCCTCGACACGACCATGCATGGTGAACGCATCAACTGATCGTAGTCACCGGCGTTTCTGAACCGGGAGGCTGCGACTTCCCGGTTGACAGACAAGGATGTTTTTCATGGTTTCCAGCCGTATGTTGTCCCGCCTTTCCCTGGCCGCTGTTCTGGCTGCCGGTCTTGCCTCGGTTCCTGCACACGCGATGACGGCCAAGGAATGCCATGCTGCATTCCAGTCCGCCAAGAAGGGCGGCACCCTGAACGGTCAAAGCTACAAGGCCTTCAAGGCTGCAAGCTGTGGTAGCGAAACGGCTGAAGCCGCACCTGCGACAACTTCTGCCCCGGCAACGGCTGCCACAGCACCAACAACGACGGCGCCTGTTACGACGGGTAAGGCGAACCCGCCTGATTCGTCCGTGGCAGGCACGAAGGCCCCGATTGCGTCCAAGAATGCTCCGGTCACGTCTGGAAACGTTGTGTTCCCGACAGCCGTTTCATCCCAGTTCTCCAGCCTGTCCGCTGGCAAGGCTCGCATGAAGACCTGTGTTGCCCAGTACAATGCGAACAAGGCGAACGGCGGTAACGGTAGCCTGAAATGGATCCAGAAAGGTGGCGGGTACTGGTCCCAGTGCAACAGCCGCCTCAAAGGCGAATAATCCCCTACGTCTTAGCGGGTGTCAGAAACCTCCGTTCCTTTACCGGGACGGAGGTTTTTATGCCGGTCATTCTCCCATTACTGAGAGGCGAGGGAGATGCGCCACTTATACCGGTGAAAATCAACGGTAAACCCGCTGCGATAGAAATACAGTTTCCCAAGGGCTATGATGACGCCAAAGTCGTCATTAACGGCACCTATAAGGAAAGCGCCTTTCATTCCAAAATTAATGAACTGGTTCTGGATGATATTCCGGAAAGACAGTTCGCGTATCTTGATGTCAAAGATACGAAAACCTGCAAGCTGGCGTTTAAAACATTCCTAGGGAATGACAGTCATTCCGTGGACATGGAAGATGACTTCACAGTTCATATTCGGGTTGGCGAAAAGAAGAAGCGCGTCAGCCTTGATCCTGATCTGACATACACGACATTTTCGTCTTTCTGGATTTCATCACTAAAGGAAAACCTGGAAGGTCTGGGGGATCAGAAGAAATTCACGCACTATGATGATTTTCTGAGTGTGGGGCAGGGCGCGCTTGTCAAAAACCTTTTTATGGGCGGCGCGCCGATAGAGAATGAAAAAGTTGTCTTTCAGGATGAAGTAGAAATTGGAAGTCTGGGACTTCCGTTCTTCACGGATAAAATCATCATCTGGAGCCTGGAAAACAACCGGATGTATTTCGCCATCCCAGTCCATATGCGCCCTCTTTCCAAAGGGCAGGGGCTGCATTTCTTCGCCACACATTCAGGAAACGTCTCCGTGCGGGACCGGCGCGGAGACGTACAGTAATGTTCTGTAGATCAGCTCATAGGGAATGGTGGCTGCCCGTTTGATGCGGTCACGCCGCCATCAACAGGCATAATCAATCCCGTAATGTAAGCCGCATCCTCACTGGCTAGAAATGTGATTGCTGCGGCCATATCTTCCGGCTCTCCCAGACGCCGCAACGGAACGCGGTCTTCGACGCTTTTGACGAAAGCTGGATCTTTAAGGGCGTCCGCCGTCATGGCAGTGCGTGTGACCGACGGGCAGATGGCATTGATGCGAACGCCGTCCTTTCCGTGATCCATCGCCAGAACACGCGTCAGGTTCACAACGCCGCCTTTGGCAACATCGTAATAGGCCGTGTTCCAGTCTCCCCTCATTCCAGAGACGGAGGCCGTGTTGACGATGTTGCCTTTGCTCTGGATCAGCAAGGGCAGAAAGGTGCGGCTGACATTCAGGGTTCCGGTCAGGGTCGTGGCGCACACGGTCTGCCAGGCGTCCAGATCGCCGTCCAGAACGGTGCCGATTGTGGTGACGCCGGCGTTGTTCACCAGCACATCCAGTGTGCCGAACGTCTGTTTGGTGAGGTCCAGCAGTTTCTGAACTTCGTCGGGTTTTGAAATGTCTGTCAGAGAGGCCGTAGCTTTGTTCGGGTCGAGGCTCTTCATGACCTCGTCGAGCTTTTCCTGATCCCGGTCCACAAGAATGACATGAGCGCCTTCGTCAAGGAAACGAAGGGCTGTCGCGTGACCAATACCCGATGCCGCCCCCGTCACGAGAACCTTGCGGCCGGTGAAACGTGATAGTCCCTGCGTCGCCATGAATCATGTCCTTTTGTTGCTAGGACTTTAAAGTGCCGATCGCTATAATGGTTGCTTCAAATAAAGAGCGGGCAGGCATGAGTGATCTCACAATGCTGAAGAATGTTGGTAAAGCAGCACTCGCGGATTTTGCCATATTGGGGATTACCTCAACTGCGCAGCTGGCATCCTGTGAGCCGGACGATCTTTATCTGAAGCTCTGTCAATTAACGCAGCAGCGTCATGATCCCTGTGTGCATGGCGTGTTTGCGGCCACCATCCATCAGGCGAAAACAGGAGAAGCCCTGAACTGGTGGGCTTTCACGCCTGTTCGCAAGGAACGGATGAAAGCCGGGACGTTCTGTACGCTCCCAACTCCTTAACGAACGAAAATCTGGTTTGTGGCGTAAGAGAGCCAGATGTCGTGTTTTGCGAACCAGTCTGAGCCCAGCAGCATGTCGGCCTGATCATGAACCGGCGCGACAGTCAGAACTGGATCGACCCAGACTGTGCCCCCCATGGAAAAGCGCTTGAAGCGATGCCAGTGGTATCGGCGTTCATGCAGGTCCACACCGGCAGTCATACCCCCAGGATCGAGGGCGAGCAGTTCGTCCGTGAGGCCGAGGCGATAGGCGAAGTCAGTGCTGACAATATGGGAGCGCGCACCGCTGTCGAGAAGCGCGGTTCCACGCGTCCCATCAAGCGTGAACGTTACCATCAGGCGCCCGTCAACCTGCCGGGCCGGGACCGTGCTCCATTGGCCTTTCCAAGAGGGCAGAAGCTGGCAGGACGAGCTGTTTGAGGAAACCTTCCAGAAAATGAGCTTCTGATGGGGAACGTCAAACTCCAGGTCATAGCCATCCAGAACATCTGCTCCGAGGAGTCCCAGAATAGGAGGATGAATCATCGGGGAGCCGGGAAGAGAGCCTATGGGCATAGAGCCGGCACCAAGAGAAAGGCGACCTAGTTGCAGGTCTGCAATACGGATATTGGCAACGAGGTGTGGCGTGCCGTTGGGGCCCTGCATGACAGTGTGGCGGTCTGGGTCCTGAGGCAGATGAAGCGCTGCAACTCCCTGAGGTGTCATCAGACTTCCCTGTGAGCCTGTGTCTACGATCATGGAGACCGCATGACCGTTGATCTGGGCTGGAATGCTCAGATATCCACCATCATCGCGCAGCGGCAGAACGGCCGCTTGTACTGTGTGGCATGGCACTGCTTCAGCCTTGCCGGTCAGAGCCATAAGAGCAGCCAAAATGCCCCATGTCAGTCTTTTCATTCCTGCTCCGCCCGTGGGTGTGCCTTGCGCCAGACGTCCAGCAGGTGCTTTTCGTCTGCCAGAGTATAAGCCTGGGTGGTGGAAAGACTGGCATGGCCCATGAGTTCCTGAATGGCACGCAGATCAGCGCCACCTTCCATCAAATGGGTCGCAAAAGAGTGGCGAAGAGCATGCGGTGTGGCGGAATCCGGCAGACCTTCTCCCTTGCGCCACTCGCGCATGGCCCGCTGGGCGACACCGGGATTCAGGCGGCCCCCCCGCACACCACAGAACAGCGGAGCGTCCGGGGCCGGAGAAGGGTGAACCCCTTTCCATAACTCCAACGCGTCACGGACTGCCGGAAGCAGCGGAACCAGACGTTCTTTCCCCCCTTTGCCCACCACGCGCAGCATGTTCTCACCAGCGTTGGTCAGGTCCCGCACATCAAGGGCCAAGGCTTCACCAATCCGCAAGCCTGTACCGTACAGAAGCGTAAAGAGTGCTTTGTCCCGGATGGCAGCAGCGCTCGTAAAAGCATCGTCGGAAATCCCTTCCGGCGCGGCCAAGGCCTGTTCTTGCCCAAGAGGACGTGGAAGGCGCTTTTTCAGTCGAGGGGTCGCGAGGAGCCCCGGTGCAGGATTCGAGACGTCATGACGCATGGCCAGATAGCGAAAGAACGATCGCAGGGCCGAAACATGTCGTGCTCTGGAACGAGCACGCGCATCGGCATTTGTGGCGCGACGTGTGGGTTTTTCGCTCCGGGCGGTTTCATGAGCCAGCCACGCCCGGAGATCGGCTAGGGAGAGCTTTGCCAGAGCAGTCAGATCAACCTCGCCCCCCAGATGCTGCTCAAAGAAGGAGAGGGCCATAACGATATCATGGCGGTAGGCCTCAACCGTTCGCAGGCTGGAGCGCCGTTCATGGGTCAGCCATTCGGTCCAGTCGCGCAATGCGTCATGGGCCATCATGGCATTTCGGGCTCAGGGAGGTTAGACACAGGCATGGCATCCAGCAGCCTACCCAAGCCTGACCTCTGGCGAAAGCCACCCCCCACCGGAACGCGTGTCTCGGTGCTCGTTCCGCTGCCTTTTCCGGGGCCGTTAGACTATCTGGCACCCATGGCGCTTCAACCGGGCGATCTGGTGTCAATTCCCTTGGGAAAGCGGGAGACGGTCGGATGTGTCTGGGATACGGCCAGCACAGTCCCTGCTGACTTCGCGACGGCTCCGGGGCGCGAGGTTCCGCTGTCCCGTTTGCGTCCGGTTGTCGAAAAGCTGGACGTACGCCCCCTGCCGGGCAGTCTGCGGCGGTTTATTGATTGGGTTGCTGCATATACCCTGACGCCGCCTGGGCTTGTACTGGCGATGGCAACCCGCATTCACCTGAAGGACGCACCAAAACCTGCGTTGGGTTGGGTCAGAACAGAACAACCGGAAGAGGGCCTGCGCATCACTCCGGCCCGTCGTTCCGTCCTCAATGCGGCTTCCGATGCACCGATGACGACGTCTGATCTCGCGGCGGCCAGCGGTGCCAGTTCCGCTGTGATCCGAGGGCTCGCGACTGCGGGGCTCCTTCGGGAAGCCGTCATCTCTGTCGCGGCTCCTTTCGCAACGCCGGACCCAACTCACGGTGCACCGCAGCTTTCTGAAGAGCAGGCAGACGTTGCCGAGCAGCTGTGCCGCCCGGTGAAAGAGCAGCGTTTTGACGTCACTCTGCTGGAGGGTGTGACAGGATCAGGAAAGACCGAAGTTTATTTCGAGGCTGTCGCGGCCTGTCTGGCGCAAGGGAAACAGGTTCTGGTCCTGTTGCCGGAAATTGCTCTGTCAGCTCAGTGGACGGATCGGTTTATCCGTCGTTTCGGTGCAGACCCAGCCGTATGGCACTCCGACCTCGGAACCAAGCGTCGACGCGAAACATGGCGCGCTGTAGCGGACGGGACGGCCCGTGTCGTTGTGGGCGCGCGATCAGCGCTCTTTCTGCCGTTTGAAGATCTTGGGCTCGTCGTGGTGGATGAGGAGCATGAGAGCGCCTTCAAGCAGGAAGAAGGCGTTATGTATCATGGGCGGGACATGGCTGTGGTTCGCGCCCGTCTGGCGAACGCTCCTGCCATTCTTGTGTCTGCCACGCCGTCATTGGAGACGTTGGCGAATGTGGAAAGCGGCCGGTACCATCATGAACTGCTGACTGCCCGGCATGGCGGAGCGACGATGCCGGACGTCTCTCTGGTCGATATGCGGGCTGATCCGCCAGAGCGTGGGCTCTTTTTATCCCCGGTGCTCTGCACTGCCATTGATGAGACCCTGAAGAACGAGGAGCAGGCAATGCTGTTCCTCAATCGCCGTGGCTATGCACCGCTGACGCTCTGTCGTGCCTGCGGGCACCGAATGCAGTGCCCCAACTGCTCCACCTGGCTGGTGGAACATCGCGCGCGTGGTATCCTGACATGCCATCATTGCGGTCACACCGAGAGTATTCCGTCAGACTGCCCGCAATGCCACGCCGAACACTCGCTCGTACCCATTGGGCCGGGAATTGAGCGCATTACGGAAGAGGCAAAGCTGCGCTTTCCTGAGGCAAAGATCCTGGTCATGTCTTCGGATACACTGGGCTCGCCGGCGGCTACGGCGGAGGCTGTGCGGAAGATCACGGATGGCGAGGTCAATCTTATCATCGGAACCCAGATTGTCGCCAAAGGCTGGCATTTCCCGAAGCTGACGCTGGTCGGTGTCGTGGATGCGGATCTGGGGTTGGGTGGCGGCGATCTGCGGGCAGCGGAACGCACGGTTCAGCTTTTGCACCAGGTCGCGGGTCGTGCGGGTCGTGCGGAGCGTCCTGGCCGTGTCCTGCTTCAGAGCTACGTGGGTGAGCACCCTGTCATGACGGCGCTTGTTTCCAATGATTTTCAGACCTTCATGGAGCAGGAAGCCGAGCAGAGACGCCCTTCTTTCTGGCCACCATACGGCCGACTGGCGGCGCTGATCATCAGTGCTGCGACGGCAGACGCGGCAGATGCTCTGGCAAAGGAGATAGCCTTTGCAGCACCGGAACGGGAAGGGGTGCAGGTGTTAGGCCCAGCCCCTGCGCCTCTGGCTGTTTTACGCGGGCGGCACCGGCGCCGGTTACTGCTGCGGACCATGCGGGGAATTGCTGTCCAGCCGATTTTGCGGGACTGGCTGAAAGACATCAGGCCCAAAGGAAGCGCCAGGATCGATATCGATATCGATCCTATCTCGTTTCTCTGAAGCGTTGATAACGACAATCCGGATTATGACAAAAAAAGTCCGGACACTTGTATTTGTTAAGAATGACTCGCATTAGCATCAAACCTTTACTCTTCGAGATGCGAATCAAATGAGCCCTACAACAGCCAGCCTTGGTCGGAGTGTGTTTCGTTGCACTCAGTCAATGGCGTTGATGTTCGTTTCCCAGTTGTTGCTGTCTTCTTCCGCCAGTGCAGGCTCGCTGGTAGAGAAACCGGAAAAGCAGAAAAGCTCTTCTGCGGCCCACGCTCGTAAAAACAGCCCTTCTTCTGCGGCCAGGCGCAGAAAGCAGGATATTGTCACGGTGGTTGGGCAGCAGCAGGCCGCTTCTGTCAGTGCCGCCAAGATGGCCATTCCGTTTTTGGAAAACCCTCAGATCATTTCTGTCGTTTCCCGCAAGCTGATGGATGAGCAGAATGTCATCCGCCTGTCGGATGCGCTGCAAAACGTGGCAGGCGTGTCACACGCGGACAGCTACGGCCTGTATGACAGTATTCGCGTGCGTGGCTTCAGCACATCCGGCATGACCTATCTCGATGGCATGAAAACCATCGACAGCCTTTCCATGAACGAGACTGTGGGCCTGTCGCGCATGGAAGTCATCAAAGGGCCGGCGTCGGGTCTGTTTGGGCAGGGACCGCTGTCCGGCATGGTCAATATGGTCAGCAAGAGGCCGACAGACAGTAATTTTGCCACCTTCACGGCTCAGGGTGGATCTTGGTCCTATTATGAAGGGCGCGCGGATATCAACAGGAAGCTGACATCCAACGGGATGATTACAGCACGGTTGAATGCCGTTTACCGGAAACAGGATTACTTCGTTCGTGCCTCGGATATGGAGACGCTCTATGTTGCGCCATCCATTTCAATTCGCCCGACAGATCATACCGATCTGACGCTCTTGTTCCGTTATAATCGCACGAGCGGTCACCCTTATACGGCGATCCCGGCATACGGGACGGTTCTGCCGTCTCCCTGGGGAAAACTACCCAGGGATTTTGCCATTAACGATGTTGGAAACCCTGCCCAGCAGCGACAGACTTATGTTCATCTGGGCTACATGTTCGATCACAAGTTCAATGAGAACATCGGCTTCCATCAAGGGTTTCGGTATCAGGTGTACCGTCAGACCTATAACAGATGGCTGTTTGCAACGACGGGGTTCTCGAACGATCTTTCACAGGTTGGTCGGTATTACTATGGACCGTATAATAACCACGGAACTGACGTTCGAATTGATACGAACGTTAATTTTAAATTCCATACAACACACCTAATCTCGCATTACCTTCTGGTCGGGACCGACTATGGTCAGAATGGAACCAACTCCACCACCGGCTTTGCAACCACCACAAATCTCAATCTCGCAAATCCGGTCTATGGAGATGTTCCCGACTATGCGAGCAGTGGTGTCAT
This sequence comes from Gluconobacter sp. P5H9_a, assembly GCF_018812085.1. Lineage (NCBI taxonomy): Bacteria > Pseudomonadati > Pseudomonadota > Alphaproteobacteria > Acetobacterales > Acetobacteraceae > Gluconobacter > Gluconobacter sp. P5H9_a. Next base: position 407,766 of record NZ_JACRVW010000001.1, read on the forward strand.
TTCCAAAACACGGCAGGACCAGTTCGGGGCCTATATTCAGGACCATATGAAGATCGGCCGTCAGGTTGCGGTGACATTTGGTGTGCGCTGGGATCGTGCGACCAGTGGCCGGGGCGGGAACAATCCCCCAACGACGGCTTTTAGTCCGCACGCAGGCATTACCTGGGCCTTTACGGACTGGATGTCTGCATACTTCAACTGGTCCAAGGCGTTTCTGCCAACGACGTCTGTTGATTATCAGCAGAATATCCTGCCACCACAGAGAGGAACGGATTACGAGGTTGGCCTCAAAGCGCAGACGCGAAACGGTGTGCTGACAGGGATGGCCACCCTTTTCGATCTGGCGCGGACAAATGTCGCGACAACAGATCCACTTCATCCGCTTTACTCAATTGCTCAGGGTGAGCAGACGAGCAAAGGGTTTGAACTGGAAGGCAATCTCAGAATTCTCCCGACCTGGACTGCCAATATTGCGTATACTTATCTCGATACCAAAATCACCAAAGACAACCAGCTCCTGCCCAATGGCGGAACTCTGTGGCTTGCGGGTGTTCCGCACCATATTTTCAATGTCTGGACAAAGTATTCCATCCCGTCAGGGATGCTGAAGGGGCTTGGTATTGGGGCGGGTGTGCACTTTGAGGGGGCCAGCCCAGCCGATAACTACACGCCACGCGATCCCATCTATGGCCTGACGTACAAAACGTCTGCCTATGCTCTGGTCAATCTGGCTGCGTATTATGAAAGAGGGTCCTGGAGCGCGCAGGTCAACGTTCAGAATGCAGCCGACAAGCGATATTTCCCGTCAGCTTCTTTAAGCCGAACGGTTGTTGGAGCCCCACGAACGATTATGGGTGGTCTGACAAAGCGATTCTGAAGAGGGTTCTGGCCAGAGATCCGGGTTAGAGTCTGGCCAGAGGAATGGTCAGCCTTTCCGGTTACGGAAGAACTGGATTGTTGCTGCCACGACGGAAATAACGGCGAGTGCCTGCTGGAAATAGGGGCGGAAACGCTTGGGGCCGATTGTCGCCATGCCGGTCATGACAGCCAGGCTGATTTCGCGGGCGCGGCCAGCATGCTTGCAACAGGCTTTGACTTTGCTGCAACAACCCTGTTTTGCGGGAGCCTGATCGGTGGGAACTGTTTTGGTTTTCATGAAGGTCCTCCTGAATAGAGTGAATCAGGGAATGAACGCTGACGAATACAAGAGGTTGTGTTCGTCAGTCTTCCTGTCCGTCTTTCTCTGTCTGAAGGATTTTGAGTTGCTTGTCTGCATCAGGAGCATGCGGATCAAGCTGCATCATCTGTTTGTAAGCACGAAGGGCAGCGTCTGGCTCGTGCCTTTCCCGCTCTGCATCCGCCAGCATTCCCCATGCCGTTGCGTCACCAGGGTCTGCCTGAATAACCACGCCCAGATCGGAAATCGCACCATTGTTGTCGCCCGCGGCAAGGCGCACGGCAGCACGATAACGGCGAAGAATGGATTGGTCAGGCTGGATGGTGATGGCGGAGGTGAGGTCGTCTTCCGCGTTCTGGAAATCGTGTTTGCCCAGTGCATCCTGCGAATCGGATAAAAGCATCCGTACAGCGCCTGTCAGGCTGCGGCTGCGGAGGCTTTCAGCCTGATCAGCAAGCTGACGTGCAATTTTTTCATTTCCAGCGAGAGCGAGAGCCTTTTCCGCCTCAGCAAGACGTTCCTGAACGGTCTTGTGGTGTGGATGTGCCTTGCTGGAATCGTTTTTTGCAGGGGAAGGAGCGCTGGCCGGTCCGGACGTTTGGGACGGGGCAGGGGTCGGCGGTGTGGCAGAGGAAATGGCCGGTGCACAAAGCAGAACGGCGCCAGCCATCAGCCAGCGCCGTCTGTTTGATATCCGGCGAATCAAAGCAATTAGCCCTGACGTGCCTTCATGCGCGGGTTCTTCTTGTTGATGATGTAAACGCGTCCACGACGGCGGACAACGCGGCAGTCCTTGTCGCGGACCTTTGCGGACTTCAGGCTGTTGCGGATCTTCATGATGTTTCCAGGCTCTCGACTGTATGGCCCACAATGGACCGGATAGCGGGCCGGAACGCCCGCAAAAGGATGGCCTCGCTTAACGACCGTCCTTTAAGGAGTCAAGGTCAACAGCGTTCTGGAGCGCGGAAAAGCTGCCAGAATGCGTTCTGCAACGGTGTGTGACTATCATGCCATGAGGCTTGTCCGGAGATTATTTTCCCCTAATCATGCCGTCATGATCAAGCGTCGCTTTGTGGCCACCCTCCTTCTGGCCGTCCCGCTCGCCTTTCCGGTCCTGGCTCATGCCGAGGACGGAGGGGCCAAAACCAATGATGACGACCCATCGATCAATGCGTTGGGCATCGGGGTCAATCAGGTCCTCAAAGTCCTGCAGACTCACCCCGATTCTGCTACGGATGCCTGTATCAATGCTCTCAAGGAGATGCATGAAGCACAGGATCAACTGAGCAAGGAAGAAGGGCACGAGAATAATCAGGACGTCGAGGTGGCGCGGGACGTGACATCGTCCACCATGGAAGACGTGACAACGATCTGTGGTGCGGATGCACGGACGCTGTGCAGGGAGTCAGCCGAGAGTAATCCAAAGCTCGCCGCAGCCTGTCATGCTCTCCCTCATGAAGATGATTGAGGAGTCGAACATCACGTTTCGGCGATAAAATCCGTCAAATCATGTCACGGCCAATCCGGGGCTAACCTTCTTCTGAAGGGAGGAGTAGGGTTTTTAGTCTGAGTTGATGACTGGAACTGTAAGCTGCGCCGGAATGACCCGTTTGCCTGGCAGGGATAATCTGTCTTGACCGCCACGTTACAGTCGGTCTTTCGCCCGGGATGGATCCAGTTCAGTCTCCGAACCTGGATTGCGCTCGTTCTGGCTCTCGCCACGGCGTTCTGGGCTCAGGTCGACACGCCGGCCGGTGCTGGCGTGACTGTCATGATTCTTGCGCAACCCCTTCGGGGGCAGGCGCTTTCCAAAGCGTTTTACCGCTTTCTCGGCACCCTGCTGGGTGTCGGCGTTTCTATCCTTCTGATTTCCATGTTCAGCCAGGATCGTGGCCTCTTTCTCGGAGGTGTCGCGCTCTGGATGGCTGGCTGTGCTTTCGTCGGAACACTGGAACGCGATTTCCGGGCGTATGGTGCGCTTCTGGCGGGCTACATGGTGGCCCTTGTTGCAGTTGCCAGCATTGATGCGCCCCAGAATATTTATCACGTCAGTGTAGCGCGTGCCTCAACGGTCGCTATCGGTGTTGCCTCCATTGCTGTCGTCAATCTGCTGTCTGGCTCACCACAGGCCTGGCGCAATCTCGCCAAGGGGCTCCAGAATCTGGGGCAGAGAATCCGTGGTCTGAGTCACTCTGCCATTATGGGAGAGCCCTCACCCTCGGCGCAGGGTACCACGGCACTGGCCTCCGAAATTCTGTCTCTGATGACGCAGATCTCCTATGCCCGAACGGAGCTGGATCGTAGCCGACTGCGCATGGCAGGCGCCAAGCTCAGTATTATTGGTATGCTGACGGTTTTGACCTGTAGCCGAGCCATTTCCGCCCTGTTGAAAGAGGGGGGCGTCACGGACATTCTGGTGCGTTATGTGCGTCAGTGGCACGAACGGGTGGAGGATGGCACGAACCGTCAGGAAACCATGGGCACCATCCTGTCCAATATCCGGAAAGAAGACCCTGAGTACTTTCCCACGCCTCGGGATGCCTGGTTTCTGGAACGTGCCGCAACGCTTCTGAGTAACCGGCTGCATATTCGTACTGGTATCAGTACGCTCATGAAGGCGACCCCGGCGGGAGAAGCGCTCAGGCTGGCAACACTTTCAAATAACCCGGATTACATTACGGCCTTTATCAACAGTATGCGTGTGCTGCTCGGGTTCAGTTTTGTAGCCGCATTCTGCATCGGAACAGGACTGCCAGCTTCTGCGACTGCGCTCTCTCAGTGTGCTTTGGTCCTTGTGCTGGCATCGTCTTCTTTGGACACAGCCCAGTTTGGTAAAGGTGCGATGATTGGCACGCCTCTCGGGATTTTTGCCGCAGGGTTTTTGTCCTTCTGGGTTCTGCCCTACGTTTATACCCTTCAGGGCCTGGCCTTTGTTCTCCTGCCTCAGACCGTTATTGCCTGCCTTCTTTTGATGAATCCGAAAACGGCCGCTGTGGGCTTCCACTATGGTGCGTTCTTTCTCGTTTTCGTGGGCTTGGGGAATCATCATAGTTACGATCCGGCGGCCTTCCTTGAGCGTAATACGTTCTATTTTCTGTCAGCGGTTCTTTCATTCATTCTTCTGGTTCTGCTGTGGCCACCGACGGCGCGGCGGCATCGTTTCCGGATTGCCGTGGCCATCTCTTCGGATCTGGAATCACAGCTCGGCGGCCATGGTGAGACGATGGGGCCTGCGTTGCTCAGCCGGAAATATGACCGTCTGAGTCAACTTCTGCTCTGGACGAGGAGGTTACCCAAGGGAGGCACCTCTTCAGAGCATGTCTTTGAGCGGCTTGTAGCGCTTGAGGATCTGTCCAGCACGATTGCGCGCGTCCAGCTTTATCTGGATCAGGCCGCTCGTATGCCTTCCCTGCGGCATCTCGTCCGTCCCGCGCGCAAAGCCCTTGCAAGAGACAGGCTGGGTATTCTGGAGCGCGAACTGGCAGATATGACCCAGGAATTCCTTGACCGTCTGCGACTTGGCGCCCCCAGTGAGGAGATTCTGATCCTCAACTGTGTGGGTGGGCTGGAAGCCGTGCGCGTCATGCTGCTGCGGAACCGGACGGCTGTTCATCATTATGGAATAGGACGCAAACGATGGTGATGAGACAGGTCGTAGACCTTGGCGGTTTGCTTGTGTCTGCGTTCGTCGTCAATCTGGCGTTGTCACTTCTGACGCTGGCTATTCTTCGCTGGCTCATGGGCTGGTTTGATCTGTGGCGTTTCGTCTGGGATCCGCCGCTTGCCCAATTCGGCATCCTTATCTGCCTGCTCGGGCTCTATACCCTGATCCTCTGATACAAGGCCGTTTCAAGTGCTATCCAGTGCCCATCGTCTGATCCGCCTGACCATTACGATCTCCATCCTTGTGGTGGCTGCCGTCGTGGTGGTTATCCTGTGGGATTACTACACAGCCTCTCCCTGGACCCGGAACGGGCAGGTGCGTGTTCAGGTCGCCAATATCGCGCCGCGCGTTTCAGGTCAGATCCTTCATGTGAATGTGCAGGATAATCAGCCTGTCCACCATGGAGATGTCCTGTACGAAATTGATCCGTTCGATTTCCAGGTCGCGGTGGATGCGGCCAAGGCCAAGGTCGCCGAACGCAAGGCAGACATGGAGTTCAAGCAAGTGCAGGCCGAGTGGCGTAAGGCCATTCCCGGTGTGGCGGTCTCACAGGAAGAAAAGAAGCAGTACGTTGCACTGTCCCAGCAGGCAGCGGCACAGTACGCTTCTGCTCAGGCGGACCTGCGTCAGGCAGAAATCAATCTGGACCGTACAAAAGTCCGCAGTTCCATAGACGGTATTGTCACAAACCTGATCATGCGACCGGGTGACTTTGCAACAGCCGGCGTCGTGAACATGCACGTCATTGATACCAACTCATACTGGATCGACGGCTATTTCGAAGAAACCAAGGTGCATGATCTGGATGAGGGTGATCTCGTTCGCATGGATCTGATGGGCTACCATGACCCGCTTTTTGGTCACATCGAGAGTATTACGCGCGGTATTGCCAGTAACAATGCACTGGTGAATGAGCAGGGTCTGCCGACAGTTGATCCAGTTTATACGTGGGTGCGTCTGGCACAGCGTATTCCAGTGCGCGTGAAAATCGATAAGGTCCCGTCCGATCTCACATTGGCTGCTGGCATGACAGCAACCGTGACGGTCGTTTCAGAGACGGGAAATCGTCGCCATCGCTCAACGCAGGATGCTTTTCAGCATTTCGGTGATGATGTTCGTCATCTCTTTGGTCATAAATAAGAGAAATTCCAATATCCGGGGCAAAAATGCCCCGATTGGGGTGGGCACAGGATTTTCATACAACTTTTTCCGTCAGAACCCGTACCTTACTTCGTCAGGCCCACAGAGCATTTCAGGTAAGGAAGAATTGTGCGCGTATCTTTTTCCCGTAAGACGATCAGTCTGTTTATGGGTGGCGTTTGTATTGCCGCCATCTCAGCGCAGGCGAATGCCGCACCTCAGAACAGCGCACAGAAGCCGGGTGTTCTGCTGAACTCTGCTCCGTTGGCAGAGACCCTGAGCCTTCCGAATGCTGCTCGTTCCCTGCGCATCACCTATCTTTCCACAGATGGTGTTACGGGGAAGGGGCTTGTCCCCGTAACTGCCGAAGTCATTGTTCCTGCTGGCGAAGCCCCCGCAGGCGGGTGGCCGATTGTCGCCTGGGCGCATGGTACGGTGGGAAATGATGACAGCTGCGCACCGTCTCTGAACCCCTACAGCGAGCGCAATACTCATTACCTGTCCGAATGGATGAAGCGCGGTTTTGCGATTGTCGCAACGGATTATCAGGGACTGGGAACACCGGGTGTACATCCTTATCTGAATACGCGCGCTGAAGCTTATAGCGTGCTGGACTCTGTGCGGGCTGCGCTGAAGTCTGTGCCGGGCCTCCAGAACAAAGTGATGATCGTTGGACAGTCCCAGGGCGGCGGAGCAGCCTTTGCCTCTGCGGCGTTTGCACCGACTTACGCTCCGGATATCAATGTGCGCGGGACTGTGGCGACAGGCATCCCGTACATGACGCCGGAAATACTGTCTGGCCTGTTGCAGGAAGCTGGCAAGTCATCGGGGTATAGCCCGCTGGTGGCTTACACGCTGCTGATTGGTTCGTCCTATGCCGGTCTGCATCCGACCTTCCATCCCGAAGATGCCTTTACGTCCAAGGCTATGCCGGCCTTCAAGGCAGCGGCTGCCTCCTGCCTGACGGGCCTCTCAGACATGGCGGAGAAAGACGGTCTGACGCTTGCGAATGCGCTTCAGCCCACGTTTGTAAAGGCCATGACGCCCGCGTTTAAAACAATGACGTACCCGACGTTGAAACTGGCCCAGCCACTTTTTGTTGGAACGGGCACCGCGGATCAGGACGTTCCGCCACAGCTGCAGGAAGGCCTGGTCAAGGCAGCCTGTGCAGCTGGATCAACAGTTCAGGCGCATTTGTATAAAGGGCTGGACCACTCTCAGACAGTCAATGCGTCCCTGCCGAACTCAGCCGCCTTTACAAAAGCTGTGATGGCCGGTGAGCCAGTCACACCGCAGTGCACGCCGATTCCTCAATAATCAGATGATTACCCTAAGGGAGAGCACTCTTCCTCAGGGATTTTCAGACGTTGTTCATAAAACTGACGATCGCGTCAGCCGCTCTTTGCGATGCCCCGAGCAAGGGCTCCCCAAACGTTTCCCGGAACAGTTTTTCCTGCACTGGCCGATAGAGCGCATGACGTTCTTCCGCCCGTGCAACCGCAGGCATGATGTCTGCGGGGGCATCGACCACGTCTCCGAGTGTCCAGTGTAAAAAATACGGATCGTCACGCCATGGGAGCTTGTGAGGATTCAGGAAAATACAGGGGCGCGGGATGGCCAGAAATTCATAAACCTGACTGCTGACATCCCCAATATAAAGGGCCGCCTGAGACGTGTAGGTCATGTCCAGCATGGCATTTGAGCCAGTGTCCACGAGCACCTCGGGGCTTTGCTGGCGTTGAAGCAGACGCTCCCGGATGCCAAAGCCTTTGTGGAACATCTTGATGTGAGGGGCCACGACCAGATTGTAATCGTTCTGTGCCTTAAAGCCTTTAATGATGGTGTCCATACACGTGGGTGCAGATGTCAGGACACGCTGATAGTGCGGATTATAGAGCGCGAAGGGACGTTCGTTGCTGAAAGAAACGGCATTTTCCCGGCGGACGGCTTCGAATACGTCGAATTTGGGATAACCCACGATGCGTGATGCACCATTCTGGATAAGCCCCTTGTCCCGGAAGTAAGTCTCGACTTTCGGACCGGGCACAAGCGTCAGATCAAACTCTCGAACAAGATGCTCGTCGTTAACGTAACGGTCTCCGGCGCCATGCATCAGCAGGATGAGTTTCGGGCCGTTCAGCCCCATGTCTTTCAGGACGCCTGCCGTATATTCCGTTGCGACAACCACATCGTACTGGTTCAGCTCTTCAACGTTCTCCTGAAGAATGACCAGTCGCTCCTGATCCAGACGGCGTGCGCGTTTCAGGATGTTTGCTTTCCAGGATCTGGGAAATGGCAGCAGCGGAAGCGGCGGAACATTCAGAGCGCGTCTGATGCGGGCCAGATGATCAATGGTCTCTGGAAAGCTGTAGTATTCCGTGACGTCACATCCCGGTATTGCCGCAAGTGCACTGGCAACGGACGCGGTGTGGTAGCACTGATAAGGCTCGGCAATATAAATGAAGGCGATTTTCATGAGCGTCTTTTGCGTCCTGCCCGGAGCAGACTGCCTGCTGCTCTTGTCCGGAACGCCGTCTGCTGGAAGGGCGCCATCCCGGTTATGAAGTGCCTCTGAAACACCTCAGAGGCTCGGAATAGGGCCCTGTTCATAGTCTTCGGGTCTTCGCTGTCAAGAACGCGGCAAAACGCAGGGATGCATGTTCCGGCATGGACACTCCCGGGGCTTTGTGGTCAGAAAGCCCGCATGTCCGCCGAGCGCTCTGTTTTCAGATCCATTTTCCGAAATGTCAGTGTTCTCACCCTTGGCCGTGTGGTCAATGCCCTGTGCAGCTTTGTCTATATCGCGTTCACCGTGCGCGCTTTGGGCCTCTCTGACTTTGGATTGCTGATCCTCATTCATTCTCTGGCTTCGACCGGATCCGTTCTGTCACGGATGCAGTCCTGGCAGACGCTGATCCGCTTTGGCAGTGATGCATTCAGCAAGAACGAAACGGACCTGCTGCGGAAGGTCGTTCATTTCTGTATCCGGCTGGATACGATGTCTGCGGCCGGGTCCATTATTTTCGGGCTTGTCGCCGTGCAGATTTATGGTGTGACGGCACACTGGTCCAGGCATGTCCGGTTTCTGGCGGATTTGTACGTGATTGTGAGCCCACTGATGTATTCAGGCTGGGCCAACGGTATTCTGCGAATGGCAGGGAAATTTCACCTTGTTCCGATCATTGATACCTGTGCCGCGCTCGTAAAGACGGTGGGAGTTCTGGTCGGATATGCCCTGCATCTGAAGCTTGGATATTTCCTTGCAATGTGGGCGCTCGCGATCATCATCGATTACGGTTTCTACTTCTATTACGCGATGGATATCCTGCGAAGGAAGTTCCGGTTCCGCTATTTCCAAGCCTATCGCAGTTGGCGCTGGCAGATCCCCGGCATGTGGCAGTTTACGCGTGCGGCCAGCGTGAACCAGACACTCGGTAACATTTCCGGGCATGTTGCAACGCTTCTGGTCGGTAACGGCCTTGGCCCGGCGGAAGCTGCTGTTTTCCGCGTTTGTCGCCAGATTGCAGACGGGATTGTTACGCCTGCCCAGCTCATCTCGCCGGTGCTGTACCCCGAACTGGTCAAGATGCGGGACAAGCAGGACTGGAAAGGCCTCAAGCGCGTTACATGGAAAATGTTTGGCGTGCTGACCGCACTGTCCCTGCTGCTTCTGGTGCTGTCTGCGTTTTTTGGCTCAAAGATTTTCCGTCTGATGCTGCATGTTCATGTGCATCACACATCGCTTTACATTTCCATCATGCTGATGGCCGCCGTTTTCAGCCTGCTGGTTATTCCGCTGGAGCCCCTGCTGATCGTCGTCGGGCATGTGAAGTTCCTGATGACCAGCCGCACGGCTATCATGGCGATCTATTTTCCCGCGCTCTATGTTCTGACTATGCATTTTGGTCTCGCCGGTGCCTGCCTGACGACGGCTGCCTGTAACGCGGCTATCTTACTGTCACGGTTTGCCGGGGTCTGGATGTTTGGCGGACGGATCGGGAAGCCGAAACCCGAGTGATGTCTGGCCCCCTGCAGGCGTGGGCCAGACTGTCATCCCTTTAGCGTAGAGGCGCGCGATCCATTGCCCAGATGGCGAAAGCCTGCACCAGCGCAACTTCTTCCAGTCGTTTGAAGCGCCCGGATGATCCGCCATGGCCTGCATCCATGTTGATGCGGCACAGGAATGGGCCGCCTGAGGCCACTTCACGGAGCTTGGCAATCCATTTTGCAGGTTCCCAATAGGTCACTCGCGGATCTGAAAGGCCCCCCATGGCAAGAATGGGCGGGTAGGGGCGCGCCTGAATGTTGTCATACGGTGAATAGCTGGCAATGAGATCGTAAGCCTCTTCGTCTTCAAGTGGGTTTCCCCATTCCGGCCATTCTGGTGGGGTCAGTGGCAGGGACGTGTCAGACATGGTGTTGAGCATATCCACGAACGGCACCTGCGCGGCGATCCCGGCAAAGAGGTCGGGTGCCATGTTGGCCACGGCGCCCATCAGTAGGCCCCCGGCTGAGCCACCATGAGCAACGATGCGCCCTGCTGAGCCATAGCCCTCTTTGGCCAGATACTCTGTGGAAGCAATGAAGTCCGTGAAGGTGTTGGGTTTGGTCTTGCCGCGCCCTTGCAGGAACCAGTTCCAGCCTTTCTCGGACCCACCACGGATATGCGCGATGGCATAAACCCATCCACGGTCAACGAGACTGAAGACTGTTGTGGAGAACCCTGCATCCATCGCAATGCCGTAGGAGCCATATCCATAGAGCAGAAGGGGGGCAGAGCCATCCAGCGGCTGGCCTTTCCGCATCAGAACGGTGATGGGAACCTGCTCGCCATCTGCAGCCGTCGCGAACAGACGCCGCGTTTCATACTGCGCTGGATCATGGCCAGACGGGACATCGCGAACCTTCTTCAGGGTTCGCTCGCCTGTTGCCAGATTGTAGTCATACCAATGCGCTGGCGTTGTCGGGGATTGATAGACGTAGCGCAGAACAGAGCCGTCATATTCCAGAATGCCCTGAAGGGTCAGATCATATGCGGGTTCGTCCATTCCGATCGTGGCGGCCTGCGCACGAACATCTCCTGTTACGCCTGTCTTTACGACGCGGATATAAACGTTTCCGTCTTTCCGCTCTGCCCATGCCAGATAATCACGCGACGCCGTAGCCGCCAGAAGGTAGTGCCCCTCCAGATACGGGACGAATGGGCGCCAGTTTTCCCGATCTGTTGCCGTATCTGGCGTTTGCATGAACTGGAAATCGACAGCGCCGCCCGCGTTGGTGAGAATGATGAAACGATCATTCCAGTGCGTGAAGGAATAGCGCTCTCCCCGGACCAGGGGAGCTGCAACAACAGGCATTACTGTCGGCTCGGCAGCAGGAATCAGAAGCGTCTCATTCGTATCGTGATCCCCGCGTTCGATAACGATCCACTTGCGAGAGGCGCTGGTGCCGATGCTGAGGAAAAAGCCTGCATCGGTTTCATCGAAGACGAGTACGTCCGCCCCGCCGGTCAGAGGACGGCGGTAAATCCGTGATGGGCGGCCATTGTCGTCCCGGAAGATCCAGAACAGCCACGCACTGTCAGGGGAAAGAGCAAAGCTTCCGGTCGTGCTCTCAACCGCTTCGGCGCAGAGTTCTCCGGTCTCCAGGTCCTTGACCTGAATGCGATAAACTTCAGAGCCCTGCACGTCTTCGGAATAGACAAAGTAGCGATGATCCGCGGAATGGGCCGTCCCGCCGAGCGCATAATAGTCAAACTGTTTGGCGCGGGCGTCCACATCCAGAAGGATCTGCTCTTCTCCGCCGTCGCGCGGGCGCCGTGCCCGGAGAGGATGCTGAGCCCCATCTTCAAAGCGGCTGTAATAGGCCCAAGGACCATCAGGCACGGGAATGGATTCTTCGGCAAGGGGAATACGACCGATCATTTCCTGCAGAAGCTCTTTGCGAAGCGGTTCCATGCCAGAGAGCACCGCTTCGGCGTACGCATTTTCTGCCTTGAGGTGATCGGTGATGTTCTGACGAAGGACAGACGGATCCCGCAGAACCTGCTGCCAGTTCTCGTCCTTCATCCAGGCGTAGGCGTCAGTTCTGGTCCGGCCAAGCTGCGTTGTTGACAGGGGCTCCTGCTTTGGAGCCGGCGGAACGGGGAGGGATTGCATCGCGTCTGACATATCCGAAACCTTGGCGCAGAAATGCCGGGGACTCAATCCAGCGTTAATGGACTGCCTGAATGCGGGGCCTCATGGCGTTATAAAATCGGGAAAGATGATTCGAAAAGAAACTAAGTCGGATCTCAAGTGTTTTTAGAGAACGGCCGTGAGATAGCCAGCAGAGTATTGCTCTGGTGATTATATTCCTGAATAGCCGCTGTGTAATAATATCGAACATGGAAAGACTCTATCCATGAATACCAATAAGTATTTTGCTGCCGTTGCCGCTCTTGGCCTTGCTGTCTCTGGTGCTGCTTTTGCACAGACAGCTCCGCAGCCTGGACAGCCGATTGTTCCACCAGGAACTCAGGCTGTGATCACGCCTAACCACGTGCAGGCCGTCGGTGGTATCAACGGTATTGCAACTGCATCAACGCCTGGTACGCTTGGTGAAAATGGCATGCCATCCATCGACAATGCGCAGGCTGGCAACGTGGCAGGCCTGACGTCCTATTGCATCCATAAGAAGCTCTCGCTGGGTACAGGGCCGCGCTCGGCATCCCGCAAGCTTGCCAAGCGCTCTGATGTTCAGAACGACCAGTACTACTCACTGGGTGGCCGTGGTCTGCTCCAGACCAGCACCAACACGCCGTTCGACATCTCCACGCTGCCCAAGGACAAGCAGGTTCTGGTCTGCCGTGATCTCTTCAAGAAGGCTCAGAGCCTCGGCAACTGAATCTTTTGAGTTTTCGTCCTGAGAAAAGCCCCGGAGCAACTGCCCCGGGGCTTTTTTTATGAGCATTGGCCTCTTAACCGTTGCGGGCTTGCGCGGCAAAAGCGTTGAGCTTGGTCAGTGTTTCATCGAACTGACCATTGGCCTCCGCAAAGCGTAGAAAGCGCATGCGTTCGACAAGAATTTCCGGTGGCGTGGGCTGTTGCGTCAGCAACGCCATGACTTCATCCGTAAAGTCCGTCAGGGGCTGATAGCCGGGGCGCGTTTCTTGGCCAGGCGTGAGGCCTGTCTGTACTGCGGGGGGCGCAAGTTCGATAACCTCGACTTTCCCTTTCAGAACCTCTCGGAGGGCAATCGTGTAGGAATGGATCGCGGCTTTGGTGGCATTATAGGTGGGTGTTGTCGTCAGCGGCACGAATGCCAACCCGGATGTCACATTGATCACGACGGCATCCGGCTGCTTGAGCAGATGATCCGTCAGGCTGTTGATCAGGCGGATCGGCCCGAGGAGGTTGGTCGTGATCGTCGCTTCGGCATCCGCCAGATCATGCGTCTGCGCCAAATCTTCAAATCGCATGATGCCGGCATTGTTGATCAGAACATTAAGTGACGGATATGCGCTTAGAAGCCGTTCTGTAAAATCAGCAATCCCCTCCGGGCTTTCAATATCCAGCACTAGTGCATGCATGTTGGCTCGACCGGCGATCGTTTCATCCAAAGCATTCTGGCGACGCCCGGCGACGACAACCGTGTTGCCAGCATCATGCAGTCGCTGTGCAAGAGCCTGGCCTATGCCTGAGCCACCACCAGTGATCAGGATTGTGTTTCCGCTCGGTTTCATTGGAGTTGCTCCATTGAGAATTGGAACGCTCTATCTAGCGGGCTATCGTCAATTCGAAAGAAGGCACCTCAAAGATTTATACGCACCGAAAAGAGAGTGACCCCCTATGACGGATAACCCCTACGAAGCCTCGCCTGAACGCCGTGCCAAGCGTTTGGCCGAAGCAACGCCACCTACGGAGTGCGATGCGCGCGTTGAGCGGTTGGTGACGGAGCTCATTGGTCGCGTTGCTGACAAATGGACGATGATCATTCTGGAGGTTTTGGAAGAGCACAAGGAATTGCGCTTCACGCAGTTGGCACGAAAAGTCGAGGGTATCAGCCAGAAGATGCTGACCCAGACACTCCGGCAAATGGAACGGGACGGGATGGTGACCCGTACGATTCACCCGGTTATTCCGCCACGGGTGGATTATCGTCTTACAGCGCTGGGACTAAGCCTGGGCGCAGCGTTTTGTGGGGTGTGGATCTGGGCAGAGAAAAATCTGTCTGAAGTGGAAGCCGCCCGGAATGCTTTTGACAGCAAATAATCTGTGGCTGGCATACTTTGCCAGCCACAGAGAGGGTTAGTCCGGAAGGTTCTCGACGAGTGCGACGCCTTCGGCCGCCCCGAGGACTGAGGCCTTTTCCTGTCGGGTCAGTTTGGAAAGGGCGGCCTTGATGGAGGGCGCCTCTTTCAGCTTGACCAGTCCAACCAGCAGGTTGGCATCAATCGCACTGCCAGCCTTGCGGGTTGGCGGAAGTGCGCCAAGGTGGGCGTCTAGAAGTGTCCGATCCGTCCGCAGAAGGGCGAATGCCTCGCTGGGCGGCTGATGAGGGGCGTGCAGAGCCTCTGTGCGCTGACGTTCGTTCTCTTCTGCAAGACGAAGAATAGGCGGGGGGGCCGTTTCTTCTTCGATCAGCAGAAATCCAGCCCGACGGAGTCCTAGTCCAACATCGCGGCTGGCTGTCACGGCCGCAAGTGGAATAGCCAGCACAAGCCCAAGCAACACTGGTGTCATCCACAGAAAGAGTGCGTGTGAAACGGACCAGGCGGCTGCGGCCAGCAGAAGGCCGAACACTGTATAAACCCAGTATCCACGTGCAACTTCACGGAGTGAAACCCGCCCGTCTTCACGGTTCTGGGCATTCCAGCCAGAATCCCGGCCCAATAGAATGGAGATAACCCCAGACGTCTGGATCAGCATGGCAATCGGCGCAATCAGGCCACCAATCAGGGTTTCCAGAATGATGGAAAGGAAAAGCCGGATAGCACCGCCGGAACCGCGTAAGGCAGAGCGATCAAACATCATGGCAATGAACGCCAGGAATTTTGGCGCCAGAAGGATGCCCATCGTGCCGATGAAAACGAACTTTGCCTGTACAGGATCGACGCGCGGCCAGTGCGGATAAAGCGTCGGCTTCGTGCCGAAATATTCCGGATGATAGAAATGCGACTGAAGGGAAATCAGGATTCCGAACAGCAGGAACAACAGCCAAAGCGGAGACATGATGTAGGAACCAATGCCCGTCAGCATGTGTGTACGGCTGACCCAGTGCAGGCCTTTGGTTCCAAGGATCTTGGCGTGTTGGAGGTTGCCCTGACACCAGCGGCGGTCACGAATGGCCACATCCGTCAGGGACGGTGGGCTTTCCTCATAAGACCCGAACAGGCCAGGCACCATGTGAATGGCCCAGCCACCACGTCGCATGAGCGCTGCTTCGACGAAGTCATGGCTGAGAATATGGCCGCCGAAGGGCGGTCTACCTTTCAGATGCGGCAGGCCCGCCTGTTCGGCAAAAGCCCGTGTCCGGATAACGGCGTTATGGCCCCAGTAATTCCCTTCCGAGCCATGCCACCAGGCAATGCCATGGGCAATGAGTGGGCCATATACGCGGCCTGCAAACTGCTGCATGCGGGCAAATAATGTCCGGCCGCCCACAATAACCGGAAGGGTCTGGATCAGCCCGACGCCCTCATGGTTTTCCATGGCGGAAACGACACGCACGATCAGGCTGCCGTCCATCACGCTATCAGCATCAAGGGTGAGCATCTGCTGGTACGAGTTACCAAAGCGTATCACCCAGTCGCCCAGATTGCCTGCCTTGCGATCTGTATTCTGATGGCGGCGGCGATAGAAAATGCGCCGATCATCACCAGTCGCCCGACGGAGGGCAAGGAAGGCACGCTCTTCCTGTAACCATACGTCCGGATTGGTCGTATCAGACAGAATGAAGAAGTCGAACGCATCAATCTGGCCGGTGGCAAGAATGCTGTCATAGATGGCCTTCAGGCCGCCCAGAACGCGTTCCGGATCTTCATTATAAGTCGGCATCAGCACGGCAGTCCGTGCTTTCAGCATTGGAAGAGCACCGTCCCGATGAATGCCGAGCCCAAGGCCTCCGCGTGTGATCAGGGAGACGAACCCACCAAGACTTGAGGTGAAGGAGAGTGCGATCCAGAAACCGAGAATGGCGAACAGAATCAGCACAATCACGCCAAGCGTAGACACGCCTAACGAGTTGAAAACCTGATTGATCCTGTAGATGCCAAACCCGGTCAGCGCGAGCGCTGAGCCGAACACGAAAAGCCGTCGAAGCCAAAGCGTCTTCGGCGTCGTGTCCAGAACCCGGAAAGGGCGACCATGCCGGTCAGGCTGCTGATGGAGGTTTTGAGGCTCCATCCTGAGCGGAGCCTCATGAGGCAGGAACGGTGCTTCGGACGGAGACATATTGGTTACGGCGTCCAACGGTACATCCATTTTTCTGAGATCGGACCCTGATCGTTGGCAAGCTGAGCCTGGAGTTCAGAGGCTTTGGCATCTCCAGGAACGAATTCAAAGGTTGTCCTCCAGCCTTTGATGTTCGGGTTTGGCTCAACCACCACATTCCGGATGGTGCCGGGTGAAGCCTGTGAAATCAGGTGGAAATGCGCATCCTGCGGAATGTTCTGGAACGGTGCGCCTGTAAAGTCGATCACGAACATGCGTGCATCAGCATGGTCTGTGACGGCACCAATCCGAGTCCCAGCGACACGTGCCAGCGCCGTAGGCCACGGCGTATCCCAGCCCCAGTACATCCGGTAGGTGAAACTGTATTCCTGACCGGCCTTCAGAGCGTCTTTCGGCCGCCAGAATGTCACGATGTTGTCGTTGACCTCATTGGGCGTCGGAATTTCGACGAGATCCACCGCTCCATCACCCCAATTGCCAATAGGCTCGATCCACAGGGATGGGCGCTTCTCGTAGTTGAGGGCAAGGTCCTCGTAGTCATGGAAGGAGCGCTTGCGCTGCATCAGGCCGAAGCCGTGCGGGCTGCTATCCTGGAAGGCCGAAAACTGAAGGTCGGTCGGGTTGACCAGAGGGCGATAGAGCTGCTGCCCAGATCCAGTCCAGACCTGAAGTGCCTCGCTGTCATGAGCAGCCGGGCGCCAGTCATCGATGTGGTTATGCTCGTTGGCATCGAAATAGAACATGCCCGTAAGAGCGGCGATGCCGGCTTCGGTAATATCCTGCCGCGGGAAGAGCGAGGATTGCACGTCAAAAACAGTCGTGTCGCCAGGGCGGATGGTAAAGCTGAAAGCTCCCGTGACGGACGGGCTGTCCAGAAGGGCATGAATGACAACGGATTGAACGCCAGGTTCCGGCTTTTCCAGCCAGAACTCACGGAACAGAGCGAATTCCTCGCCTTTTGAATTCCCCGTGCCGTTGGCGAAGCCCCGGGCAGACAGTCCGTAGTTCTGCCCTTTGGCAACAGCACGGAAATAGGATGCGCCAAGAAACACGGCGCATTCTTCCATTTGACCTGGTGTGTTGATGGCATAGCGTAGACGAAGACCGGCAAATCCCAGATCATCTGTCACACGCAACATCGGGTTGGCGTAGCTGAACAGGTCCGGGTCATAGGCAATCGGGGTCGATTGACCACCGATGACTTCATTCATCGCGATTTTGGGCTTGTAGAGAAAGCCACGCGGGAAAAATTCGACCTCAAATGCCAGGCTTTGCCCATGCCAGAGTGCCCGGTCCGGGTTGAAAGTAATGCCTCGGAACTGATCAAAATCCAGATTGGAAATGGCAGAGGGCAGACTTTGCGGAGGTGGAGCGTAAGGAGATCTGGCCAGTTTCTGCGCAATGGCGCGAACAGTTCCATTGTCGAACGGAACAGTCTTTGGAGCCTGCTTGGCGGCAGGCGGCGCGGACTGGGCATAAGCGAAGCGGCCAGACGTTCCCATCAGGGACAGGCCTGCCCCAAGCTTTACCAAATCACGACGCAGGATACTCATACTTTTCCCAACAGTCCCAGTTGTATGCCTCCCCCTGAAATCAGAGGGCGGTCTTTGATCAAGCGATACGCCGGATGCACTTCGTTGCGAAGAGACGTTCTATGATTACGCAGCTATTTCACAAGGGTCGGATGTGTTCTTTTCATGGCACATCCCAAAAAGAACACATCATTGTGAATTCTGTTGCTGCAAGACACAAAGCGGCGGTACACGGCCAGAAATTTCAGAAACGACGGTTTCATTTATGCTCTCTAGACGTGGAACGCTGAAAAGGATCCGAACGTTCCCGAAATGAGCAATGTCGCGTGCATTTCCTGGATTTTCAGGCCCGCTGAGGACGACCCCCAGAACGGGAATGCCTCTGCGACGAAGCGCTTCGAGACTCAGGAGCGTATGGTTGATGGTTCCCAGTCCGCTGCGCGCAACAAGAACGACGGGAAGGTCCAGTCGCTGCATGAGATCAATCATCATCATGTCGCTTCGGACAGGCACCATCAGGCCGCCCGCACCCTCAACGACAAGGGGCGCTTTGACGGCGGGGAGAACAAGACGTCCGGGATTGATTGTAACGTTTTCCAGCGCCGCCGCTGCGTAGGGTGCGAGAGGGGCCTGAAGCGCATATGCCGGAGGAATAATCCGATCAGGCGGAAGGGCGGCTAGAGTTTTGACGGTAGAGGTATCGCCTGCTTCGTCCGAAAGGCCGGTTTGAAGCGGTTTCCAGTACGTCGCGGTCCAGGCTTTCGTCAGGATTGCACTGACAAGCGTCTTACCGATTTCGGTGTCCGTACCCGTGACGAACACACCGCGAAAGCTGTTCATGGCATATCCTTCCTGAAAATTCCGATCCCCAAGGCGTAGGTGACGCTGGTGTGCTCTTTATCAAAACAGGACATGGCGCGCCTGAGTGCATGTACTCCCGCAGGAGTGCTTCCTTTGCCAGGGAGAGACGCGCCGATCTGTTGCAATCTGCGGAGGAATGTTCTGGCGTTTGGGACCGGATCTTGCATGTTTGCGGTATGCCATTGGCCGTGCCCTCCAGAGGGCCATTCCTGCTGAAGCATGGGGGCGCCGGGATAGGATGGAACGCCGCACGGGGCGTCTGTCTTCTGGCAAGCTGAGCGCCACTCTTTCAGGCTCCCTTCAAGCAGCGTTGCAATCATCAGAGTGCCACCCGGCGCCAATAAGCGGCAAAGACGTTCGAGCCCCTTGCTGCGGTTTTCAAACCATTGGAAGCACAGGCTCGATGCGATCAGGTCAAATGGTCCCGTCGCATCCGGGCGCTCTCCATCCATGACCTTGAAGGCGATGTTCTTCTGCCCGTGAAGGCGCGATCTGGTGCGTGCGAGCATAGTCGGGGCGAGATCGGTGGCGAGAATAGCGCTGTTGGGGAAGCCTCTGGAAAGATGCTCTGTGAGGAAACCCGTGCCACACCCGACCTCGAGAATATGGGCAGGCTGAGTCTCGGTCAGGTCAGCGACAATCCGCTCGGCCAGAAAAGCGGCGCAGCGGCGTTGGATATCTGCCGCAGCGTCATAGTCCTCCGCCTGATCAAACCGGGTGACGATCTGGCGTTTGCGCTCATCCATGCTGTTCGACCTGACGCAGCACAAAATCAGCGCAGAGTTCGGGCTGTTCGACAGGTAGGAGATGCCCCCCTTCAACCTTTTCCCCCGGAACAGTGAAGCCGGCCTGTGCAGGAGGAAATGGATCTGACAGTCCTGTCATCCAGTGAAGCCGGTTTCCCCAGCGGGTCGCTTCATGCCGTTCATCGTTCTGAATCAGATGTTCCAGACCCTGATCCAAAACGGCCGTCACAGGATCTGACGGAATGGGCTTGTCCGTTCCGCATCTTTGCCGGAAATCGTTCAGGACTGTTTTAGGTGAGCGTTGTAGCTGGCGCTTCATTCTTTCCAGAACACGCAAGGGAACACCTTCCGGAAAGTCATGGCTTTCAGAAAACCGTCCGAACCCGTTGAACATGATGAGCCCCCGGCATCCGGGAAGATCCTGTCCCAACAGGTCCAGTGTTCCTGCGGAATGGCCGATTGCCAAATAGGGTTGCGCTGGTCGGGGGGCTGCGTAATGGCATCCGAAATATCCCTTATCCACGACGGACGCTTTGAGATCGGGGAGGTGCTGGAGCATTGGGGCCCAGAAAGATGCATCAAACCCCCAGCCATGCACGAGATAAAGGGAGACGGTCATGGCGTGTGCTCACATACCAGCCGGACAACGGCCTCGCCTAACTGGGTAATCTGTGAATCTGTCAGTCCAGCGTGAAGGGCCAGACGCAAGCGTGCTGTTCCCTGAGGTACAGTTGGTGGACGGATGGCTATGGTGAGGAAACCTTCGTTTTCCAGTGCGCTGGCAACATCGAGCGCTCGCTGGGATTCACCGATCAGGACCGGCACAATCTGCGTGGACGACTCTGCTGTCGAAAGACCAGCCATGTTCAAAACCGTTCGAAGGTGTGCTGCCTGACCCAGCAACGTCTGCCGTTCACGGTTCATCGTCGGAATAATGTCCAGCGCGGCATCAATGGCTCCTAGGACAGCGGGCGGAAGGGCCGTACTATAAATAAAGCCTGAAGCGTGATTGAGCAGATAGTCACAGAGAGGCCTGGAGCCCGCGATATAAGCCCCCATTCCTCCAAGGGCCTTGCTGCATGTGCCCATTGTCAGATCAGCCAAACCGCCGGAAAGCCCATGCCCATGGGCTCCAAGAACGCCCGTGGCATGGGCCTCATCAACATACAGGAACGCATCGTAGCGATCGGCCAGAGCGCGCAGGGCGGGAATGTCTGCGCGGTCCCCATCCATGGAAAACACGCTCTCTGTTACGATCATCCGCAAGCCAGGCTTGGTGGCTTCCCGTTTGAGCAGTGTCTCCAGATGCGCAAGATCATTGTGGCGAAAACGATGCTGTCGTACGCCCGCTGCTGCGCAGCCGTGATGGAGGCTGGCATGGTTCAGCCGGTCGGAAAAAACCAGCATCGGATGACCGGTCCGAGCAGTCGAGAGGGCGCACAGGGCAGGGACCACCGAGGCATTGGCTTGCCAGCCGGATGCAAAAAGCAGCGTGGCCTCATATCCTTTGAAGCGCGCCATCTTCTGCTCGACAGCCTGGTGGATTTCCAGCGTTCCACTCACAAGGCGGGACGCCCTTGCCCCCGTTCCAAAGCGCAAAGCCCAGTCAGAGGCACGTTCTTTGAGTAGTGGGTGGTCGGCAAGGCCCAGATAATCATTTGAAGACACATCAATCATGCGACGGCTGTCTCGCAGGACGGTCTGTCCGTCCCGAGTGACCGGACGCAATGTTCGCCGTGTTCCCGCAGTTTCGCGGTCGTGAAGGGCGGATGTGAAGTGGGCGTCAAACAGGCTCATGCGTTGTTCCGGAGAACAGTGACAATGCTGGCTGTCAGAAGAGAAAGATCTTCGTCGCTAATCGTGAACGCTGGCGTCAGATACACAATGTTCCGGAATGGGCGGATCCATGTCCCTTGGTTCACGAACGCGCGGCGGAGGACGTCAGGGTCCGCAATGTTTTCCAGTTCCACCACGCCGATTGCACCTAGCACGCGAACATCTTTCACGCCGGGAAGTCCGCGGCATGGTTCCAACTCCCGTTGGAGCTGAACTGAGATGCGAGCAACCTGTTCCAGTCTTGGCTCCTGTTCGAACAGATCCAGTGACGCATTCGCCACGGCGCAGGCCAGCGGGTTGGCCATGAATGTTGGCCCGTGCATGAGCGCCTTGCCAGCTTCTGTGGAGAGAAACGCTTCGAAAACGCCTTGTCTCGCCACGGTTGCAGCCAGAGCCATCGTGCCGCCGGTCAGAGCCTTGGAAAGGGCGATGATATCGGGGACGATCTCGGCCTGCTCGCAGGCGAACATCGTTCCGGTTCGGCCAAAACCGGTAAAAATTTCATCCAGAATGAGCAGAATGCCGTATCGGTCACAAATGCTGCGAAGGCGCTGTTGAACGTCCGGACTATGGAACAGCATTCCGCCTGCCCCCTGAACCAGCGGCTCCGTGACGATAGCGGCTACTGTATGCCCTTCAGCGTCCAGCAGGGCTTCAAGTCTGGCCATGCTGTCATCATCAACTGGAAGATCCGCAAGGATCTGGCGGGGAAGAACGCCCGCGAAAAGGCTGTGCATGCCCTCTTCCGGGTCGCAGATGGACATCATGCCCAGTGTGTCCCCGTGATAGCCGCCCCGGAACGACAGCATCTTTGTCCGGCCATGCGTGCCACGGTTGATGTGATACTGAACTGCCATCTTGACGGCGACTTCCATCGCCACTGAGCCAGAATCTGTAAAAAACGTGCGTTCAAGGTCGCCGGGCAGAAGTTCAGCCAGACGTGCTGCTAGACGCCGGGCCGGTTCGTGAACCATTCCTCCGAACATCACATGAGGCATGTCGCTGGCCTGCCGAACGAGTGCCTGCTGAATGTGAGGGTGGCTATAGCCATGGCAGGCGGTCCACCAGGCAGCGACTCCGTCCACGAGTTCGCGCCCGTCTGACAGCGTAATCCGGCTTCCGGACGTGCGGATGGCTTCCACAGGAAAAGGAGCCGTCTGCATCTGGGTGTAGGGCAGCCAGAGGTGGGGAAGGTCGGCAGCGGACCGGTTCGCCCCGGCGGATGATGATTTGCAGGACATGCCAGCGTTTTCCCGCATGGCTGGAGGCAAGTCCATCCCCCCGGTCATGATGCTGTCACAGGTTATCATAAAAAGGTCACGCTCTAACGGGAAACGATCTGGCATGAACCCCGTTATTGCAGCGCCCTGGCTGGTGTCAGTGGCGTGGAAAGATAGGTTCTTCCTGGGGCGGAAGGGCAACTGAGGTCAAGACTGATGCTGAATTCCAAGGTTATTCATGTGAACGGCGTGTTTCTGGGCACGGCCATCATGAATCGTGGGATGGATACTCTCCGGTTCTACGCAACGCATGAAAGTGTACGCGCACTCCACAACACCTGCATGCCGGATCTTCTGGCTCTGTACTGTCAGGTCA
The DNA here is from genome assembly GCF_018812085.1 of Gluconobacter sp. P5H9_a. Taxonomy (NCBI): domain Bacteria; kingdom Pseudomonadati; phylum Pseudomonadota; class Alphaproteobacteria; order Acetobacterales; family Acetobacteraceae; genus Gluconobacter; species Gluconobacter sp. P5H9_a. The sequence continues at coordinate 430,751 of NZ_JACRVW010000001.1, forward strand.
GACGCCTGTTCAACAACAGTCGCCTGACATTCCAGCCAGCCTGAAGATTTTCAGGTCCCACAGAACGTATTGCGGACATGCTCGTTCGAAGCTGGTGGCAGATCGAGCCCGTCATTGGCGTCCTCGAACGGGCAAGCGAGGGCCGCGGCGAGCTGGTGGAAGAGGGTATAATCCCCAGTTAGTGCGGCTTTAATGGCTGCTTCAATCCGGTGATTACGGGGAATAATGCGAGGATTGCTTGCCTGCATGAGCGCAAAACGCGCGTTAGCCGTTTGATCTTCCGTATCCAGTCTTCCTTTCCAGCTTTGTAGCCACGAAGTGGCAGCTTCCCTGTTTTTGAACTGTGCCAGAAAACCTGTGGCGTCGTCTGTGCGGGCCACGGTATTCAGGTGTCGGAACGTGAGCGTAAAGTCCGCCTCGGCACGATGCATCATGGTTAAAAGACGAGAAATAAGGGTCGTATCCGTCCGACCTTCCGAGAACAGGCCGAGCTTTCGACGCCATCCGGAAAGATAAGCCTCCCTGAAAATGCTATCGAAACGGCTCAGCGTGTCTGTCGCAAGGCTGACCGCCTGATCAGTATCCGCATCAATGCATGGCAAAAGTGCTTCTGCCAGACGACCCAAATTCCAGAGCGCCATATCCGGCTGTTGCCCGTAGGCATACCGGCCATTCTGATCAATGAAGCTAAAGACTTTTCCGGGATCGTAGTTATCAAGGAAGGCGCAGGGGCCAAAGTCGATCGTTTCTCCCGCAATGGACATGTTGTCGGTGTTCATGACGCCATGAATAAATCCGACCAGCATCCATTGGGCAATCAGCCGAGCCTGGCGGTCAACGACGGCATTTAAAAGCGCCAAGGCCCGGTTTGGGCTGTCTGCTAGCTCAGGATAGAGTCGTTCGATGACATGATCTACGAGGAGCGTCAGGCCCTCCCGATCCTGGCGTGCAGCGAAGAACTGGAATGTCCCGACCCTGACGTGCGTAGAGGCGACCCGTGCAATTACGCCCCCCGGCATAAGCGTCTCTCGAATGACGTTCTCACCTGTCGTGAGGGCTGCAAGCGCACGTGTTGTGGGAATGCCGAGTGCGGTCATGGCTTCGCTGACCAGGTATTCCCGTAAAACAGGCCCCAAAGCCGCATGGCCGTCTCCCCGACGGGAAAATGGCGTAGGGCCTGATCCCTTGAGGTGCAGATCCCACACTTTGCCCTGTCTGTCCGTCAGTTCTCCGACCAGCATTGCGCGGCCGTCCCCGAGCGAAGGAACAAAATGCCCGAATTGATGCCCGGCATAGGCCATAGCGATGGGTGCCGCTCCGTCAGGGCGCTGTCCCTGGCTGAGGAAAGCAAGGCCTTCTTTTTGACGAAGCCAGTGACTGTCCAATCCCAGACGTGCTGCAAGCGGTTCGTTCAGAGCAACCAGTTGTGGATTGCGGAAAGGGCGGGGGGCCAATGCGCTGGAAAAGCGCTCGGGCAGAGAGGCATAGTGCCGGGAGATCTGCATGCAAGGTCCTTGTGTGCCCGTGGGACAGAGCTTCGAGAGATAGGTTCCCCGCCCGAAAAATAAAAGAAATCAAGAAATTTTCTGGTCACTTATTTCTTTGCAATATGCGCCCAACGGACGCGGAGAAGTCTGGTTATAACAACTCTACGTGCAGTTATTGGCTTTATCTTTGTGGAAACCCGAGCAGATTCGGTCGTGGGCTGACTGTATTTTGTAAAGATTTTTTCCTCGCGAAGAGAAGGGGGAGGTGACGGAAAAGATAGTATTCTCTATTCATGAAGTATGAACGGGCATTTCTGCCTTTGATGCCGCCTGTGCGGGACCACAGCATAGAGGACGTTTCGTGGATCAAACCCAGCGCGTGTCTGGCCCCGGAAGGGACGTAAGCCCGGCAGTCATCCGACTATATGCCGCCTTGGCTGCAGCCCGGTTTCATGGGCTTGAGCTCGATATCCGAGATTTTGCTGCGGAGCCAGGAGAGGATTCTCCTTCCCCTGCATCTCTTGCGCGCTGGTTGAATGAGCAGGGAGCTGTTGCCAAGGGAATGCGCTTGAAATGGCGCTACCTGGTTCGGCTTCAGAATACCCCTCCTGTGGTTCTGATGTTCAAGGATGGCTCGGCCGGCCTCATGGTCGCGACGAACCCTGAAAAGGGCGTTGTCTGGCTCCGTGATCCGATGGGAGGGGATGGCGACACGCCGATCCCGGTAGATGAACTCCGCCTGTCGCAGGTCTGGACGGGTGACGTGCTTCTTGTGAAGCGTCGTCGTGATGAATCTGAGTCTGATGCGCGGTTTGATCTTCTCTGGTTTGCCAAAATGGCAATGCGCGAGAAGAAGATCCTCCGGGATATCGCTTTTGCCTCCATGGTGCTCAGTATTCTACAGATCTTCCCAGCCCTGATCGTCATGCAGGTTCTGGATCGGGTCGTAAATTATCATTCCATGGCGACGCTGGTATCGTTGTCGTCGTTTGTGCTGATCCTGACGTTCTATGAAGTACTTCTGACATACGCTCGGCGTGAACTGTCACTGGTTCTGTCGTCGCGGCTGGATGCAAGGATTTCGCTGCATGCATTCAATCGGTTGCTTGCTCTCCCGCTGGAATTTTATGAGCGGGAACAGACCGGTGAAATCCTCGGGCGTTTTGTCGCGATTTTCAAAGTCCGTGACTTCCTGACTGGTCAGTTGATGTCCACTATGCTGGACCTCTTCACACTCCTCGTGATCCTGCCAGTTCTCTTTCTGCTCAGTTCTACCCTGGCCTGGATGACGCTGGCTGCTGCCGGATGTATCGGCCTGATTGTGGTTATGTTCCTCCCGGCTGTTACCCGCGTCATGGGACGGCAGATCCGTGCGGAAATGAGCCGCGGATCGACGCTGTATGAAACCATTGCTGGCATCCGGACTGTCAAAACACTGGCTCTTGAGGCAACTCGCCGTGAGGAATGGGACCAGAAAACTGCTGAAGTCGTGCGCTGGAAGCTTGCAGCCGGACGGATGTCAAACTGGCCTCAGACTCTCGTTATGCCGTTTGATGCGTTTATCAATCGTGGCGTGATCCTTGTGGGTGCCTATCTTGTGCTCACCAATGCAAGTCACATGCAGGCCGGTGCTCTGGCCGGCTTCATGATGTTGGGTGGACGTGTCGCGGCACCATTGGTGGGGCTGGCAAAGTTGATGGAGTCCATCAATGAAGTGACCGTGTCTCTCGGGGAAGCTGGTGCAGTTCTGAACCAGCCGACAGAGACCAAAGCCCTGACAACGGGCATGCGGCCTCGCATCAAGGGCGCTCTGTCCTTTATGGGTGTTAATTTTTCCTATCCTGGCTCGACTACCAAAGCCTTGGATGACGTGTCGTTCGAAATTCCTGCGGGAACGATGCTCGGATTGGTCGGACGTTCTGGCTCTGGTAAATCGACAGTTACCCGTCTCTTGCAAGGTGTGAGCCGTAATTACACCGGGTATTTACGCTTGGACGGTGTTGATCTTCGTGAAATCAACCTGACTCATCTGCGTCGTTCTTTCGGTGTGGTTCTACAGGATAACTTCCTCTTCCGCGGAACAATCCGCGAAAATATCACAGCGGGCCGTCCTGGACTGACGATTGATGATGTCGTCCGGGCTGCACGTCTGGCTGGTGCTGAAGAGTTTATCGAAAGAATGCCAGCCGGGTATGATACCTGGATCGAAGAGGGCTCGACCAATATTTCCGGTGGTCAGCGCCAGAGACTAGCAATTGCCCGTGCTGTTATCAGTGATCCAAAACTGATGATTCTGGATGAAGCAACCTCTGCACTTGATCCAGAATCTGAAGCATTGGTGAATGCTAATCTGGAGCGCATTGGTAAAGGCCGGACGATGGTGATCGTCTCTCACCGTCTGTCGTCTCTGGTCAACTGTCATCAGATCGCTGTGATGGACAGGGGCAAGTTGATGGATATTGCGCCGCATCATGTTCTTCTGGAACGCTGTGAAATCTATCGCACCCTCTGGATGCAGCAGAACCGTCATATGAATGCGTCTGCCGCTGCCAGTGATGCAGACCAACTGGCCGAAGGAGAATAAGACATGAGCTCCTCCGACATTATTCCAAATAACGATCAGTCCCCTGAGGACAATGGAAGTGAGAGCTTCACCAGCCATGTCCCGCGGACAGCGACAGATCCATTCGCTCCGCAAGGCATACCCATTGCGCTGTTGGAGTTTCATTCTCCGACTGCCGGTCTGGTTAATCTGCCGGCAACAGCCTCTGCACGCTATACGATCTGGTTGATTGGCGGTCTTTTCCTGGCATGTCTGGCAGGAATGGCATTTTTCCCGCTCAATCGGATTGTGAGCACCACTGGTCGGCTGGTCTCTACGGAACCGACAATCGTCGTTCAGCCGCTGGAAACTTCCATCGTTCGGTCTATCGATGTTCAGGTCGGCGATTATGTGAAAAAGGGTCAGGTGCTTGCGCATCTGGATCCGACCATCACGAAAGCCGACATCACCAATATGGCTCTGCAGCGTGATTCCTATCAGGCTGAGCGTGATCGTCTGAAGGCAGAGGCAGATGATCAGGATTATCATCCTGACACATCAAATCCTGCATCGGTTCAGCAGGGGGCAGCTTTCCTGCGTCGTCGTAGCGAATATCGCGCTCGTATTCAGAACTATGATCAGCAGATTGCCGGCTTGCAGAGTGACATGCAGGGGTATCGCGCGAATGCTGCCATGTATGCGAGCAAGATGCGGGTGGCTGATGAAGTCCTGAAGATGCGTCAGCATGAGCAAGCAGATCAGGTTGGATCACGTCTCTCCACGCTGGCCGCACAGAATGACATGATGGAAGCGGAGCGGGCTGAAATCTCTGCACAGCAGAGTGCCAATTCCGCTGAGAACAAGCTTGCCGCCATGAAAGCGGAGCGCGAAAGTTTTATCGAAAACTGGAAAGCGCAGGTCTACACAAACCTGACCGAGACCCAGCATCATCTCGATGAATACAGTAGTTCTTACGAGAAAGCGCGTCTGCGGCAGGATCTGATCTTGCTCAAGGCTCCCGAAGATGGAGTTGTGCTTACGATTGCAAAGGCGTCCGTTGGGTCTGTGCTTCAGTCGGCTAATCAGTTCATGACCCTCGTGCCGACGGGTTATGGGGTCGAAATGGAATCTGTCATGCGGGCGGCTGATGCAGCCTTTGTGAAGGTCGGTGATCATGCCCTCGTAAAGTTCGCAGCATTTCCTTTCACGCAGTATGGCGGTGCTGAAGCAACGGTGCGCGTTATCAGTGCAGATTCCTTCGATAAATCTGATGCCGCCGGCGGCGGGGGTGGTGACGCCAGTGGGGCTGCCGGCTCTGCAAGTGAAGGCGTCTTTTATCGCGTCCGTCTTCGGATCGACCGTTACACGTTGCATGGGCAGCCGAGTTTCTTCCATCCAGCACCAGGTGTCCCGACGACAGCGGATATTGACGTCGGAAAACGGACAGTCCTGCAATACTTCTTCAGTCGGATAACGCCGACCCTGACAGAAGGCATGAGAGAGCCGTAAGGCCGAGAAAACGCCCGGCCAGTCCGGGCGTTTTACATTTTTGCCGTACCTGAGTTGAGCAACATGACATTCAAGCGCCGCATTACGTCTCTCCTCTCTTCCAAAGGAAAGCTGGAGCAGGCGATCCATTTGATGGAGACGGGAGAAACCGTTCGTGGTTTCGCTCTGTTGAGCCGTATGGCGGCTCAAGGTGATATGGAGGCGTCCTTTCGCGTCGGGCGTGCCTATCTGGACGGAGCTGGCGTTCCACCCAGCCTGGAAGAAGGTGCTCGCTGGATTCTGAGTGCCGCGGAAGCAGGTCATGTTGAAGCGACCTTTGTGCTGGCTACGCTTTATACGGTTGGCCTTCCTGAAGGGTTTGAAATCCGGGCACAAAAAGCAGGACTGGATCTTTCTGCCCGTCCCGTCTCTGGAAAAAGGCATCCGGATTTTCATCAGGGCCGTCACTGGGCACAGGTCGCCGCAGATGCGGGTTCGGCAGATGCTCAGGCCCTGTTGGGCTATATTCTAACAAACGGTCCAGAAGACCTACGTGATCTTCCTCGGGCTCGTGCCTTGTATGAACAATCTGCCGCCGCCGGGTGCTCTCAGGGGCATCTGGGTCTGGCATTGGCAATTTTGCATTCAGCAGAGACGGAGGATGCCCGGAAAATTGCTGCATCCCATTTAAAGGAGGCAACCAAGGGTGGCCTCGGGACGGCATTCGATATTCTTGGTCATATGAGTGAGGCCGGTGCTGGTGTTCCTCATGATATGGGAGCAGCAGCCCGCTATTATCGTCAGGCGGCCGAGCGGAACATCGTCGGAGCGCAAGCACGGTATGGCCTGTTCCTGTTAGAGGGTGTCGGTGTTGAGCAGCATTATGGTCGTGCTGAAACCTGGCTACGGCGTGCAGCCCTGAATGGGGATGCAGAATCTGCTGCGCTCTTGGGCGACCTATATGCCAAAGGTGGCGAGTTACCGCCGAATCTCATGGAAGCGGCGACCTGGTATCGGTTGGCCGCCGAGCAGAAACATGGCGGTGCTGCACGTGCGCTTGGACTGCTCTACCTAACCGGGAACGGCGTTCACCGGGACCCGGATGTGGCGACGCACTGGTTTCGCGTGGCTTCGGAATCCGGTGACCATCATGCCGATGCTGATTTCGGCAATCTGATTTTGACAGGCGCTGCCGCTACGGATGACCAGAAGCAGGCTCTGAAAGAGCGTTTTGAGCGCGCTGCGGAGAAAGGCGACTTGGTTGGCGCTTTCAATCTGGGTGTCTGCTTTGCTGAAGGTGTTGGCGATACGCAGGACGCTGCAGAAGCCGCCCGTTGGATGCAGAAAGCCACCGATGGAGTCGTCAATGCGCAGTTCTGGTACGGCCGGATGCTGTTGGAAGGGCGCGGCGTTCAACCTGACCCGACCCAGGCGATGCATTGGATGGAAAAAGCCGCCGATGCGGGCATGGCTGAAGCTCAGGTGGCGGTTGCGCAGCTTCTGGTGACGGGGCAGATCAACGGTCGGCGCGATCACGTACGGGCTCTGAACCTCTATGAGGCAGCGGCAGACAGCGGAAATACGGATGCGATGTTCTCACTGGCTGCAATGTATGGCGGTGGGCATGATGTTGAAGAAAATCGGGCAGATGCACAGAAATGGTTTCGAAAGGCTGCTCAGCGGGGTAACGGCCTGGCTCAGCTCATGCTGGGCCGATATCTTGTGCGTGGACTTGCTGGCGTAACGGATCTGGTTGAGGGACGGAGCTGGCTGGAACGTGCCAAAGCCCAGGGCATTCAGGATGCCGAAGCCGAACTTATCAATCTTGATGATGCCCGCGCTGATGAGGACGACTGATTTCACGTGTCTTCTGACAAAGAGCGCCCAGACCTGACCGGTACGACCTCCCGTGCGGCATTCGGGGGGTATGGTCACGAGGTTACGGACGAAGAACGGGCCGAATGGCGGGAAGTCATGAATGCCCGGGCGCAGAATGCCTTCCGGCGTGGTCAGGAAGCGATGCAAACTGGTCGTTTGCAGGACGGTCTTTTCTGGCTGGAGCGGGCCGAGCGTATGGCGCGCCAGAGCCCGAACGTGACATGGGCTGTGGCGCTCGCGTACCTGAAGGTTGGCCGAATTGCCGAATGTCTGGTCCGTATGGAGCAGCTTTATAATGTGTTCAGGCTACGAGAGGCTGCTTTTCTATCTGCTGTCTGTTTGGCCAGGCAAAATCGGACAGAAGAAGCTGCCGCTCGTTTGGGAAAGACCCTCTCGTGCTTTCATATCCTGCCTGAGCTTCAGGAACTCGCGACAAATCTTGCAAAGCAGACGGGATTGGCAGGCTGGTGTACGGCTTCCAATGGCGGGTGGGTGGATGTTCAGACGTCCGGCATTTTTCGTATTCTGCTAGACGGGATGGAGATTGGGCGGGGCGTCAGTGGGCGTTACTTCCTGCCCGTTGGGTGGCCAAAAGCTTGTCGTCTGGAGGTGCGGTCCGGGCGGAAACATGTTCTTGGCAGCCCGATCAACATTCAGGCTTTGACGCGTTGTGAATCGCTTGTGCAGGCAACGGCGAATGGGCTTGAAGGGTGGCTCTGGTATCCTGCGGAGCCAGATCATGTGCCGTCAATCAGGCTTGGAGATGGAGACGTCCTTCAGGTTCCGGCCTTGGCAACGAACGTGGATAGTGACGTTCCCCTTTCAAGGCCTCGCGTCTTTGCCATCCCGAAAAATGAGCTACCAACCGAGGGGAACGGTCTTCTGATGGTCACAGATGACCATGGGAGGCCTTTGTCTGGGGCGCCGGTTGATCCGCTGATCGGGAAACTACTGGCAGGCGATGGCACTCTTCCGTCTCGTTTGCGTCCCGTTCCAGTTATGCCGTGGAAACACCGCCCTGCCGATGATCGTGTGAGTCCCGGATGTGCGATTGTTATTCCGGTTTATCGCGATAAAGCAGGGACACTGGCCTGTCTGCAGAGCGTATTGAAAACCGTACCTGCAGATGTCGCTGTCATTGTAGTGGATGACGCTACACCTGAGCCGGCCTTGGCTGCAGCGTTGGATAACCTTGCAGCAAAAGGTCAGATAACGCTTCTCCGTCACGAACGTAATCTTGGATTTCCTACGTCCGCGAATGACGGAATGCGGCAGGCGGGTGGTCGGGATGTCATCCTTCTGAACAGCGACACTCTCGTATTCCCGGGGTGGGTTGAGCGCTTGCGCGCTCGTATGAATACAATGGATGTTGGGACACTGACGCCATTTTCAAACGACGCCAGTATTCTGTCCTATCCGGCGGTGGATCAGGTTAACGACGTACCCAGCCGGGCTGAAGCCAGAGAGTTGGATCGCCTGTGTCTGCGTCAGTTTTCAGGGATGGCTGCAAAGAGTGATCTCCCGACGGGGAATGGCTTTTGCATGGCCATCACGGCGCACTGTCTGGCTGAGACAGGCTTTTTTCGAGAAGACCTGTTTGGGCAGGGCTATGGAGAAGAAAACGACTTTTGCCTACGGGCTTCCGCTCTGGGCTTTCGGCATTTTCCGGCCCCCGATGTCTATGTTGCCCATGTAGGGTCCGTGTCGTTCGGAAGCAGCCGGAAGGCGCTGATGGCGCGGAACCTGGATATCCTGAACGCTCTGCATCCAGGATACGATGTTGCAGTTGCTGCTTTTTTGAAATCCGACCCACTTTTAGAACTCAGGCGGGCGCTTGATGTGGATCGTCTGCAACGCCAACGCGGCAGTAGGCCCTCGATTTTGCTTGTCCAACATGATGCTGGCGGCGGTGTAGGGCGTGCCGTTCATCACAGAGCTGCCGAATTTGAGCGGCAGGGGCTGTTACCCCTCGGGTTACGCCCGACGGCTCAAGGATGCTTGTTGGAGTACCTGCCGGGTGGAAAGACGCTCTTTCCCAATCTCACGTTCAAGCTTCCGGAAGAGTTACCATTCCTTGTGGATGTCTTGTCTCAGCTTAGTGTGCAGAAAGTGGAGTGGCACCACCTTGTGGGGCATGCGCCCTGCATTCGGACGCTGCATCACATGCTCAACGTCCCATATGACATCTTCATTCATGATCATATCTGGTTTTGTCCCCGTATTTCGCTTCTGAATGGGGATGGCCGATATTGTGGGGAGCCTGAGGTCGTCGGATGTGAGGCTTGTATTGACCGGTGGGGGGGATATCTGGGGGAAAGCATTACAGTTCCCGAACTGATCGAGCGCTCTGAGCGGGAGTTTCGTGCGGCGGAGCAGTTGCTGGTCCCGTCACGGGATACCGCGCAGCGCATGTCACGCCATTTTCCTGATATGTTTTTTTGCGTCACGCCTCTGGAAGACGATGCTCACCTGCTGACCAACCTGCCTGACAAAACAATGATTGTGCCGGGACGGCCATTGCGAATCTGTATTGTCGGTGGGCTGAGCCAATGGAAAGGCTATGACGTTCTGCTGGCAATGGCTCATCATGTTTCAACCATGCCGGTTCAGATTGAGCTTATACTTGTCGGGCACACGCCAGATGATGATGCTTTGATTGCTGCCGGCGTTAAAGTTACAGGAGAATATCGGGAAGATGAGGCTGTGGGCCTTGTTCGGGAACAATATGCCGACATAGGGTTTATTCCTTCCGTAGCGCCTGAAACCTGGTGTTATGCGCTGGGGTTATTATGGAAAAGCGGCCTGCCCGTTGTGTGTTTCGATATCGGTGCCCAGTCGGAGCGTGTGCGACGGAGTAGACGGGGAGGTGTCGTACCTCTCGGTATGCCCGTTGGATTAATCTTGGCTTTTATTTTGCGTTGCTGGCGTGAGGGAAGTTGAGATGAACGGGTTTACGCTTCGACTGGAAAGAGTAAAATATAGAGCAGGAAAAAAGCAGAGCATTCTTTCTGCAGACAGTTCATAGACTGGGCTCCAGTCACGGAGTGTCTGGTGTAGCGCGAACCTGAAGATTTTTTTCTCCCGGCAGACGGGAACAAGTGGAGTAGGGAATGTCAAAGACGGCTGAAGCACCAACGCAAAATCGGGTCATTGACCTCAAGGCTGGTGCTCACATGATGGTGCTGGATGCAGGTATTTTCTGTATCTTTCATGCCGCCGGGCAACCTGCACCAGGTCCCGCTGGTTTGCCAGGCGTCCGTATTTCCCGCGCGCCTGGAACGCCGCCGGGCATCGTGACAGTCAGCACCTTTGAGGAAGATGGTTGGATCGGCGCATCCAGTGGTGCCGCTCTGGTCCGGGTGACGCGCGGCCCAGCAGCTGTTCTGGTCACGACATATCAGGAACCGAACAGCCAGGCTGAAGCTCCAAAAATTCAGGTGGCGCAACTTGCTGGTCCGACGTCAGCAGTTCCTGCTGCTGTTGCCCCCGCGCAGTCTGCCGCTCCTGCACCCGAGGCCACTGGTGGGGTAGCCGAGATTTCGGCTCATGTTCAGCGCCGTGGTGATGTCGCCGCTCCGATCGGAGAATGGATGGGCACGCCGGGAAGTCAGGCATGGATCGAAGGTTTTGCCATCGCTCCGAAAAACAGCATCCCGACTTCGGATATCGAATATCAGGCCGTGCTCGGAAAGGGCTGGCTCTCCCCTTGGTCTGAAGGTGGCCAGTATTGCGGCTCCCGTGGCATGGCTCTGCCTATTCTTGGGCTTCGGGTGCGTCTGAAGGGTGAATCCGCGCAGACACATCACGTGCGTCTCTCTTCCACTTTTACAGATGGAACACGTTTGGGGCCGGTAGATGGCACGGATGCGCTTGAAGCAGACAGTCTCGCGCCGCTCGAGGCATTTCTGCTTGAAATCATTCCCAATGATGCCGCGGAGGTCGCTCCGACAAAGGCGCGTACCAAGGCCGCTCCGAGCAAGGCTGCTAAAACAACAAAAACGCCTGCGAAGCGTAAGGCGAGTTCTGCAGTTTGAATTTTATGAGGGCGGACTACTCTTCGATGTAGGCCGCCTTTAGTGATCCTTGGAAATGACAAGGGTCGATTAATTAAGATGCCTGAGATCTTGCGTATCTGGATTTTCGGGCTCAGAGACTCTTCAACAGCCAGGACTTGGTGTGCGCTACCTTTTTGTTCATCAGAACTTTCCTGGCCAGTTTCTGCATTTCGTCCGTCATCTGCATGAGCAGGGAGGGCATGAGATTGTTTTCATTTCCGAGGCCAATGCAGGTGAGGTTCCTGGGGTAAGGCGCGTCATTTATCGGGTGCCTCGCCTCCCATCATCATCTACTCATCCCCATCTCCGAGAGTTCGAATACGGAATTCTGCGCGCAGAAGCTGTCGCGACAGCCGCTAAGACTCTCAAGCAGCTAGGATATGAGCCTGACATCATTATCGGGCATCATGGCTGGGGCGAACTGCTCAATCTTGTGGATGTCTTTCCGAAATGTCCGGTGCTGGGATATTTCGAATTTTTCTATCATACAGATCGTAATGATGTCGGGTTCGACCCCGAATTTCCATCCAGTCCTGACCTCGCCGCTGCAGTTCGGATTAAGAATGCGATCAATCTGCAGGCTCTTTCCCTGACGAATGGCTATGGTCAGACGCCTACGGAATTCCAGAGATCAACTTATCCCGTCTGGGCTCAGGAAAAAATTTCGCTTCTTCGTGAAGGTGTAAATCTCGATCTTTGCAAGCCGGAGCCGCAGGCTCGGAAGCGCAATCTTCTCATTAATGGCGTCAAGATCAGCCCGAAGGACGTTCTTATTACGTATGTTGCGCGTAATCTGGAGCCGTATCGTGGCTTTCATTCCGCAATGCGTGCTCTCCCGCGCATTCTTGCGGAACGAAAGGACGCCCATATCATCATGGTGGGCGGAGATCAGGTCAGCTACGGCGCCCCTCCACCAGGGCGGGGTAGCTGGCGTGATATTATGCTCAAGGAGCTTGAAGGCCAGCTTGACCTAAGCCGGGTCCATTTTGTGGGTAAGGTTGCGTATGATGACTTCCGTGCGTTGCTGAAGCGTTCAGATGCTCATCTCTATCTGACGTATCCTTTTGTTGCCTCGTGGTCCCTGCGAGAAGCCATGGCAACGGGATGCCCTATTATTGGCAGTGATACGGCACCTGTAAGTGAATTCATTACAGATGGCCTGACCGGTCGGCTGGTGCCGTTTCTTGAGCCCGATCGTATTGCGGATGTTGTTCTGGAATTGTTGGAAGACCGCAAACAGGCGCGACGTCTGGGCCAAGATGCCCGTCGCTATGCTGAAGCTGAGTTGTGTCTACAGGGTTATCTGAAGCGCTATGACGCTCTGGTGCAGGAGATCGTCAGCGGGCATCACCGCTGACGATAAAGCCAGTTTCTTACTGACTGTGCCAGGATGCGTTACCCTTGTAATGCACTTCATACTCTTCAACGAAGTCATTGAAACGAGCTTGGTCATCTATGCGAAGCACGGGAAGCTGTGCCTTGAGTTCCAGGCTCTGGAACAGCGCTCGACTTACGGCACGATTCAGAACGCCCGGGCCGGTCTTAAAGGCAATGTAGAGGCCGGGATGACGGAACATGTTGGCCCAAGCCGTCATCAAGGCATTGGCAATGACCGGATGCGAAGCAGTCGCTCCAAAGAAATCATTGTGAAGGACGTAGTTGTCAGTGGTGAATAGCTGGCAGGTCGTTGGAATGGTGGCGAGGGCATTCCATTCTTCATCAGACTTAATGCGCAGGTCGGCATCAATCCACCAGCCGCCTTTTGCCAAAATGACGTGCAAGCGCAAAAGATCAGCGCCTTCTGCCGGATGACGGACCTGCTGGAAAAGGTCGGATGCTTCCTTTCCATAGTGGTCGTACAACCACTTGGTCGCTGTTTCCCGTGTGAAGATCGTAAAGCGATCTCCCAGCATGTTCTGATGGTATTCAATATTCTCGCTGATCTCTACGGGCGGGTTCGCGTCCCAGTACATGTAGAGGTGGTGGGGTATTTCAGGCTGCGATTTTGGAAAGCCGTCTTCACCGAAAGAGCGGATCCAGCGGAGAGCGATTTCAAGATAAAGGCGATCGATCTCTTCGCCTGAGTGAAACTCCTCAAAGCAGTTTCCAATCAGTTTCAGGCTTTCATCGAAATTATTTTCACGCCAGGCCGCCCGAATTCCGCGGATATAATTTGCCTGCGGGAACGAATATTTTTCTAATTCAAGTATTTCTTCTTCTGGTAGCGACTCGCTAGCCTTAAGGAGGCATAGAAGACGAACTTGTAATAGTGATTGTGGTAAGGGATATTCTGTTTGGCTCTTGCCATGCAAATCCAAGGCACGTCTATAGAAAAATGAGGCTTCTTTAACGTTGCTATGGATATGGAGAATATTTGCGATGGCAAATGAATGCTCTACCGTATCAGCGCCATGTTTCTCGAAATATGCGAGAGCTTGTCCGTCACCTGCGAGGGTCGCCGCTGTGATGGACGGAGCATTGTCGGATTCATGGTCAATATTCTCAGTCATCAATACCACTTGCGCAAATGTGTGAGCTAATCCGTAGCTTTGTCTCTTTGCAGATAGGACTACTCTGAAGCCAGGTGCAATAGGATCTTCAAGCTGATTATATCTAAGAGGTGCAACTCACATTTCCTGTGATCTTCAGGCATGCTATTTTCCAAACCCAATAAAATGGCGGCAATCCTCCGAAATGATAGATTCGGAGGCAGCAGGGAGAAAATTTTATGTCTGGCGAAATGCTTCCTGGCCTTGCGGTCTTGGTTGAGGGCTGGGTCATCAAGAAAGATGCAACGCTGGCTCCTCAGCGCATGACCAGCGACGATATTGAAGATCTGGCCAAGGCGACCGTCGAAACCTTGAAAGAGCGCGCTCTGGGCGATGTGGAAAATGGCTGGGGCAGCTTGCAGGCATTAACGAGCGGCTGGGTTGTGCAGCGCGAGCGAGGCAAAGTACCAACCTCGCTGGGAAAAGAAGATTTTCGGAAATTTGTGATGCTGGCGCTTGAAGGAATGGCTCAGCAGTCTTCAGGCGCGTCTGTTTTGGGCGATGATGTCGATGAAGTGTCTATTGAAGATGAAGCACCATCTCTGGACGCTTTTCGTTTTGCCAGAGAGCATCTCCAGCGCTGCCTGTGAAGAAAATCTGGCCCCGAAAGAAGAGCTTTCGGGGCCAGTAAGCTCTTAGGCTGTGTACCAGGAAGGCAACTGGGTTTTGTAAGGTGTATCGAATTCTTCAATTATGTCGTTGAAGACATGGTGGTCAAAGATTTCGATGGATTTTGCAGGTGTCCGGCCCTGGAGGGACCGATGGGCAATACGGTTCAATGCACGGTTGAAGATGCCAGGACCCGTTTTGTAGGCAATGAAGAGCCCTTGGTGCAGATAGCAGTTTCGATACAGGGACAGCAGGCAGTCCGTCAGTACGTCGCTGTTAGCAACCGATCCGAAGAAGTCATTATGAACGACTTGGTTATGTGTGAGGAAGAAGGCTGAACCTTCCTTGCGCTCTGCCATGAACTGGAGCGCTGCATCGCTCTTGACGCGAATGTCGGCATCCAGCCACCAGCCACCAAGGAGCTGGATGACGTGGACCCGCAGAAAATCAGCGGCTTCAGCTGGGTGTCGGGCACTCAGAAACAGTGTGCGGGCTTCAATCCCGTAATTATCGTAAAGCCATTCAGCAGCTTCTTCCTTATTGAAGGTTTTGACTTCAAAGCTGGAGATCGCTTTGTGATAGTCAAAATTCTTCTGGATTTCTGCTGGCGGATTTTTATCCCAATAGAGAAACATCTTCCGTGGAATACGATTATAGATATCGTCGCCCTGCGGAGTTGCTGAAAATATAGAGGGGGAGGCTCTAAGCGCGATTTCCAATGCGACAGAATCAACTTCTTCGCCCGTATGGAATTCGTCGTAAGCATTACCCATAATGTTCAGGGCATCACGTGGTGGCGTTCCACGCCAGGCGTGGGATGTCCCATCGATATAGTTTGCAAACGGGATGTTCAGGCTGCGCAGCTCAGCGAGTTCATGTTGCGGAATGGGCTGGCCTGCCTTGAGCAGACAAAGAAGCCTAACCTGCAAAAGTGACTGTGCCAGAGGATATTGCGTGGGAGACTTGGAATGCAGTTCAAACGCACGGCCGTAGTATGTTGCTGCTTCAGCTACGCTGCGATTGGTGTGCAAGATATTGGCAAGCGCAAAAGCATGTTCAACAGTGTCTGCGCCATGCTGTGCGAGATATGCGGCAGCCTGAGGGTCCGGTAGTGCTGGTGAAGCGGGCACTGGTGGCGCTGCGGGTTCTTCGGCGGCATTAGAAGATGGCGTATCTTCTTCTCTCAAGGCTTCCCATTCGGACAGATCCCAAGCCGCGCTATCTTGGTGTGTCGTTTGATCTTCGGAAGTCATGCCTGTTGTCCCGCTTCAGGAAAGTCGTGATCAAGGCTCACCTCAGGCGGCGCCTTTTGTGCCTTTATTGGTAATCGCGATATTGTTGAGGGGCAAGTGCCACAATAAAAAACGGAGCGGCCCAAGACCGCTCCGTTTTCAGGCTTAGTAATGCAGGCGCGTATTAGGCTCGCTTGCCTTCATGGTCACCGTCACGCATCTGGCCGGTCGGTTCCTGTACATGGGCTTCCAGGAACCACAGGTGCTTGTCCAGACCGCGGGAAACCTCGGTGAAAAGGTCAGACGTGTCATCGTCGCCTGCTTCATCCGTGATCTTGATGGCCTCACGCACGTTGTTTGCAACAGTGGCATAGCGATCAATCAGAGCCGCGATATGGTCTGCGACGCGATAGATGTCGGTCGGGTATGGCTTGCAAGATGAATTCTTGGAGACATCCTGCACCGTACCGTATGCCGTGCCACCAAGCTGCGTAGCGCGTTCTGCTGTCGTATCCACAAAGTCATCAATGCTCGTACGGAAGCCATCCAGCATTTCGTGGACGCCGATGAACTGCGGACCCTTAAGGTTCCAGTGGGCCTGTTTCGTGATCAGGGCGAGGTCAATCAGATCGGCCAGACGAGCATTGAGCGTTTCAATCGAGACGCTCTTCGTGTTGTCTGCGGTGTCGTTCTGTGTGACATGGCGGTTGGATTTCGTGGCCATGATGGTTCTCCTGCAACAGGGTTCGTTATCCGGTCAAACGCAGAAATCCTGAATGGGTTTCATAGTGTTTCCGGATCCACAAGATCGAAGAATGGCTGCTGGTCTACCGTGAAATAGCGCGGGTAAGCGGGATCTCGTTCGAAAAGTGGATTGTCACTCCAACGGGCCAGCATGGTCTGGGTTTCATGAAAGAAGCGAGCTTCATGTTCCGGACGATCATCGCTGCCGCGCGATAGACTTTCATGATGATAGGCGATGACTTCCGCGCAGAAGATGATCCGATAACCCGCGTCGCGGATTTTCAGGCAAAGATCGACATCGTTGTAGGCGACGGTCAGTTCTTTCTCGTCGAACCCACCGACTTCACGAAAAACGTCTGCTCGAACCAGCATGGCCGCTGCCGTGACAGCCGTGACCTCATGCGAAAGCATGGTGCGTCCGATGTAGCCATATTCTGTCAGTGGATCACCCCGGTGAACGTGAGCGCCTATCCCAGTCGGCCCCACCGCGACGCCCGCATGCTGAATTGTATCATTGGGATAGAGAAGTTTTGCGCCAACTGCTCCGATATCTGGTGCAGCCAGAGCCTCTCCAATCGCAATGTGAAGCCAGTTTGAATGTTCAACGAAGACATCGTTGTTCATGAACATCAGATAGTCAGCATTCGTCTGATCGACAGCGAGATTGTTGAGGCGTGAATAGTTGAAGGGTTCCTCAACTGTCAGGACGGAGACCTTCGGGTGCTTCTGTATTTCAGCGATGAAGTCAGCCGTCTCATGCTCGACCGACCAGTTGTTGACCAGAATGATGTCAAAATTCTTGTAGGAAGTTTTATCAAGGAGGGCATCAACACACTGGCGCGTGGTTTCAACCTGATCCTTGAACGGAATGATAATTGTGACTTTGGGAGCCTTTTTCGTCAGCCACTCCACGCCATACAGCGTCAGCCCGCGGATGGACGAGACTTTGGCCCGGACCTTCTTGCGTTTGAGATGGTCATGCACACACCTGACGCCGGCTTCAATGGCGTAGGTCTTGTTGGCCACATTGACGGCAGTGGAATTGGGGGTTTTGCGCCAGTGATAGAGAATTTCGGGAACATGATGAATTTCCGCCGGAGACAGGATTTCTGTCGCCCGTAGAACAAAGTCATGATCCTGTGCGCCATCATAGTCTGACTTCAGGTGGCCAATTCTACGCATGGTCTCTGCCTCAACCATCGTCAGATGACAGATGTAGTTGCAGCCCAGCAGATAGCGGTAATTGAAATCGGGCTTGAGATTGGGTTCTAAGAAATAGCCAGCCTGGTCTATTTTATCTTCGTCTGAATAAAGGAGCTTCGCCCCCGTCTCCAGAGCCGCACGGACCATCACTTCAACCGCGACATCCACCATGAGGTCATCATGGTCAAAGAAAACGACATACTGACCTCGAGCAGCATCCATGGCAGCATTTGTTGCGCCAGAGATGCCTGCGTTTTTCTCAAGTGGTACAGCGCGGATCCGTTGATCGGTTTTGCAGAACTGCTCAATTACGGCGGTCGTCTGGGCGCATTGACCCGCATCATCAACGATGATGAGCTCCCAGTTTGCGTAGGTCTGGGACAGCACTGAATTGAGGGCAGCCTCGAAGTCGCTTTTGAGCGGGCGATAGGTCGGGCACAGAATGGAAACCAGGGGCTCCTCTTGCCCTTTTCCGCCTGGCAACTGACGCTGTTTGGCAACTCGCTCTCGCAGGAGCGGATAATATCGATGAGCCCAGCGGTTGTAATCGCCGAGATTGTAGCCGCGCCGAGGAACCAGGTCCCTGACTTCCTGACGCAATTCAGAAAGTTTCCGATGCAGCCCGTCGATGACGCTCAGGAGATCAACGAGGCGTGATTCCAGTGCATCGTCTGCGACAGAGGTGACAAGCGGGCTTCCACTGAGTTCTACGGCATCAGGAAGGGTAATGATCCGGAATTTCCGGGGTCCACTGCCACGAAGGTGCTGAGGAATGGGAATTTCGAAGCCACAGTTCGGATCGCAGCCCAGCGCTGCGGCGACATCTCCGCGATACCGATCGGCCCGAACCTGAGCCATTGGAACACCGTCTGCAAAGACGGAGATCATGCATCGCCCGTGTTTTGTTGCACCAGGCTTGTCCGAGCAAAGAACCCAGCCACGGAGAGCGCCCTGTTTCACGCCGTCAATATAGCTCTGATATTCCGGTAACAGCTTTCCCGTGAACTGAAGGATCGGCAGAGGCGGAACGTCAGGAGTAGAAGGATTCGTGAGTGGGAGGATCGAGCGGTCCGGAAAGCGAATGGAGAATTCGTGAGAGACGCCATCCATGAATTTTTCAGGAACCGTAAATTCGAACCCGACTTTCGAAGTCGGAAGCTTCAGGGCAGCCTGAATGTCTGACCGCTGATGGTCGCAGAGAACCTGCATGACTTCCTGCTGATCAATCAGGATATGAAGTCTGACCGGTCCTTGGCCGCGAATGTCCACGGCCCAACCCCGTGCTCTGCCCCCTTCGAAAAGATCGAAATACCCCATGAAAAAGCCTGAAGTCGTCTGGGGCGGCAGCGGAGGTTGTTTCATCGTCACGGGTTTCCTGCTCCTCTTTCCTGCCCTTGGGTGTTCTCTGAAAGGCAAAAAGGACTGTTTTCCGGAAGGTTAAATCAATTGCTGAAATGTGTCTTGGGGAGCCAGTCTCAGGTGTGCCAAAAAAAAAATGGATCGAGCGTGACATAAATCTTTCATGCCTTGCTTTGCCTGCGCCGGTTGTCCTTCCGGGTCGGGACGGCTAATGCACGGAAGTGGCGGCACCTGTCGTCAGTCTGCACCAGTTATCACAGCCAGAGCCTTTGACGCATGACACTTGCCCCAGCCAGGCAACCCGAAAAGGTTTCCGTTTCCGAACATCCGGAAAAACGGAGTAACGCAGATACCGCATTTCAGGCGGTTGTCGGTGGATGCTCCCTGCTGGTCCTGATTGTCCTCGGTGGCCTTGTCGTGCTGATGGGTGTTGGTGGGCAGGAGGCTTTCAGGACATTTGGTCTTGGATTTGCGTTCCGGGATGTCTGGAATCCTGTTTCGAATGAATACGGTGCCTGGGCTCCCCTGTTCGGCACAATCGTCAGCACTCTGATTGGTGTATTGATTGCAATGCCGCTGGCTTTTGGTACGGCATTCTGGCTGACCGCCATCGCGCCTCCCAAAATTGCAGCCATTGTTGGCACTGCCGTTCAGCTTCTGGCGGCAGTGCCATCCATCATTTTTGGTATGTGGGGCTTCTTCACGATCGTGCCTTTCATGGCACGACATGTCCAACCCTTCATGACGCATCATTTCCGGCATGTCCCGGGGATCAATATGCTGATTCATGGTGCGCCTTTTGGCACGGGATTGATGACGGCAGGTCTGGTACTGGCCATGATGATCGCCCCTTTCATGACAGCAGTCATGCGGGACGTCTTCAGTGCCATGCCGGGTATGCTTCGCGAGAGTGCCTATGGGCTGGGAGCGACGCGCTGGGACGTGATGTGGAAAGTCGTCGTGCCTTGGTCCCGTTCGGGCATGATCGGAGCTGTTGTTCTGGGCATGGGGCGCGCTTTGGGCGAGACAATGGCCGTCACATTTGTGATCGGAAATGTGACGGCCGTAGGATGGTCCCTGTTTGCTCCGAGAAGCACGGTCGCGTCTCTGATTGCTCTCCAGTTTCCGGAAAGTCCGGCCGGGTCGCTTCGTTTGTCGTCTCTGCTGGCTCTTGGTTTCATTCTCATGCTGCTGTCGTTTGCCAGCCTGTCTCTCGCAAGGATGCTACGGGGGGATAGAAAATGAGCAACATGACAACGCATTCTCCCGGCTGGGCTCCCAATCCGTGCGGCGCGCGTCGTCGTCGGAAAGATCGTGTCGCCACCATTCTGGGTATGATTGCGGCTGCGATCCTCGTGCTGGTTCTGACGTCCATTCTCTGGACCCTGCTCTCGCGTGGCATTGTTGGCTTGTCGGCAAGTGCGCTTTTCAGGCCTATGGGGCCTCCAGGTTCTGGGGGAGGGCTGGCAAACGCTATTCTTGGCAGCGTGATCCAGACGACACTGGCGCTCGCGATGGCAACGCCACTGGGTTTGGGCTGTGGCATTTATCTGTCCGAGTATGGCTCCAGACAGAACCGCTTCGCCTCCTGTGTGCGGTTTGTTTCTGATGTTCTGATGTCTGTCCCGTCCATTCTGGTTGGGCTGTTCGTCTATCAGGTTCTGGTGGCACCGTTCGGCCATTTCTCTGCATTGGCGGGTTCAGTTGCTCTTGCCATTCTCGCCGTGCCGATCATCGTGCGCACAACGGAAGACATGTTGCGGCTTGTGCCGGTCGCAATGCGGGAGGCTGGAGCAGCGCTGGGTGCAACACGTTGGCGTGTAACCCTCTTTCTTTGTCTGCGCTCAGCGAAGACCGGCGTTCTGACAGGTATTCTTCTGGCTCTGGCTCGTGTGAGTGGTGAAACAGCCCCCCTGCTTTTCACATCTCTCGGTAATCAGAACTGGTCCTTCAGCCTGAACCACCCGATGGCCAGTCTGCCGGTAACGATCTACCAGTATGCGGGCGCGTCCTATGACGACTGGGTACAGCTCGCTTGGGCTGGTGCTCTTCTGGTGACACTAGGTGTTCTGGCCATCAATATTGCCGTTCGTTTTTCGGCCCGGCGCGGATGACTTTACAGGATTTCAAAATGAACGAGACCAAGCCGCAAGTGGCCCTCGCCGTTCGCAATCTGAACTTCTACTACGGGCAAAACCATGCCCTGCACGATATCAGCATCGACTTTCCCGCCCGGAAAGTGACGGCGATGATCGGCCCCAGCGGGTGTGGCAAGTCCACGCTTCTGCGGATCTTCAACCGGATGTATGATCTCTATCCGGGACAGCGTGCAACGGGAGAAGTGATTTTCGATGGTCGCAACATTCTTGAAACCGGGCTGGATCTGAACATCCTGCGCGCGCGGATCGGCATGGTGTTCCAGAAACCGACGCCGTTTCCCATGTCGATCTATGACAACATCGCATTCGGTGTGCGCCTCCATGAGCGACTGAGCAAAGCAGACATGGATGTGCGCGTGCAGGACGTTCTGACACGCGTCGCCCTGTGGAATGAAGTGCGGGATCGCCTGAATGCTCCGGCAGCCGGCCTCTCGGGCGGTCAGCAGCAGAGACTGTGCATTGCGCGGTCCATCGCAACACGTCCCGAAGTGCTGCTGTTGGACGAACCGACTTCCGCATTGGACCCGATCTCTACAGCGCGCATTGAAGAGCTTCTGGACGAACTCAAGGAAGAGTTCACCATTGCGATCGTGACACACAATATGCAGCAGGCTGCGCGTTGTGCGGATCAGGTTGCATTTTTCTACATGGGGCGGCTGATTGAAGTGGATGCGGCAGATCGTATCTTCACCAATCCACGCCAGCAGCAGACCCAGGACTACATCACCGGAAGATTTGGATAATCCGCCATGGCTGACAGATCTCATATCGTTAAAAGCTACGAGCAGGAGCTGGGGCAGCTCCGGTCCATGATGTCCCAGATGGGTGGCATCGTAGAGAATCAGGTCGCCTTGGCGCTTTCGGCCATCGCAGACCGGAATGAGGAAGCTGCCGATGCCGCAGCCCGTCAGGATCCGGACGTAGATGAGCTGGAGCGGGACGTCGAAAGTCTTGCCATTCGCCTCCTGGCTCTGCGAAGCCCGATGGCCAGCGATCTGCGCGAGATCGTTGCAGCGCTGAAAATCACTGGCGATCTGGAACGTATCGGCGATTATGCCTCGTCCATCGCGCGTCGGTCCCTCCGCATTCGTGGCGCTGACGGGCAGATTTCGCTGTCCGGTCTGCGGAGCATGGGGCGTCTGGTGCAGGACAATCTGCGCCGGTCCATCGACGCCATCACGCAGCAGGATTCCAACCGGGCCATGGAAGTCTGGCACGCAGACCGCGCGGTGGATGAGTATTACACGGCGTTGTTCCGTGAGCTCGTGACCTACATGATGGAAGATCCACGGAACATCCGTGCCTGCACGGAGCTTCTGTTCATTGCCAAGAACCTTGAACGGATTGGTGATCACGCCACCAATATTGCTGAACGCGTCTTCTATGCCGTGACGGGAGACAACCTGCCGGCCGTGCGTCCGCGGGGCGCGCCTGCAACTGCTGATAACGCTGCTGAACAGCCCGACCGGTGAGCGGAAGCACCCAGATCAGGGCAAAGGGGCTTATTCTCGTTGTTGAGGATGATCCCGCTTTGCTCCTGATGATGCGCTATAACCTCGAACAGCGGGGTTATCGTGTCGAAACTGCCGCGGATGCTGAAACGGCTCTCCTGTTTCTTGAGACGGCCCGTCCAGATGCTGCCGTACTGGACTGGATGCTCCCGGGGATGTCGGGGCTTGATCTGTGTCGTCGTATTCGTAGTAATCCGGCCCTGCGGGATCTTCCGGTTCTGCTGCTAACGGCTCGCTCGGGCGAGCAGGACGCCATTCGTGGGCTCGATACAGGCGCGGATGACTATCTGATCAAGCCTTGCAGCGTCGATACGCTGGATGCACGTCTGCGGGCCCTTCTGCGCCGACATCAGTCTTCATACGATGTGCTGTCTTTTGCAGATATTACGCTGGACCCGGAAACGCATCGGATTGAACGGGCAGGTCGTCTGCTGTCACTCGGCCCAACGGAATACCGTCTTCTGGATCTGCTAATCCGTAATCCACGGAAGGTTTTTTCCCGAGAAGATCTTTTGCGGCGGATCTGGGGGCAAAATATCCATGTCGAGATCCGCACGATCGACGTGCATATCCGGCGACTTCGCAAGGCAATCAATGGTCCTAACGAGCCGGACCTGGTGCGCACTGTCCGGGCCGCTGGTTATGCACTGGATGATGGTCCTGTCACGGACGGGCTTTGAAGGCTGAAAGCCTGGTAGCCGTCTCCCATGAAGGTCTGCCTCTCTGGGCAGGGCTTGTTCTTATGGGCGTGGCGGTTGCCGGATGGGGATGTGTGTTTCTGGCTTTGCGGCGTCCTTCTGTGCCGTTACCTGCACATACCGAACATTCAGCCCTGGCCTCCGCAGGACCAGCTTCAGAGACTATTCTTCCTATCGAGATCTTCCCCGGGAGTGTTCTTCTGCTGGACCGGCTCGGGGCAGTTCTTCAGGCCAACGAGGAGGCACTTACCCAGTTTGGGGATAGTGTAGGGGCTATCCTCCGTCATCCTGCCGCACGCTCGGCTCTCTCTGCCGCATTACGCGTTGCACCCAATGATGTGGATGGCTTGCCCTCAATCTGTTCCACCACGTTCACGCTGGACGTTCCAGTCCCTCGTACGCTTCATCTCTCACTGAGAAGAATTTCTGCCCCGCACGACCGGTATACACGCGTGCTTGTCATGCTCTCGGATCGTAGCGAAGCGCAGGTTCTGGACAGGATGCGGGTCGATTTCGTAGCTCATGCCAGTCATGAGCTCCGTACGCCTCTGGCGTCTCTGAGTGGCTTCATTGATGCCCTCCGAACTGGGGGGAGCAGCATGAATGAAGGGACGAGACAGCAGTTTCTGGAGATCATGGCTCAGCAGTCTGCCCGGCTGAAACGCCTGATCGACCGGTTGCTGTATCTGTCTCGTGTCCAGGCTCATGAGCATCAGCGGCCCCGTGATCTGGTTGAAATCGCAGATCTGATGGCGATTGTACTTGGAGAGGTCGCTCCTCGGTTTGATGAGCCAGGATGTACGCTCAAAATTGCCATTGAGGACGAGCTGACAATCCGGGCGGATGAGGATGAGATGGTTCAGGTGCTTCTGAACCTTATCGAAAATGCTCTGCGGTATGGCCAGGAAGAAGGTCGCCCCTTCACTGTAACTCTGTTCGCCCGACGGGCCCCGGATCGGGATGACCGCTGGCCTGAAGAGGGAGGCGTACTGCTTGGGGTAGAAGACAATGGGCGCGGTATGGAAGCGCATCATCTCCCCAGGCTGACAGAGCGGTTTTATCGTGTGGTGGATAAGGTAGAGCCGGCCAAACAGGGCACTGGTCTTGGCTTGTCTATCGTTCGGCATATTCTTGACCGACACGGTGGAAGACTCAGGGTCGCCAGTGCGCCGGGGCGCGGGACGACGTGCCTTGTGTGGCTTCCGCCTGTTGGCGCCCTGCCTGTCGAGAACTCCTGATTTCGACAGGAGCTCATAAAAAAAGCGCCCCGATAAGGAGTGCTTTTTTATTAGTATCTCAGTGGGCTTTTCGGGTGCGCGCCAGAAGGAGCCATCCGCCTACAAGGATAAGTCCGATCAGAGGAATGGCACCAATGGTGATCGTGCCGTCCGGGTAATCGAAAGCCATCATCAGAAGAACAAAGGCCAGAAACCCTAGTGTTGCCCAGTTGGTATAGGGGGCGCCAGGCATGGCAAAAGTTGTCGGAGCAATTTCGCCGCGATTGATAGCGGCTCGTAGGCGAAGCTGGCACAACAGGATGAAACCCCATGTGCTGATGATTCCGATGGCCGAGAAGTTCAGAACCACTTCAAACACGCGGGAAGGGATCAGGTAGTTCAGGCCAACGCCAACCAGATAAACAGAAAGCGTCGTCAGGATACCCATGTAAGGTACGGAGCTTTTGTTCATCTTCGAAAGCACCTGAGGGCCTGATCCACCAAGGGACAAGGCACGCAGTACGCGACCTGTGGAGTACAGGCCTGAATTGAGGCTGGACAGTGCCGCAGTCAGGACAACGATGTTCATGATCGTGCCAACGCCCGGAATTCCAAGTGCCTGAAAGAACGTCACGAACGGGCTGACGCCAGCATGATAGGCTGTCCATGGCAGCAGGCAGACGAGCAGGACAACCGAGCCAACATAGAAGAGACCGATACGCCAGATGACGCTGTTCACAGCGCGCGGCAGAATTTCACGCGCATCGTGGCATTCTCCAGCGGCAGTGCCAATCAGTTCAATGGCGGAATAGGCAAACACCACACCCTGCAGCAGCAGAAAGACTGGCATGATTCCATGCGGGAACAGGCCACCGTTCTCTGTGATCAGATGAAGGCCCGTGGTGTGCCCGGCTACGGGCATCCGGCTGCCGAGAATAAGCGTTCCGGCGATGAGAAATGCAGCAAGCGCCACGACCTTGATGAGCGAAAACCAGAACTCCATCTCACCGAAATAGCGGACGCCGATCATGTTCATCGTGCCAACGATGCTGAGAGCGCCAAGAGCGAAAACCCACTGGGGGACGTCCACGAAAACGGCCCAGTAGTGCATGTAAAGGGCGACGGCGGTGATATCGACGATGCCCGTCATGGCCCAGTTGAGGAATGAGAGCCAGCCCGCAGCATAGGCGGCTTTTTCGCCAAGAAATTCGCGGGCATAGGTCACGAAACTACCGCTGGTCGGGCGGTACATGACCAGTTCTCCAAGGGCACGGAGAATCAAGAAAGAAAAAACGCCGCAAACGGCATAGATCAGCGCAAGGGAAGGACCGGCAACCTGAAGGCGGGAGCCAGCACCAAGGAACAGTCCGGTTCCGATGGCGCCACCGATGGCGATCATCTGAACGTGTCGACGACCAAGATCCTTGTGATACCCTTCCTCGCTGATGACATCTTCCGATGGTGGAGTGTGATCGTGAGCAGGGCTGGTCGTCATCTGCGCATCCTGAGGGCCGGGATCGGCGGGGTGAATCAATGTCTGGACGGGAGTCACCTACACTTCATGCGTGGCAGGTATGTCCAATCTGCATGGGAACATACGGCAAAGTCCTCTCATTGCCAACGAGCATTGAGTTTCCTTACGAAAATTCAGACTTTTGAGACATTTAATGTCCAGGTGGAACGGCCATGCAGGCCATGCCCTGCGCTGTCAGACTGCTACAGGCACTGGCAGCCCCGGCCCGGCTGATACCAGCAAGACGGGCTCTATAGAAGCGCGTTCCATGAGACATTGTGGGCTGAATTTGGATTTGCGATGCCTGAAGTGGAGAGAATGCCGTCTGTCGCGCCATGTTCGCGGCAAAGCGTGCCTGTCCGGGATTCGCAAAAGCTCCGACCTGAATGCCCCAGTCTCCGTAAGTTCCTGGCGCGCGATAGCTGACGGCTGTGGGTGTCAGACTCTGAGAGGCGCGAGGTGTTCGAGGTGGTGTGGGAATGACAGGAGCCGGAGGCAGGAGCGTGCTGGCAACTGTCGATTGCTCGACAGTTGCAGACGGGGCTGCAAGTTGACGGTTGGGGACGGAGACGGGAGTGCAGGCCATACTTGGATCATAGGCGGCATCCGGGTCACAGGGGCCAAGAGGCGGCAGTTCCGGTGGCATTGTATCTGACGGGACAGACGTAATGCGCCGTCTGGACCATGCCTGCTGAACGCTCTGCTGTGTTGAACCATACTGTCTGGAAGACTGAGCCATGGCCAGTTGTGTGCTGGTATCAGGTGCTTCTGCGACCTCCATAGGAGATGCGTTCAGTTGCTGTGACGACGCGTAGGCTGCCAATGGTCCTGTCATAGCGATCTGTGTACCCAGATGCGGCGTGATGCTTGCGACGTAGTTAACGGTCTCGTTTGGAAGAGAGCGCCCTTGATAGAGATAGTCCTCAAGGCGCTGTGGCCCGGCGTTATAAGCGGCTAGGAATGCTGGCGCCCCATATTTACGAGACAGTATTTTGATGTAGCCGGTTCCTGCCATGATGTTGTCATGCGGTTCATATGGATCAGAACCAAGCCCGAACCGGCTCTGCATTTCGGCATAGGTTTGCGGCATGAGCTGCATCAGGCCCATGGCTCCGGCGCTGGATGTGATGGGCTGGCCGTTCAGATACTGATGTCCTCCCGATTCCTGATGAATGACAGCTCTGATCCACGCTTCGGGAATCGAGAAGCGATTGGCCGCCTGCTGAATGTATGGCCCCCAGGGATCACTGGCTGTGCCGGGGGCTTTGTAAGCGCCGTTTGCCGCGTAATACCGATTGTAGGGAGAGGGTTGGGAGGCGCATCCAGCGAGAAGGAGTCCTGTCAGGCAAAGGCTTCCAGCGTACAGGACAAGGGGCCTTTTCCGACGCGTCATAAACCCAATGTTAATCTTTTTCTCGAATGATGCCGTCTGTCCGAAAGAGAAGGCAGACAGACAGTGACGACGGAGACTCCGGAACTTGAGATCCCGGCGAAAGCTGGCGGAAAACGCAGGATTATCCTGATCGCAGCAGTGCTCTGTGCTCTGCTGGCTGGAGGCGGCGTATTCGCTTGGCGACATTTCCAACATCCTGCGTCCCGTCCCGTAAAAGCGGCGTCTCAACCGATATCCCTGACACTCATTACCATCCCGACGCTGGTGTCCAACCTTGATACCGGAGATGGCAGGGCGCGTTATGTCCGGATCAGTGCGCGCCTTCAGGTTGAAGACAGCAAAGATACGGCAAAAATCGGGTCGCTCATGCCCCAGATACAGGATGCCTTCCAGACCTGCTTGCATGGGATGCGCCCGGACGAACTGACCGGAGCGGGAATCTATCGTCTGCGGGAAACCATGCTGGCGCAGATTTCTAACATTCTTGCGCCGCTCGTCGTGCGGGATCTCTTCTTTGTGGAAGTTCTGGTGCAGTGATGCCAGACGCACAGAAGGCAGAAGCCGCCCCGATGTCGGAGGGCGGTGTAAACGATGCGCCGATGCCGCGGTTTGCCCTTTCTATGGATGATCTTGGTTTTCCAGAAGATGACGGTGCGGACCGGATTCTGAACCAGGACGAGATTGATAGCCTCTTCGGGAGCGACGCCAACGTGAGCGGTGGCGGCGAAGGAAGTGGTCTGGAAAAACTGCTGAGCACGTCGTTCGTCTCTTACGAGCGGCTCCCTATGCTTGAGGTGGTTTTTGACCGTCTCGTCCGGATTCTCACGACCAGCCTACGCAACTTCACCAGCGATAACGTTGAAGTCTCAATGGATCGTCTGGCTTCCCAGAGGTTCGGGGATTATCTGGAGAATGTTTCCGGGCAATCCATGTTTGCCGTCTTCAAGGCGGAGGAGTGGGACAATTACGGAATTCTCGTTCTCAACTCTTCTCTTGTTTACAGCGTCATTGATGCGTTGCTGGGAGGGCGTGATCGTGTTCGTCCTCACGGAGATGGCGAGAGGCGGACAGAAGGACGGCATCATACGGCGATTGAGCGGGCGCTAGTTGAACCTCTGATCCGTGTGATCCTCTCCGATCTCTCCATGAGTTTCAGCCCTTTATGCGCTGTGAACTTCCGCTTTGAACGGCTGGAATTGAACTCCCGTTTTGCGACCATTTCCCGTGCCGCAAATGGCGTCGTGTTGGCACGGTTTGGCATTGATATGGATGGACGCGGCGGAGATGTAGATCTCATTCTGCCGCATGCGACGCTGGAGCCTGTTCGGGAAATCCTGCTGCAACAGTTCATGGGTGAAAAATTTGGCCATGACGGCATCTGGGAAAGTCATCTTGCCCAAGAGCTCTGGAATACTGACGTCACGCTCGACGCCGTTCTGGAAGAGCAGAGCATGAATTTGCAGGACATCATGGCTCTTTCGCCGGGCGAGATGCTGGTGCTGCGCCGTGATCCTACGGCTCTCGTTCAACTGCGCTGTGGCGGAAAGACGGTCTTTCGGGGGCGGGTTGGCAAGAAGCAGGGTCATGTCGCGGTTCGTATTGAAGAAAATCTTATTGGCGGAGGGGCCGCTGATCGCCCTTCTGCGTACAGCTGAAAAGGCGGAGCAGTTTCCATGGACAGGTTCCAGATTGTGCTTGAAGTTGCTCTGTCAGCCCTGCTGCTGATTACGATTTTCTACAGCCTCTATCTTGGGCGGGCGCTATCGGTCATTCGTCGAAACCGGGGAGAGCTGGATGCCCTAATTGCGAGTTTGCATAGTAGTAGTCAGCAGGCTCAAGCCGGTATCGACCATCTGCGTCAGACGACTGAAATGGTTGGTCGTTCGCTTGGCAAAACGGTGGAGAGCGGAAAGAGCCTCAAACATGAGCTGACGATACTCTGCGAACGATCAGAAGCCGTTGCTCAGATTTTGGAAAAAACAGCGTCAATTGGCCGCCCTGCCAATACCGCGACTGTCAGGGAGGCAGAGGCGCCGGATATGGATAGCCCTCGTTTCTCTGCACGCGTCAGGGCAGATGAAGGACGATGGCTGGCGGCGAGTACTTTGAAAACGCCATCCGGTAAGACTGCAGCAGAACGGGAACTGTTGCGTGCTCTTCGTCAGAAGCAGGTGTAACGCTCATGCTCTTCCGCTTGCTGCATATTGCCTGTGGTTTGATGATCATCTTGCTGGGCGCGAAAGTTTACGATCTGGTTGGGTATGTTGATGCGTCAACCAATTCGTCATTGATGTCGTCTGCCGTGGCGCAGCCGACCACCTCACAAGCCTCACCGAACGCTGATGCTGAAGGAACTGCAAGCAAGTCGTCTGAGGCGCAGGATGGGAAACCTGCTCAGCAGAAGCTTGCCTCTCCAGATCTTTGCAAGGCAGGGGGATGTCAGGGAGCGCTTCAGTCGGCAAATGAAATGGCGCCGATAACGCCTGATCCCGGGCTGAAAGCAGAGCTGGCTGCACGGCAGCAGGAACTGGATCGCAAGGCCGCTGCGTTGGAAGATCGGCAACGTCTGGTAGATGCGGCAGAAGAAGAACTGCAACGTCGGATGACCGCACTCCAGACATCCCGTTCGCAGTTTGAAGAGACAGCACGACATTCGGACGAGCTTTTGAACCAGGATGCGGAAAGACTGGTCAGGATTTATGAGGCGATGAAGCCCGTCGATGCGGCCGCTATTTTCAATATTCTTGATTTGCGGGTTGGCGTGGGCCTTCTGAACCGTATGAGCCCGCGGAAGGCTTCAGCGATCATGGAAGCCATGTCTCCACAAAGGGCTATTCTGGCGACACAGATGCTCGCAAATGCTCATGCGCATCCTGGGATGCGTGTTGGGGATAACGGGTAATGCTGGGGCGTAGATGCCTGTGTGTGCTGATAGTGTTGATGCTGTCAGAAAGCGCATCAGCTTTACCGTCTACGGGGAGTGCGCTTCTTCCATCAGGCTGGTCATTTCTAAATGATCCTTCCCCCCTTTTGTCAAAGAAGGAGAAGGCGGCGGTAGAACGCGCGAACGTCGGTGTGCAGCCTGTTATACAGGCTAAAGAGGATGTTGCCCCAACCGCAACTGGCTTATGGCTACCTTTGGGTGAGATGACGCCGGTTGCTGCCTTTCAGAATGGTCGGCGTCTCCTGATCGTCGCTGCCGGGCGCCATGCTATAGACACTGCAGGGCTCACAAATGATACGCCATTCGAGGCTGTATCTGCTCGTGTTATGGCGGATGTGACGGCTGTTAGCATCCTGTGCCCTGAAGGAGCCATTCCATCAGTCAGGCCTGCCGGGCATGGATGGACGGTCTCTCTCGCACAACAGCCGGCCTCACCAACAGACGCTATGTTATTGGGCCAAGATGGCGGTGCCTTAACTTTCATGCCACCTCGGACGGATGGGGCTTTGGCCGTTGTCACGTTCCGGGATCCAGATTCCGGTCGGCGACTTTTGCTCGGTCTCTCACGGTCAGGATCTATATCCGGTGACTTGATCCGGCGTGGAGCGGGTTTTGAGGTTCGCCCTAGCCTGACGGGGCTGGTTATCGCGGCTGATGACGATGCAATCGAGTTAAGGCAAAGCGGAAAGCAGTTTTTTCTGGATCGAGTTGGCCCAGGTGATACTCCGCTTCTCGCTGGCGGAAAGCTGGCTGCTTATGGGGCCTCGGATGCCGGGGTATCGTTGGCCGATAGTGCGCCTGAAAATCTGCGAGACAGTGTTCATCGCGCCTGGATCGCGGCGGCAACAGCGTCAGCAGGACAGCGCTTTGATGCGCGGGTCCGTCTGGCACAGGCAGCGGCGAGATTGGCGAATGGTGCATTGGTTTCTCAGGTTTTGCAGGCAGCACTGGAAGATCAACCTGAAGGGGGTGCGCGCAAGGATGTACGAAGACTGAAACAGATTGCGGCAGTGCTCAACGGTCGCGCTGATCAGTCTCTCTTAACGGAAGAAGAAGGGGCGGCGCCGGAAGATCAGTTCTGGCGAGGCATGGTGCGTGCGCAGTTTCCCCTTGTGGGAGACGGGCGTGATGTCAATGCGCAGAGAACCCTTATAGCAAGCTTGATTGCGGCAGGCTTGCCATCGGTCTCGGCTTATTCTCAGCCTTTGCGGCACCGCCTGTTACCAGTGGGGGCAGAGTGGGTCGCGCGATACGGCACGGCAAAAGATCGGGGCGTTCTATCGTCTCTGCCTTTGGGGCCTGAAACTGCGCTTGCGCGTGCCTTGGTGGCAACGGATACCCGTGCGTCGGATGCAAGAGAGCAGCTTGAAAAGCTCGCTCATGATCCTGCTCCCCTGATATGGCCTGTTGCACGCGAAGCCGCTTTGAAACGGGATCTTGAAACAGGTGCTTTGCCCGCAAAAGCAGTAGGTGAGCGTGTGGATGCCCTTATGCCTGCTTTTCGAATGGCAGGAAGGGAGCGTGAGGCACGCCTGTTGAGTATTGATGCCTTCATTAAAGGGAAAGAATGGCGCGCCGCTCAACAGGGCGTGCAAGACGGGCAGGCTGTCTATGGGCAAGAGGATTTTCCTGGGCATGACAGGGTAATCGTCATTGCCCGAGGGCTTGCGGAACAGAAAAATATCGAAATGCCCGGTGCTCTCGCCGAAGTTGAGCTGTTGAAATCAGCCCTGACGATCACGCCGAATGATCCGACATTGCAAACCTATTTTCTGAAAGCTCTGGACCGTCGTTATGCTGTGTTAGGTCTTCCGGCAGCTCAACGAATGGTCTTGCGTCGTCTTCTGCGGAACCAGCAGGGGGCGGAACATCAGGACACTATGCTGAAGCTTGTTCGTCTGGATCTTGATGCGGGTGATCTGGGTGCGGCACTCCATGATTTACCAGCGGAAAAGCCAGAAGATGTTTCTGCGCTTCCGGGAGGGCAACTGGAAGCATTGGATGTGACTTTGCTTCGCGCCGAAATTGCGCAGGCCCAACACGATCTGCCTAAAGCGGAACGTTACCTCACAGGCCGGACAGAGGTTCAGGCTTTGAAAATGCGTGCGAAACTGATGGAGCAGGCGAAGGACTGGGCTGGTGCAGTGTCTGCTCTGAAGCCAGCCCTCGATGCGGCTTGGGCGGCGCGAAAAGATGCTTCAACTCTGTCAGTAGAGCTGGAAGCCCTGGTTCTGGAACTGGCCGGTGATGCCTCAAGAGCTCATGATGGCGCCACGCTTACTATGCTGAAAAAGCAGTATGGTTCTTCAATGGAGCACTCATCGTCCGCAGGGGTCTTTAATCTTCTTGTTGGAGAAAGTCCGGCAGGTCTGCCCGTAGGTGGGTAAAGCAGTCAGGTACTATGGGCCTTGAGAAAAGTCTGGATCCCATACGCCATAAAATGGGCCAGATTTTCGCCTTCCTTGGGAGGCTTGCAGTGAGTCAGATGCGCGAGCAGCGGGCCGCCAAGGGTCATGCTGAAAAGTAGGTCGGCGGCCTCTTCGATGTTCTCGATATCAAGGTGACCTGCCTGGACCTGCTTGGTCAGCCACTGTTGAACCGGCAGCGCGCGACCAGAGAGATGAAACAGATCTGTGACGATTTGACGTACGGCAGGATTGCGCGTGGTTTCCGTGATAATGGATTTCAGCAGGCCAAGCCGCTCTTCGTCGAAAAGCTGCTCTGCGATAAGCATCATCATCATCTGGAGCTGTTGGGGCAGCGGATCTGTTTCAACCGGCGTGTAAGGGATCGGGGCGAAAAGCCGTTCGATAATAAGGGTCTCGAAAAGAGATTTTTTAGACTCGAAAAACTGGTAGAGCGTCTTTTTGGACATCCCGGAGCACGTAGCAATGCTGTCCATGGACGCTGCATGATAGCCATGAGTCGTGAGCATTGAACTTGCAGCATTCAGGATCCGCGTCTTGCGCTCTGCGTCATCCACTGAACCGTTATGATCGCAGCACCGCAGCTTGCGGGTATCGGGTAGGGCGGAAGTGGGACTGTTCAAGATCAACTCCGGGATTATTCGTACCGGCCGAATTGACGTTCATCAAAGAAACCGGCTAGTTTCCGGAACAACTGGAAACTGCGTGGTTTCTGTATCACAGGATAGCGGCTGTATCATGCCTTCTTTTCAGAAAACATTTTGGATGTCGTCCGCGACTGTCGTCTTGGAGAAAGGTCAGATGCGCCGTCAGGCCAAAACAATGATCCCTTTGCTGGCAGCCATGCCTTTCTTGGTTGCTGGCTGTCAGAAGAAAGCTGCCGCTCCGCAATTGCCGCCACAGCCTGTTGGCGTCATGACGCTGCAAACCCAGCCGGTTACGCTGGAGACGTCTCTTCCCGGCCGAACGGATGCCTATGAACAGGCGCAGATCCGGCCGCAGGTGAATGGTGTGATTGTCTCGCGTGACTTTGAGCAGGGTGCGGACGTCAAAAAAGGGCAGCAGCTGTTCCAGGTTTATATTGCGCCGTATCAGGCTGCTTATGACCAG